>CABMOY010000075.1 GCA_902388345.1 uncultured Collinsella sp.
GCTGGGCGGGCTCGCCGGGCAAACGGGCATCGCGCCGGGCACCACGCCGCGCTCTGCCGAGCAGCTGGTCGAGCATTTTAGCTGGGATGTTATCCGCAAGCACAGGGAGAACATTACCGTAACGGCTGAGTAATCAGGCACCCCACCCCTACGCAACATCCCAGGGCTGGAGTTCGTCGCCCAGGCGAACGATGCAGTCGTAGAGCACGGTATGGCGCTCGGCCGGGTTGGCATCCCGATGAAAATGCCCGTAGTACCAGCGCTTGTAGTCCAAGCGGTCCTCCAGCTCATCGAAAAACGCCGTAAGCCGATCAACGGCGGGGCAATTCCAGCCGGGCGCCGGATAAAGCGTGGGCGAAAGCATGCGCGTAGAGCAGGTGTGGGTGACCACGTAGTCGACCTTCCAGCCCACGCCGTCGAGCTTTGTCCGCGCCTCCTCAAAGTTGCGCTCGTCCGGCAGCTCCTGCGGCCACCAGCTGGAATACGGAATGCGGTATTCCTTGTCCACGCTCGTGGCGCCGCCCATGGTAAAGACCGTTGAGCCGTCGAGTTCAAAAACCTCGCCGCGCGTCAGGCGCCGTATGGGCGAGGTGTCCGACAGGCGCTGTGTCAGTCCGCCGTGCCACAACTCCATGGGTCGCTCCGCCCAGTGGTCGAAACGTTCGTGGTTGCCGTCGACGAACAGCACGGTATAGGGGCGCGACTCCAGCCAAGCGATGTCGGCGCACTCCTCGGCAGAGAAATCCCACGGAAGGCCAAAGTCGCCGGCAATGATGAGATAGTCGTCGCTCGTCAGGCTTTCCCCAAGATCCCAATCGCGCAGCTTTTGCATGTCAGCGCCGCCATGGACGTCGCCCGTCACATAGACCGTCATCGGATCACCACTTCCCTCTTATAGGTTTCGAGATCGCGCTCGACCTGCTCGTCGCCCGTGGCGTTGACCCACCACGGCCACTTAACGCAACACACCGGCTCGTCTACCTGTGCAAACCACGACTTGAGCTCCTCCAGGCTCACCGGGGCGTAGCCGTTGGCGTCCACGCCCACGTCGTAGCGCAGCAGCCCCTGCCGAAGGTTGAACTTGTTATACGCGTCGCCACAGCTGTGGATATGCCCGTGCAAATGCCAGCCGCCGTGCGACATACCCTGCCAGTCGACCATGGGATAGTGGCTCAGCACGATTTTCTGACGGTCGATCTTGAGCACGCAAATGGGCGGCTCGACGATAAAAGCATCCGCCACCGCAGGCTGCGTCCAGTCTTTATCGTGGTTGCCGGGCAGCAGATGGATGCGCTTGCATGCAATGCTTTTGCGCAGCTCGTAGGCATCTTGGACCGTCATCTTAAAGCTGAAGTCACCCAAAATGTAAAGCTCGTCATCCGCAGCGACCTTGCTATTAATGCTAGCGACCATGGCGTCGTTCATCTGCCCAACAGTCGACCAAGGCCTGTCGGCGAGCCGCAGCATGTTCTCGTGCCCAAAGTGGGTATCGCTGGTAAACCAGATCATGGGGACCTCCTAACGCTGCGGGGCATCCATCCCTTAGGGCTTACCCTTCGTTCTTCCATCCAAACGGGTCAAACACCCAAAAAGCTAGATCGAGCACGCCGCCGGTCATCATGGCGCCGGCAAGAGCCATGCAAACGTGTAGAGAGCTGGCGCTTCGAAGCACGTCAAATGGCCCCAAAACAGCCAGCAGCGCGACCGCTGCACCGGCAAGGCACAGCGTGAGACACGGCCCCGCGTCCTTGACGCATTTCTTTGCGAGATGCTTGGTGTTGTCACTCATCGATTTCGAGCTCCTTAGAGGGTCGTTGTTCAGGTACGTGCCGTCGCGGCAGAGCAGGACGGCAGGTTAAGTGTCCCACGCCACGCGGACACAGCTGAAAGCCCTCGCTCAAATAACAGCGCGCCGCAGGATTCGTATCACCTGCGGCGCGCCGAAAATGATCCGCTTTCCTTCGTCCCCAACGGATCAGCTGAGTTGGTGCCGCTCGACGGAGAGGAAGAAGCCGGCGGCGTCACGAACTGCGGCAATGTCGCTAGGCATAGGAAACAGACGCGCTCTAAACGCCCTAAGCCCCAAGCCTACCCATTAAGAAATCGACTGCTGAAACGATTTTGATGCCGTCAATATCGGTCGGATGACTTCCCCGGCGAACGACGATGATCTTCTCGTAACCGCCGGTAATCTTCTCGAGCGACCTGAGCTCAAATGGACGCAGCTCGCGCTTACGCGTCGCCTCCTCGTCAATCGACTCCGTGACCTGAATAAACTTACGATCCGAGCCGTCGCCGATTGCAACAAAGTCGATTTCAGCATCTCGAAGATGACCTGTGAAGACTCGGTATCCGTCATAGACAAGGCGATTGTAAACGGCATTTTCGAGAACACGCCCACTGTCGCTGCCGCGATACCCATCCAAGAAAGCTCGAAGCCCCAGATCCTCAATGTAGAACTTGCCACCGGTCTTCAAAATGTCCCGACCCTTAATATCAAATCGGCGCGCATGCGAAAAGATATAGGTCTCCTCAAGGGCGGATACACAAGTGTCCACAACGCCATGCGAGGATTTCAGCCCGTTCTCCGCCAGCGTTCCAACGATCTTATTAATTGATGTCGGGTTTGAAATGTTATCGGCTAAGTAGGATGTAACGCGGTCGAGCACGCCCTTGCTTGTCACCGATCTCCTGCCCCGACGGGCTTCGCGAGCCAAAATGTCGCGCCCGACGATTGTCTGGTACGTGCTCCAGATGTAGTCCTTCATTTCCTGTTCCGGCAGCTTTGAGGCGGCAAGGAACGGCAGACCTCCAAACATTAAATAACGGTCGAGAAGATCGTCGAGCGCAACGATGTCCTCCCGGCCAAAAACAGCAAGCCTATTCGTGACGTCAGTCGGACCAAGAAAGTTGACATATTCCGAAAAAGCGAGCGGATGCATCCGAATCTCGACATACCTGCCCGAGATTAAGGTCGCAATCTCAGACGACAGGAGAAAAGCATTCGAACCAGTAACATATATATCGCAGTCCCGGTCGACACGAAGTGCGTTAATCGCCTTCTCCCATCCGGCAACCTCCTGAAGCTCGTCGAAGAAGAGATAGCACCTCTTGCCCGCAGGCATTAGGCCGTCGACGTGGCGATAAAGCTCTCGCCAATCACGCACGCCCTCCAGCTCAAACGACTCCATCTTAAAGGTCAAAAGACATTCGGATGGAACGCCGTTATCCTCCAGATGTTTGCGCATCATGTCCAGAAGCGTCGATTTGCCACAACGGCGCATACCCGTTACGACCTTGATGACATCCGCATCACGAAAGGCGATCAACTTTTCGAGATATCGATTTCTAGGAACCATCCGTTTATCCATCGCCCGCCCCAATCTACAAGTTTTTCTCACAGCATGACAAAAACTTGCGAGTTTTGCAAGTTTTTCTTACGTAGCGACAAGAACTTGCAAAATCTCCTCGGAGTCATTTGCGGTCGGATTCTGGCGAGGCCATGCAAAGCAGCAGGCCACGTGGCAACAACCAATGCCAACTCTTTACAGAGCCTCTGCCCCATTAGCATCCCCATGCCACCTCGCCCCTCTTGAATGCAACAAATCTAGGTAGATGTCCCCGAGCCAACAAACGCAACCATACGTCCGATGTAAAGCCCGCAAGTTAATTACCTCCCACCTATCGTGTTGGCGCCTCGACCGCCATAGACGTCAAATACCCCGCCAGGCACCTGCCTCAAAATACTGCAGCAAGAAATGACGACGCGACGCAGTTCGATGTCCCCCATGTGTATCGTCTTGACAAATGGATTCTTTTATAAGAGCTGGCCGCATTGAGACAAATCCAATAGAATGAATCTTTGCATTTTTGTCACGCACGTTCGAAGGGAGTCAAAGTGAAGGCAGCCTCTTTCTTCAGCGGAATCGGCGGTATTGACCTCGGCTTCGAGCGTGCCGGCGTTGAAATCGTCTTCCAAAGCGAAATCAATAATTTTTCGCGGGCAGTGCTACAAAAGCACTGGCCGGATGTCCAGCTAGCAGGAGATATCAATGAAGTCCAACCCGAAAGCATCCCCCAAGCAGAAGTCTATTTCGGAGGATTCCCCTGCCAAGACCTTTCGCTTGCCAACCAAGGAAAACGCCTCGGTCTTGCCGGATCGCGAAGCGGACTCTTCTTTAAGTTCGCAGAACTCGTCGCTGCCGCAAAGCCTCGATGGATTTTTATCGAAAACGTTCCCGGACTCCTCAACTCAAACAACGGAGAAGATTTCAGAGCCCTGCTCACCAAATTGGATGAGCTCGGGTATTGCGTATCATGGCGAGTACTGGACGCAAAATACTTTGGAACACCCCAACGACGTCGCCGCGTCTATATTGTCGGAAGTCTTGGAAACTTCGGCTCCGCTGAGGTACTTTTTGGACAAGGAGCAGCTCGAATCTCTTCTAAATCGCGCAGAAGCACGGACCACGCCTATGCCCCAGGACTTGAAAAAGAGCATCGAGTCTCAGATTACTACTCTATCCAACACGCCGGGATTGGCAGAAAACCTTCAGCGGGCCCGCAAGCAAAAGGATATAGAAACGACGGAGAAACTTACACTTGCGATTCAAGAGGAAGCTCCGACGCTATTTGTCAGACGCATGCTTCCTTTAGAGTACGAGAGACTCCAGGGATTTCCGGACGACTGGACTCTCGTAGATGGACAGCTCTAGGAAACGCTGTCTGCGTGCCCGTTATAGAATGGATTGCGCGCCGTATCGTCGAGGTCGATAAGGCTCAGAACAGCTAGAACGGAATGTCAATCCTTTCATTTTCAAGACTGCAGAATTGCCCCTGAAATGCCTCCAGAGTCGGTTGTCCTTGGTTGATTAGTGCTTGAACAAACGTCTGGTAGTTCGTATACAGCGTCCGGTCTTCATCGATTGTCAATGGAATGGGGCCGTCCTCAACAGAGCGGCTCTTATCCTCTTTAAAGGCGAGAAGAGCCAACGTCCAGTTGTAATCCTTCAAATCAGGCAGATTCACTGACTCTAGTCGCTCCATAAGATAGTCATAGAGCAGTGTGCCCACACAAAACGCAATCCCAAGGCCTTTCCATGTCTTCATGGCGATATTGCCCTTGATTAGAAATTGCTCTTGTTGTCTTCTCCAAGCATTGGTGACCAAAGTATTTGCAGTAGTTTCGGCACGCAGCTGCTCATTCGTCCTCTCGTTTTCAGTCATGTTTTTCCATTTGCGAACACGCTGAGTAATTTTGCCGGTATCCGATGTTTCTCCACCGCCTTGCATTTCAAGAACAAGTCGATTAGGGCCAGATGTCGACGACTCCCCGCTGCGCGTGGTAATTATAAAATCAGCATGATATGCACTGCCCTTACTCACTCGAAGGGACTCTTCTCGTTTGACGCAGATGTCAGACGGGTCAATGCCCCCATCAAATATATGCTGCGCAGCCATGGTTAGTATTTTCTTTTGATGCGAACAAAGCGGGAGATCTTTTTTGGTGGAGCACAATCTCTCCGAACACGATATCCAAAGCACTCCGTCCTGATCCCTTACCGAACAGACCGGCTCGTTTTTTGCTTTAAGCTTCTTGCACGTATTACCGCCGGAGAAGGGGCAGTGCGGAACCGGCTCTTCCGGGCTCCATCCGGCATATGGAATATCTATGGGGTGAATGGGCGTCAAAGCGTCTGTTCTTTGACCATAATACTCTGCAACTCTCGTACTCATTTCCCATCCAATCGTAATGCTAGGTAGCTGGATAAAGGATGCTTTCAGCCAAGCGGTACACAGTCACACCATTAATGGTATAGCTGCAATTCAATTCTAATTTACCCCTTAAACACCATATCGTTGTGGTATTCAATAAAATCTGGTCTTGGGCTCGATTGTTTAGGCAATGTAATTCGCTCGCCGCTATAACGCCACAAGAACTCGTCCTCGGCAGCCCCATGTCCAACCACACTCGACACCACAATCTTGAAATCCTTCGTTATGGTAATAAGTCCCTGGTCAAATGCCTTATCGTGCAGCGCGTTCAACAGCAATCCGTTATCTGGCGCCAGGCGCTCGGTCCGGGGATCAGCCACGTTCCAGGGCTTGATATGACTTGCAACCAGTAACGTCGGGTTCGATAGGCCCGTTAAACAACACCGCGAGCGATAATTAACGAGCAGCGTATTACGAAAGAACTGTTGGTTAACACGCGCTGAGATTATTGCCTCACGCTCTTGCCCCTCAGGCAAATCGATGCCAATTGCCTCTTTCAGCTCTCTGCTCATCGAATTATCAGAGTTAAGCTGGTCAAAAAATGCGCCCGCCGCTTCCTCGACCAACCTATCGCCGCTCGATGAATACTCTGCCCAAACCAATCTATCCATCTTGCTGGCATTAACCATGCCCACCTTGCCGCGTGCTCGACGCCGGTCGTCTAACGAGGCGAGGTTCCATATCTTTAAGGAAACCGCCGCCGGCGTTCTGCCGATGGCATGTGCCAGCGTCTGTATATCTTCGCCTTTGTCATCGATAAGCCTTGCAGGCAGGGCGAGATATAAAAACAGCGCCGCAAGGGTTTCTTCCCTCGACCAGTTTTTTCTTCGCTCCGCCACACCAATCATCTCACTCGCACGTTGTTCGCTCGATAAAACCAGGATAATCCAAGTCGATGGTTCCTATCGTAGTCAAAGCGCCCATTATCAATTCGCCTTTGCAACATCCCGTCGCAGCACGGGACTCAAATTATGTAACGCTAATTTCGCCGGCGCGGACATGACAATCACAGCATGTTTTTACGTTTCAGCGCTCATTTAAAACTGTCTTGCGGCATTCCTAACAGCCATCTCCAATGCGGCAGGCGTCTTGTACTTCACCATGTCCTCCGTTTCGCATTACCCGTTTAGCACCATCAGCAAAGGCCTCATGAGCTCGCGTCTTTTGGCGGTTTTAGAGTTCTCCTTTACGAGATCTTTCAGCCGCTGCGTATCGAGCCCGCGTCCAAGCGCGTCGTGATAGGCATTAATAATTAATGAGGGGTCCTCGCAATCGAGGCAAAGATCAACAAGCGTGCGCTCGGGCTTGGTTACCGGCAGGCCGTCGAGCCAAACGATGTCCTGCTCAGCGATCTCGCGCTTTACAAAAGAAAGGGATTCGTTTCTTGTATTGATACGTGTGGGCGCGGTCATCCTGTAGGGGGACAGATAGAAATCGCCCATTTGCTGCAGGTTCGCCGCCGTCGTACCGCTCACGGCGATGCCATCCCACTGGCGTTTTCTCTCCCACGCGCAAAGGGAGGGATTGGTGAGCTTCCAAAAAGCGTTGAGCTCGTCGGTATCTCGGCACTGTGTGCCCAACATCCGGTAGGCGCCGTGGCATATCCGTTCAAGACGCCCCGCACGGCATGAGTGTGCCAGCGCATCTCGAGAGATGTCCATGCGAGCCGCTTGTTGAGCTGTGGTGAACACGCCCTCCCTCTCGGAAAGCTCTCTTATCGCCGTTATGTTGCTAAAGTACTTCATGTTGCAATTGCAGGATATTTTCATACTTTTGCAACGTGATTTTAATTCCTTATGATCGAAGCGCTTTGTTTATCCTATGTCTGACGCCGTTTTGCACCGGTACCCCATCCCCCGCTATCGAGGTCTAATACTTTTCCGCGAAGTGAACGTCTGTTTTAGGACCCCTGAAGCATCCGCATTTTTCGTCGGCAAAATCGCAGGATTCCAGTATCGAAACCGCAGGAAACGATGCCCTTAAAGTGTCTATGCTTCGGGGGTCCGATTTAGCTCGTTCACTTCTCGGAAAAGTATTAGACCTCGCTGCTAGCCACCCAGAAGAACACCTCTCCCTTCCCCACTGCCACCCAAAAACTCATCCAACATTAATCTTGGCTCAAGAATCGCTTAATCTATAACCTGCACTATAGAGTTCGACCAAGGGCGGGGCGGCGCCGCGCGACGCAGGCCGCCGAACGCAACGCTCGCGCCCGGGCAAATCGCCCGGCGTCGCGCCCATCGAACGAAAGGAAAGGTCATGGACGACCTCGAAAAAGTTGAAACTATCCGCACCAAGTGCAACGTGAGCTACACCGATGCCAAGGCCGCGCTCGACGCTGCCGACGGCAACGTTTTGGATGCCATCATTTGGCTCGAGTCGCAGGGCAAGACCCAGACCACGTCGGCGCATGCCGCCACCGAGTCCGCGCCAGTCGATGAGCCCTCTGCCGAGATGGTCGCCGCGCAGGTCGCTTACGAAAAGTCGAGCGAAAAGACCGACTTCTCCAAGAAGATGGACAGCGTGTGGGAGTACCTCAAAAAGCTCTTCCGCCTGAGTCTGGACACCAAGTTTATCGCCACGCGCCGCGATGCGATCATCCTCAACATCCCCATCCTGATCCCCATCGTCGCGCTGTTTGCCTGGGGCGCCACGATATGGCTGATGCTGATTGGCCTGTTCTTTGGCATGCGCTACCGCATCGACAGCGACGGCGACGTGCCCGGCAGCATCAACAACCTTATGGATAGCGCTGCCAACGCCGCGGACGACATCAAGCAAAATCTCAACGACGACAAGTAATCGCAGACGGGGGCACGCATGGCACGGATCTTGATCGTAGAGGACGAGGAGAAAATCGCCCGCTTTGTGACGCTCGAGCTGGAGCACGAGGGCTACCAGGTGGAACACGCCGCCGATGGCCGCACCGCCGTTGACCTGGCGCTGGAGCGCGACTACGATCTGATTCTGCTCGACGTACTGTTGCCGCAGCTCAACGGCATGGAGGTCTTGCGACGTGTCCGCAAGCACAAGGATGTGCCGGTGATTATGGTCACCGCGCGCGATGCCGTGATGGACAAGGTGGCAGGGCTTGACGCCGGTGCTGACGATTACCTGACCAAGCCATTTGCGATTGAGGAGCTGTTCGCACGGAT
>CABMOY010000076.1 GCA_902388345.1 uncultured Collinsella sp.
CCGCCGCCGTAGACGGCGCCGAGCAGACGGTTCCACCAAGCGTTGACCATGCGGCGGACGGGGCCGGGCTCCCGATCGTGTTCGCGCCGGCGACGGCGCGCGGCCTGGCTGCTGTCGGGTCCGCCGGCGTTACGCTGGCTTAGCTCTTGGATTCGTGCAAGCTCTTCGGCGGTGTGCGATGTGGGGAACAGGCCGTTCTCGATGCGGCCGCCCCGGCCCTTTGCGGTGCCGTCTCTCGATACGGCGGGGTCGGCGACGCCATTGCGGCGGGCGATGGCGCGGCGGATGCTATCGAGGGGCGTAATGCTCAAAATGAGGTCCTTTCTATTGCTGCGTTCTAGTATAGACGCGGCGGTGTTCGGTCGTGTTTTTGAACGGATTGTTCGATAATTTCGGCGACGCCATTCAGTAGTCGGCACTTAGGGACGTTCCTTATGTGCCGGCACTTTGGGAACGTTCCTAAGTGCCGGCATCCGGGGACGCTCCTTGGTTGTTGCCTTTTCAAGAGTGTCCCCAACGATTAGTCGTTTAAGAACGTCCCCAATGACTAGTCCGCTTGCGTGCGATTTTTGACCGTTGGGCGGGCGCTTCGCCGTTGCCGCAAAAACGTTTTTGCATATCGGGTACAACGGGCTTTACGTGAGTAAAGTGCGCGCCGCGTCCACGTGCCGCGTTTTTAAAGGAGGCCCCATGCCTGGTGTTACCCCTGCAGAAGTTCTGTCCAATTTTGGTATTACTCTGGTCGAAGATCCCGCCGAGAACCAGCCCCGCCTACTGGTTGACCTGCCGGCCGCCGAGCTCGTTGAGCATGCCATCCGCCGCAACGAAGGCCGCATGGCCTCCAACGGCGCACTGGTGATCGAGACGGGGGAGCGCACTGGTCGCTCGCCCAACGACCGCTTTATCGCCGACACGCCCGATGTTCACGACAAGATTGCCTGGGGCGCGGTCAACCGCCCGCTGTCTGTCGAGAGCTACGAGGCCATCAAGGCCGGCATCGTCGACTATCTCAACGAGCGCGACGTGTTCGTCACTCGCGGTATGGCCGGTGCCGACCGCAACCATACGCGTCGTCTGCTTGTCGCCTGCGAGCGTGCCAGCCAGGCGCTCTTTATTAAGCAGATGCTCGCCCGCCCGCTTGCCCGTGAAATCGCACGCACCGGCGAGCCGGACTTCTGCGTGCTCGCCGCGCCGGGCTACCAGTGCGATCCCGCCATCAAGGGCCTCAACTCTAGCGCCGCCGTGGTCATTAACTTCCAGGAGCGCGTGATTCTGGTCGCCGGCACCGGCTACTCCGGCGAGATCAAAAAGTCCATTTTCAGCGTCATGAATTACCTGCTGCCCGTCGAGGACGACGTGCTACCCATGCACTGCTCGGCCAGCATGGATCCCGTCACGCACGAGACCGCCGTGTTCTTTGGCCTTTCGGGCACGGGCAAGACCACGCTTTCGGCCAACCCCACGCGGCTGCTGATCGGCGACGACGAGCACGGTTGGTCCGACATGGGCATCTTCAACATCGAAGGTGGCTGCTACGCCAAATGCGAGGGCCTGGACGCGTTCCACGAGCCCGAGATCTTCAACGCTGTCCGCTTTGGCGCGATCTGCGAAAACGTGGTGCTCGACGAGAACCGCAAGCCCAACTACGACGACATCTCGATCACGCACAACACGCGCGTGGCATACCCTGTGGAGCACATTCCCAACGCGTGGACCAAGGGCATGGGCACCACTCCAAGCGTCGTGCTCTTCCTGACCTGCGATGCCTTTGGCGTGCTGCCGCCCATCTCGCGCCTGACGGCCGACGCCGCCATGTATCACTTTGTGACGGGCTTTACGGCCAAGATCCCCGGCACCGAGGTCGGCGTCACCGAGCCCACGCCCACGTTCTCTTCGCTGTTTGGCGAGCCGTTTATGCCGCTCGACCCCATGGTCTATGCCAAGATGCTCGGTGAGCGCATCGCCGACGGCCGCACGCGTGTGTACCTGGTCAACACCGGCTGGATCGGCGGCGGCTACGGCGTGGGTCATCGCATCGAGCTTGCCTACACGCGCGCCCTGGTGGCCCGCGCCCTCGACGGTACCATCGAGGACAGCGAGTTCGTGCACGACGACATCTTTAACGTCGACATTCCCACCACGTGCCACGGCGTACCCGACGGCATCCTGGTGCCGCGCCAGTATTGGCAGAGCACCGCTCGCTACGACGAGGCCGCGCACAACTTGGCCGTGATGTTCGAGGAGAACTTCGAGAAGAAGTACTCGCACCTGCCCGAATCCGTCAAGGCCGCCGGTCCGCACGCTCAGGTGCACGCCGACGCCCGTCATCGCGGCCACGGCCTGCTGGGACTTCGCCACTAGCGTCGCCTCAGACCCAAAACCACCATAAAGGGGACAGGCACCTTTGTGGTGGTTTTACTCGCGCGGATGACTCGGGTTACAATACGCCTAACATATCGCTCCCTTCTCCGGATGGGGGCAGCGTAAGCGCTCTTGTGGCGGCACCGTAGGACTTTGAAGGTGGCCGTCGTAAGGGCGCTTTTTGTTTAGGCACCCGGGCTCGGGCGCATGCTATGAAGGGAGAGCACATGAAGAGCTTTATTGCCGAGGATTCGTTTTGGGAGCTATTTCCGCAGGCGGCTGTCGGTGTTGTGGTCGTAAAGGGCATGAAGCCCGCGGCTCAGATTCCTCAAGAGGACGTGGACGCGATTGCGGCGTTGCTCGACCGCGCCAATATCGACGCGGAGCGTCATCTGACCAGCGATACTATCAGCGAGAACGCACCGGTCAAGGCATGGCGCGAGGCTTATCGGCTGTTCAAGACCAAAAAGGGCGCGCGTTGCTCAATTGAGAACCTGCTCAAGCGCGTGCTCAAGGGCAAACCGGTGGGCCACATTACGCCCGCGGTGGACATCTACAACACGGTGTCGCTGACCTACGCGCTGCCCGTTGGCGGCGAGGACCTGCATGCGATTGAGGGGGATCTTTGCTTGAAGGTGACTGACGGCGGCGATGCGTTCCTTCCACTTGGCGAGGAAACGGATGACCCGACGCTGCCCGGCGAGCTCGCCTACATCGATGATGCGGGCGCCGTATGCCGCTGCTGGAACTGGCGCGATGGCGTTCGCACGGCGCTGTCCGACGATTCGGCCGATGCATTCCTGGCGATTGAGTGCGTGGAGCCCGAGCGGATGGGGGATTGCCAGGCTGCCGTTGATCGTCTCGCCGAGTTGCTCGAGCGCTATCTGGGAGCGACGGTTGTCGTTAAGACGCTTGTGACCCGCGACAATCCCTGCGTGGGGCTGTAGCGAAGTCTGCGGATCAAACTCGATGCCCCAAACCACCACAAAGGTGCCTGTCCCCTTTGTGGTGGTTTTTATGTTGATGGGTTAACAAATGGGATATTAGGGTATGGGTGTTGCCTCGTGCGGCTAAGATGTTTACCCGTTAGCATCATGTAAGCGAAAGGCGGTCGTCTCCCATGCAGCAGAACGACGAGACACGTTTCGAGGACTTTGTCGGACTGATCAGCGGGCTCTACAAGGAGATCCAGCGCATTAAGACATCCGAGGGCGCAAGGCTGGGCCTCAAGGGCTCCGACGTTATGTGCCTGTACTATCTTGAGCGCAGCAAGGACGGCCTGACTGGCGCTGACCTGGCTCGCATGGCAGGCGTGACCCGTGCCGCCGTCTCGCGCACGCTCGCGCATCTGGAGGAGGGCGGCTACGTCGAGGTCGACGACTCGGGTGATGCGGCCGTTAAGTATCGTGCCCCGGTGCGCCTGACCGCTCTGGGCGGCGAGAGCATGAGCGAGGCGGACCGCATCATTCGCGAGGTGCTCGACACCACCGGTAAGGCTATGGGTGTGGAGCAGCGCGAGCAGATGTATGCGTCGCTGCGTACGATTCTCAACACCCTGCGTGAGATCTAAGGCCGCCAAGGCATTTGCTTCCCATTAAAAACTGCATAGTCCCGTTTGAGCGCGTATGCCGTGCCGGGGCATTGCTGTCAAAATTCCCCGCGCGGGACCTGCGCAAGAAAGGATTCGTTATGTCCGTCCGCATTATTACCGATTCCGCAAGCGATATGTCGCCGGCGGAGCACCCCGCTCTGCGCGTTCTGCCGCTGTCCGTCACCTTTGGCACCGATGTGTATATGGATGGCGTCGACATCGATCACCAGCGCTTTTACGAGATGCTTGTGGAGCGCGATGAGCTGCCCAAGACCGGTCAGGTCAACCCGTACGCCTTTTCGCAGGCGATTGCCGAAGCGCGTGAGGCCGGCGATGAGGCCGTGATTATTACCGTGGGCGCCAAGCTCTCGGGCACCAACCAGAGTGCTCGTACGGCACTTGCCGAGGCGCCGGGCGGCGACATGTTCGTCGTGGACAGCAATAACGTTACCCTGGGTGAGCGCGTGCTGGTCGAGTATGCCCTGCGCCTAGTGGACGAGGGCCAGGGCGCGGCCCAGATCGCGGCGGCTGTCGAGGCCGTCCGTGACCGCGTGGTGGTTATTGGTCTGCTCGAGACGCTGGAGTACCTGGTGCGCGGCGGTCGCCTGTCTGCTGCTGCCGGTGCCGTGGGTACGCTGCTCAACGTAAAGCCTGTTGTGGCTGCCGAGGACGGTCTGATCGTGCAGCTGGGCAAGGCGCGCGGTTCCAAGAACGGACGTAACCTGCTCAACCAGAAGGTCGAAAAGGCGGGCGGCATCGACTTTTCCATGCCGCTGGCGCTCGGCTATACGGGCCTTTCGGATGCGGTGCTCAAGAAATACATCGAGGACAGCGCCGCGCTGTGGGCCGGCCATGCCGAGAGCGAGCTGCCCATCCACACCATCGGCGCCACCATCGGCACCCACGTGGGCCCCGGCGCCGTAGCAGTAGCCTTCTTCCGCCCCGCCAACTAACCAACCTGCCATAAACCACCACAAAGGGCAGGCACCTTTGTGGTGGTTTATGCTATTCCGGGTGGAAGGGAGTGAGCAATGGTGTCTGAGGGCTTTTTTGAGCGGGTGTACGAGGTGGTCGAGCAGATTCCCGAGGGGATGGTCGCCACGTATGGTCAGGTGGCGCTGCTTGCTGGACGTCCACGAAGTGCGCGGTACGTGGGGTATGCCCTGCATGGCAATCCGCGTCCCGGCGAGATTCCCTGTCACCGCGTGGTGTTTGCCGATGGCCGCATATGCGATGGTTTTGCTTTTGGCGGTCCCGATGCTCAACGTGAGCTTTTGCTAGGGGAGGGTGTGGCGTTTAAGGACGACATGCACGTCGACTTGGCCGCCTGTCGCTGGCCTGCAGGGCTCTAGCGGCTCTGCCGTGGCTTAAACCACCACAAAGGTGCCTATCCCCTTTGTGGTGGTTTTGGCAGGTTTACCGAGGTTAACTTATGGAGAAGGTATGGCGGCGCGGTTTGTCGCAGCAAAGTAAACCACGGTGAACTATATTGGTTTCAGCAACGGAGCAGGCAATAGGCGATGAAAAAGCCTGCCCTGTTGAGTTTGATTCGCATTCCTCCCCTCTGTGCGATTCAACGGTGTACTTCGGGAACAGGCCCGCTGGCAACTATCTGCCAGCGGGCCTGTTCCTGTTTCGGTGAGGATTCAGCCTCACCGTCTATGTTGTGCGAAGGCGCTTTGCCTAGTACACCATGCCCATGGCGTCCTGAACCTCGGCCAGGGTCTGCTCGGCAATCTCGTTGGCGCGACGGTTGCCCTCGTGCAGCACGTCCTTCACATAGTCCAGATCGTTCTCATAGCGCTGACGACGCTCGCGGATCGGCGCGAAGTACTCGTTGACGGCCTCGGTCACGTACTTCTTGAGCTGGCCGGAGCCGCCCATGCCAATCTCCTCGGCAATCTCGACCTCGGAACGGCCGGTGCAGATGGCGGCGGTTGAAAGCAGGCCGGACACGCCGGGGCGGTTCTCGGGATCGAACGTGATCATGCGCTCGGAGTCGGTCTGGCTCTTCTTGATGCGCTTGGCCGTCTCCTCGGCGGTCATCGAGATGTTGATGGCGTTACCGTAGCTCTTGCTCATCTTGCGACCGTCCAGGCCCGGCAGCAGCGGGGTCTCGGACAGCAGTGCGTCGACCTCGGGGAACACCTTGCCGTAGCGGTTGTTAAAGCGGCGGGCGATGGTGCGGGTGAGCTCGATGTGCGGCAGCTGGTCGCGACCGACGGGCACCACGTTGCCCTTGCAGAACAGGATGTCGCAGGCCTGGTGCACCGGGTAGGTGAGCAGAAGGCCGGTGAGCTCGTGGCCCGAGGCCTCCATCTCGGCCTTTACCGTGGGGTTGCGCGCCAGCTCGGCCTCTGAGACCAGCGACAGGAACGGCAGCATGAGCTGGTTGGCGGCGGGCACGGCGGAGTGCGCGTAGATCATGGTCTTGTCGGGGTCGATGCCGCAGGCAAGGTAGTCCATGACCATGTTGTACACGTTGTCCTGGATGTGCTCGGTCGTGTCGCGGTCAGTGATGACTTGGTAGTCGGCGATGAGCACGTTGGTCTTGGCGCCCATGTTCTGCAGCTCAACACGGCCCTTGAGGGTGCCGAAGTAGTGACCCAGGTGCAGACGGCCGGTGGGGCGGTCGCCGGTGAGCATGGTGAACTTCTCGGGCGTTTTGGCCAGGCCCTCGCGAATGGCGTTGCTCTTTTGCAGCGCGACTTCGTAGCTGTTCTCGTTTGGCATGATTGCTCCTAACGTATGTTCATGGGTCAAGATGATAACGCGTTTATTGGAGGGGCGGGTCGTAAGTAGGCGAGGGGCGGGAGAGCGGCGGCTTGTGCGATGGGCGCGGCGTGGCTGCACGTTTGGCCGGCGGCGTCTGGACGCATCCTCGGCAGCTTACCCTAGAGCTTGTGGTGGCGCTCTTCCTTACGTTCCTCGGCTGCCTGCTCCTCCTGCTTAAAGGCGGGGTCGTCGGGGGTGACGAGCTCATCCTCGTGTGTGCGCTTGTTGTAATGGTGGCGCAGCACGGGCTCAAACAGATGTAGATGCTTGGCAAAGGCCGCCGAGCCAATGGCGAGCACGGTAAAGATGAGCACGCGCATGGGCACCTCGACCTGGTTAATCGCGGCGGCGCCGGCCGAAAGCATAATGCACCAGGCGTAGATGAGGAGCACTGCCTGTTTTTGGTTGTAGCCCTCTTGGATCAGGCGGTGGTGGATGTGGCCCTTGTCGGCCTGCCCGATGCTAATGTGGGCGCGCTTGCGGCGCACGATGGCGCTAAACGTGTCGATGATGGGCACGCCGGCAACGATGAGCGGGATGATAAGCGAGGTGAGCGCGGCGGTGCGGCTCACGTTGAGCAACGAGATGGAGCCCAGCGCAAAGCCCAGAAGCAGCGACCCCGAGTCGCCCAAGAAGATGCTTGCGGGGTTGAAGTTGTAGCGCAAAAAGGCCAGGCAGGCGCCAAAGAGCGCAATGGAGAGCGCGGCGGCGTCGATGCGGCCCGAGAGAACGGCCATCGAAAACATGGTGAACGACGCGATGCCGCAGATGCCCGTGGCCAAGCCGTCGAGGCCGTCGATGAGGTTAATGATGTTGGTGAATGCCACCAGATAGATCACGGTGATGGGGTAGGCGAGCCATCCGAGCATGATCTCGCCGGGGGCAAACGGGTTGACGATGACGCCGATGCGCAGGCCGCCCACGCAGGCGATGAGCGCGGCGAGGACCTGACCGGCCAGTTTTTGCTTGGGCTTGAGCTGGAAGACGTCGTCGATAGCGCCGGTCGCAAAGATGACGGTAAAGGAGAGCGCCAGCATGGGATAGCTAATGTGAAGGCGCGGGTGCGGCACCAGGACGGGCGGCCAGCCTAGGTGCCAGGTGCCTAGGATTTGCACAATGCAGGCAACGACCAGGCCCAAAAACACCGCCGTTCCGCCCAAACGCGGGATGGGCTTGGTGTTGATGCGGCGCTTGGAAGGATAGTCGACGGCGTCGAGCTTAATTGCCAAGCGCTTGACCAGGGGCACCATGAGGAAGGTCGTGATAAAGGCCGCCGCTGCCACGCATAGGTACGGTATGTAGCTCGGGGATGAAGCCATGAATCTAAAAACCGCCAAGCGTCGAAGGAAAAGGTCAGAAGAACGCCATGCGCAAAGGGCATAGCCGAACCATGATACTCGACCACGGGGGGTGCATGGAATTGCATGCAGCGATAATCACGCGCTTACCAGATATTGGGATGTTGTCGATGGCTTGTCGGGATACCGGCGGGGATCCATATGGGCTGTAATGGTGGTTTTCGGCAAATGAAAACCACCCCCCACGTTACGAAAATGAACCCACCTAAAACAGGTGGGTGCCCTCATCGACTGTTCCAGCGTCCTTAACAACGAAGGATACCTGTACTAGGTACGACTGTGTGGGCTCCCTAAATAAACGCGACGGTTCACCCAGTTGCTCCGCGGGGGGCGGAATACCTACATCATAAAGCGGCACTTTATCGATTCCAGTCTTGACATTACAAAAATCGTGTCGGACGATTACGGCGCCTTGGGCTCGAGCCGTCTGTGCGGTTGGTCCCTTTACGTTTGAGCTGCTGAATCATTGTTTTGGAGCATGTTTTTATGCCGACGTCGTTGACCGAACTTTTTTCGCCCGCCTGCCATTTGTGTCCGCGCCGTTGCGGTGCGGCGCGCGACGAGGGCGCGCGTGGCGTGTGCGGCGCCGACAACACGCTTAAGGTCGCCCGCGCGGCGCTCCATATGTGGGAGGAGCCGCCCATTTCGGGCGAGGCCGGCTCGGGGACGATTTTCTTT
>CABMOY010000077.1 GCA_902388345.1 uncultured Collinsella sp.
CGGCCCGGTCCTTATGGCGGTCGCGCCGGATATCGACTTCGAGTGGTTTGACGGTATGGATGGCATCGGTCGCCATGCGGATATGGCCTTGGTCGAACATTTCGTCGTCAGCCACCTGCGGGCGCAGGCGCTTGGGGTCCGAGCGCAAAAACGGCGCGATGCGGCTGCCCTGCGATTGTTCGACCTCGTCCACCGAACCGGCGGCGATTACATGACCGCCGCCCGCTCCGGCAACGGGGCCCATCTCGACCAGATAGTCGGCTTCTGCCAGCACGCGCGTGTCATGGTCGACAACGACCACGGTGTTGCCGTCGTCCACCAGATCGCGCATCACACCTACCAAGCCGTCGACATTAGCAGGATGCAAGCCGATCGAAGGCTCGTCCAGCACATACAGCACGCCCGTCGATCGGTTGCGCACCACGCGGGCAAGCTGTACGCGCTGCCGCTCACCCGTAGACAGTGTGGCGCCGGCGCGGTCGAGCGAAAGGTAATCGAGGCCTAGGTCGACCAGGCGGCGGGCCGTGCTCAAAAACGAATCGCAGATGTCCGTCGCCATGGGCCGCATCTCGGTCGGCAAGGATGCGGGCACCCCGCGTATCCACTCAATCGCCTCGCCCAGCGTCATGGCCGCCGCCTGCGCCAGATCGATACTGCGCACCTGGGGCTGGCGCGCGGCCTCGGAAAGACGCGTGCCGCCGCAATCGCGGCACGGTCCCTCGCGCAAAAAGCGTGCAACGCGCTTGAGCCCCTTGTCGTCCTTAACCTTGGCGAGCGCGTTTTCGACGGTATAGACGGCGTTGTAATAGGTAAAGTCGAGCGGCGTGGCACCCTCGCCGTTTTTGGGAACGTAGAGAATATGCTTTTTAACCGCCGGACCATGGAACACGATGTCGCGCTCTTGAGGCGTGAGCTGGTTAAACGGCACGTCGGTACGCACGCCCATCTCGCCTGCCACCTGCTTCATCAGATCCCACATGAGCGTACCCCAGGGAAGCACCGCGCCCTCGTTGATAGTCTTTGACTCGTCGGGCACTAGGCTCGCCTCGTCTACCTCGCGCATGACACCGGTGCCGCCGCAGGTAGGGCACGCGCCGCCACTGTTAAAGGCAAGGTCCTCGGCACCCGGCGCATAGAACTCGCGCCCGCATGCGGGACATGTGAGCGACAGGCCCGCAGCCACGTTAAGGCTCGGCTCCACACGCGCCCCGCAATGCGGGCACACGTGATGGGCGCAACGGCTAAAGAGCAGGCGCAGGCTGTTGTTGAGCTCGGTCATGGTGCCAAAGGTGGAGCGCACGCCCGGCACACTGGGGCGCTGATGCAGTGCGAGTGCCGCCGGCACGTGCAGCACCTCGTCCACCTGAGCGTGTTCGGCCTGCGTCAGCCGACGGCGGGTATAGGTGCTGAGCGCCTCCAGGTAACGGCGCGAACCCTCGGCATACAGAACCCCCAGCGCCAGCGAGCTCTTGCCCGAACCCGATACGCCGGCAATACCCACCAGCCTTCCCAACGGAATGTCGATATCGATGTCCTTGAGGTTATGGACACGTGCACCGCGCACCTCGATAGCACTTGGTTGTTGCAACACCGCCATCGCTTCCCTTCCTGTTGATCGAATGTGACAAAGGGACAGTCCCTTTGTCACATTACTCGTGCCATAAAACACGATCTCGAATGTACTCGCCCAGCATGGGCACGGTAAACCGGACGAGGCCGTATCCGGCAGCCTCGATGACGCGCTCGCGAATCAGGCTTGCGCGATATTTACTCGCCCAGCTCTGAGTGCGATCGCAGCGCTCAATGATATCCGCCATGCGAGTCGGTTTACCCTCGTCAACCGCCATGGCCTCGATAAAAAGGCGCTGTGGGCTGCGCAGCCCGTAATACAGGGGCGCGTCAACCGCTTCGTAGAACTCGGAGACGGCATCCGCATGGCCATCCTCGACATCGCGCCTTTCGATGACCTGCGAGCCACGCCGGACAGCAGACCGCCACATGTAATAGCCCACCAGCTGAACCATATAGGGATGCCCCATGCTTTTGCGCGCCGCAAGGTCCGCCGTCTCCGCGTCAGCATAAAGACCAGCGTCTTTGACCGTCTGGATATACGAGTCGCGCACCTTGGGCAAAGATATCGCCCCCAGCGTACGCTGCTGGGCACGCCGCAAAAACGTCACGCTCGGCTCTTCGAGCAGATCGTCAACCATACTGGGTAAGCCGGCGAACACCAGCGCAAGACCACGCTGGTCGCTATCGGACAAGCCCGTGGCATCCTGGTCTCCGAGCACCTGCTGATAGAGAACGGCAAGAGCCGCCAGCTCCTCGATAGACGCAGATTGAGCCTCGTCAATCGCAAACAGTATGCCCTTGCCTGGACCGAGCTTCTTAAGGCGCTCGTTGACCAGCCCTCGCAACGTCTCGCCCTTTGCTCGCGCCGCCTCGACCGACATCCGGCCAAACGACGGGCCGAGCTCCATTGACGTCACAACGGGTTTATTCGAGCGAAGCGCGTCGGCCAAGCGATCGCATAAGCCAAGCGAAGCGGAATCGGAGACAACCGCCCATCCGCGCTCATTGGCTAGACGTTGCAGCTCTCGCAGGAGAACCGTCTTGCCACAGCCGCGGTTTCCCGTAATGAGCATGAGCCTACCCGGCGCTCCGGCGCCGTTATCGAGTCCTTCCTCGAAATCTTCGATGACCGACTCGCGGCCGATGAGTATCGGAGGCCGCTTGCCAGCCGTGGGCTTAAAGGGATTTGGATTCATGTCGGCCTCCTCGGATTGGCAAACCCTGGTAATAGTTATACCAACTTATACCGAGTTATACCAATAGCATGTGACAAAGGAGCTGTCCCTTTGTCACATGTGGCCGAAAAATTCCGCGTCGGCGGGGCGATAGGGGCGGAAGGTGGAAGGATCGACCTTTACGTGTGCCGCAGCGGGTGCGTCGTACCATTTGACCGTATAGCCGGCGCCGTGAGAGCAAAAGACCGAATCGGGCGTGTTGGGCAGATCGGCCTCGGGCTCATAGGCGGCCGCCTCGATGACGCGCTCGGCATCATGGCAAGCCGCATAGCCGGCGAACTCCAGGTACAGATGTCCGCGACCGCTCGTGTAGGCAGCCACCTCCAGCGCGTAATCCTGCACCTCAGATGCCGGCACGCAACCCACAAGCTTCGCCCGGTCTCCCGCCATCGTCGGCGGCTCGTACTCGGCACCCATGCGCGTGGCATCCGAGAGCGCCCGACCCACGCACTCCCCCGGCACCTCGAGCTCAAAGCGATACCACGGCTCCAACAGCACCGCCGCGCCGGCCTCACGCGCCTGCATGAGCCCCTGGCGAATCGCGCGGTACGTGGCCTGGCGAAAGTCGCCGCCCTCGGTGTGTTTGGCATGTGCACGGCCACCTGTGAGCGTAATGCGCACATCGGTAATAGGCGAGCCGGTCAGCACACCCAGGTGATCGCGCTCCATGGCGTTGGTGAGCGCCAAGCGCTGCCAGTTCAGATCGAGCTCGTCGGTCGAGGCAACGGTACCAAATTGCACACCCGAACCAGCTGGCAGCGGCACCAGGCGCAGATGCACCTCAGCGTAATGACGCAGCGGCTCAAAGTGGCCCACGCCCTCGACGGGCTGCGAGATAGTCTCCTTATAGAGAATGCCGCCGGGCTCAAACTCGATCGTAAGGCCAAAGCGATCGGCCAACACCCGCTGCACGACCTCGAGTTGCACGGCGCCCATCAACTGCAAGTGAATCTGCTCAAGATGCGTATTCCAGCTTACGCCGAGCATGGGGTCTTCGTCCGCCAACTCGGTCAGCGCTTTAAACACCGCATGGACATCGTGTTCGCCCGGTAGCACCGTATAGGTAAGGACCGGCGCAATGACGGGCGCATCGCACACAGGCTCCGCGCCCAAGGCATCCCCCGGGCGAACGTGCGCAAGACCCGTCACGGCGCAAATACCGCCAGCAGCAACTTCCTGGGCAAGCTCGTACTTCTCGCCGTTATAGATGCGCACCTGATCGACTTTCTGCTCCCATACCTCGGCACCGGAGCGTCCCTCGATCATCTGTTTTGCACGCAGCGTGCCGCCGGTCACTTTAACCCAGGCCAAGCGCTCGCCGCGAACGCCTTGGCTAACACGATAGACACGCGCGGCGAACTCCGGGGCCCACGTCTGCTCACGCATCAGCGCGCACATGCCATCCAGCAGCTCGCCCACGCCCTGGTCCTTGAGCGCCGAGCCGGCAAAGCAGGGAAAGAGCTTGCGCTCGGCAACCATGCGCGACAGCGTTGCGACGGAAAGCTCGCCCATCTCAAGAAACTCCTCGAGGGCCGCCTCGTCCAACGCGGCGGCGTCCTCCCAAGCGGCACCGCCCGCCAGCAGTTCGCTGGCGTCCAGGCAGCCCTCGGAAAGACGCTGCCCAAGTTGTGCCAGCAAAACATCGCGGCCAGGATTCTCCAAATCGATTTTGTTGATATAGATGAACGTCGGGATGTCATAGCGTGCAAGCAGGCGCCACAGGGTTTCGGTGTGCCCCTGCACGCCATCGTTGGCGCCCACAACCAAAATCGCGTAGTCGAGCGCGCGCAATGTGCGCTCCGCCTCGGCAGAAAAATCGACATGCCCCGGTGCATCCACGAGCATGACGTGGGCATCTCCGTGATCGAGCACAGCTTGCGACGAGAAAATCGTGATGCCGCGCTCGCGCTCGATAGCGTTGGTATCCAGGTGCGAGTCGCCATCGTCCACGCGGCCGTGCTTGCGAATACGACCTGCGTTGAACAGCATGGCCTCGGCCAGCGTGGTCTTGCCGGCATCGACGTGCGCTAAGATTCCAACGACCGCTTGCTTCGACATGGCTCTCCTCTTATTGCAAGCCCATCGCACGCGGCAACGGGCGTTCACGCTCCACACTGGATGATACAATTTACGGGCCGGTGGGCGAAGCGGGCCCTATCCCCCGACCGAGCTCATCGCCCCGCGTTGCCGCGCGGCGATTTTCGTAGGTTCGCGCCTTGCGAAAGCCGGCACCTCCCCTTTTTGTCTGCCCGGATTCATCTGGGGCGGTAACAATGCGAGTCCCACAACGACGCGTTTTACCAAAAATGGCCCCACTCGGGGCCATTTTTTATTTGAGCTGGGTGATGATACGTGCCTTGGCTCCTACGCCTCGCGCAGCCAATCAAACGCGACACGCGCCGTGCCGTCGGACACATAGACGATACCGACACGCTCGAACCCCGCCTTGGCGATGGCGCCCTGCATGGGCAAGTTGTCCTCGTGCGTGTCAATACGCAGATGGTCGGCGCATTCCTTGGCAAAGGCAAACATCGCCGCCGCGATACCGTGCACGGTGCCGTCGGATGCCACGCGATGCAGCACGGCATACGGAATGTCGCTGCGCCATTGACCGTCCTCAATCACGTCATAGCACTCGTCCGGACCCGGTAAAAAGGCAAACGTCGCCGCCACGCGGCCGTCGACTTCGCACACGTAACTGCCACCAGCGGCAATATCGGCAGCCAGCTGCTCGGCCGAAGGCGTGCCCTCGGGCCACTGCGTGGCGTTGCCATGCGCGCACATAAAGGCGCGGGCCGCGTCATAGATAGCCATGACGGCGGGAATGTCGGTATCGAGGGTTTTTCTGATCATCACGCGGCGACCTCACGTTTATTGGTATCACTTTGATTGAGCAATGATACCAACGTTTGGAGAGGAGCGCGAAGCAGATGGGGAGCAAAAAGCGAGCCGCCTGGCCAAAAGCCAAAAGCGAGTTTTTGGGCGCTGCCACCGGCGGCGATATGAGCGACCTGTTTGTGCGCGAGGACGAGCGCCGCGACGCCCTGGACGCCGAGCGCGACGAGGCTTGGCGCTATAAGTCGTGCGAGCGCAAAAACCGTTACGATACACGCGCCGAAGCCGAGGCCGTTATGGCCGACTGCGAAAACCGCGGACGGCGTGGTTTGGCCTGCTACAAATGCGAATACTGCGGCGGCTGGCACCTGACGTCGCACCCTTGGAAATAGACCCCGCATCGGCACGGCGCTGGCGAAGCGCCAGCCATCGTGCACAAGCTACGGGCGCGGCGGCACCAAAACATCGTAGCGAACGGCCTTGCCCGCAAGTTGATAGCTCGGCTTAACGCCGGCAAGCAGCGGCCCCTTCACCGGCCGCTTGATAACGACCTTGCGTGGGCGCACCGCAAGCGCAGCTTCGACCAGCGTTTCCTCATCGGCGCACGGCTGCTCCAAATGGTGCAAGAGCTGAAACTTCTTTTTGACCGCCGCGCTCTTGGTGCGCTCGGGAAACATGGGGTCCAGATACACCACGTCGGGAGCCGCGAGCTCGCCCCGCTCGATCAGCTCGGCCGTATGGCGAAGACCGGCAATGCTGTCCTCGCCCGCATGTAAGTGCATGCGCGCCACGGCGGCCGCAAGCGCCGGATCATCTGCCGCGCGATCCAGGGCATCCTGGAGGAGCGCCGCGATCACGCAATCCTGCTCATACAAATCGACCGCAAAACCCGCGGCAGCCAGCAGCAGCGAATCCTCGCCAAAGCCTGCTGTGGCATCAATCGCCCATGGTTGCTCGATGCCTTTTGTGCGCGCAGCCTTCACCAGTAGCTCTTGCTGCAGACGACCCTGCTTGAGCCGTGGAAGCATGCGGCCAAAATCGGCACGCAACTCCATCGTGCCGTCGGTGAGCGTAAGGCCCTCGGACGTCCGCACGAGCTCGAGCCCAGCAGCCCGAGCAACAGAAAAGGGATCGACGACGCCCATGGACACTCCTTAGCAAACAAAACGAATACGTGAGCGCCACCTCAGTTGGCACCCAACCGTCCGTTATTGTCCCACATGCGACATGGTCCACAGCATCCCAATGCAAAGCACAGCCATCAATACCGTGCACACGGCAGCGATCACAGAATCACTCATGCGCCTTCCCAGCGACCGCGGCTCATCCACTTGCTTGACTCCGTACATCATGGCTCCTCCTTCGGTCCAGCTCTTACCATGGCCTCATCATCGCAGCGCCGCGCATGCGCTGCCATCGATTTGACTTACGTCCAGCTTTCCTTTTTGAAAGGTTGAACCGTGCAGGCAAGAGACGCTTTCAGGCGCATGCATCGCCGCGTTGAACTACAATGTGCTTCACCATATGTGCAGCACATAGGGCGCGCCAGGTTGGCGTACTCGTATCGAAAGGACCAGCCATGAGCTTCACTCGCAAGACTCTCAAAATCCTTGCCCTGATTTATTTTGTTCTGGGCATCGCCAGTCTCGTCATTGGAATCGCCGGCATCGCGACCGGCAAGTTCGAGTCCACCTACGGATCGAACGCCATGCTCGCCGCGGCCGTACTTGTCATCAAGGGTCTTGTCGATCTTGCCGCAGGTGTTGCGGGCATCAAGGGCGCCAACAAGCCTTCGCAGGTGGATGGTGCGTTTAAGCTCGGCATCGTCGCCGCAATCGCCACGATTGCGCAGGCCGTGCTCACGCTTCCCGCGTTTGGCGGCGACGCCATCAACTTTGGCGCCTTTGTCATCGTGGTGTACGACCTGTTCTTTATTCAGCAGGCACACGACATTAAGGCCGAGAACAAGGACCGCCTGTAGACTCCCGCCTTCCACTGCCCCCTACATCCAAGCAACCAACAAGGGCCGATCGCGCAGCAACGCGGTCGGCCCTTTACGTTTGCCCAGATAAAACCTGCCAAAATAAACCTGTCCCTTTTTGGTAGGTTAGTGGCGGTACTCGGCAATGATGAAGTCGATATCGGTCTGAAGGGTGTCCAGGTTTGCCAGGCGCTCTTTGTCGGCAGGGCGCGTGCGGTAGTAGTACGGCGTCATCTGGAACACCGCCTCGATATCGGCCTGCATCTGGAGCGTAAT
Source organism: uncultured Collinsella sp. (assembly GCA_902388345.1). Classification (GTDB taxonomy): domain Bacteria; phylum Actinomycetota; class Coriobacteriia; order Coriobacteriales; family Coriobacteriaceae; genus Collinsella. Next base: position 7,900 of record CABMOY010000077.1, read on the forward strand.
GTTCGCAGACACCCGTTGCGTTCCCACCAACTCCAGCTCGGTCGTCTTCGGCAGCTTCTCATCGTTGAGATATGGCGTGTCGTAGAGCACCTCCTTGAGCCCAAACAGATGCCGAGCACCCGGCACCACGGTGTAGAGCGAGCCCTCGGGCGCCAGCACGCGGGCAAGCTCGCGCTCGTTAAAGGGGGCAAAGAGCTCGGTCACCATATCGAAGGTGCCATCGGCCACGGGGATGTCCTTCATGTTGGCCACGAAGTAGGTCGCATCGCCGCGCTTGGCAGCCAGGCGCACCATCTCTTTGCCCAAGTCGAATCCGTAAGCATCCACGCCCGGCACCGCACCCATGGCGCTGGTGTAGTAGCCCTCGCCACAGCAGATATCGAGCAAGGTCATGGGACCGCCCGCAGACGCCGCATGCCCAGACACCCGATCGCGCACCAGCTCGACCATCGCATCACGCAACGGCGCATAGTAGCCGCGGTTTAGAAAGTCACGACGGCTGCGCGCCTGCGACTTGGGATCGCCCATGGAGTCGCCGCTCTTGGACGAGCGCAGCAGATACAGATAGCCCTCGCGCGCACGGTCAAACCGATGTCCGCCCGCGCATGCAGCACCGCGCTCATCGTCCACCAACGGCTCATGGCAAACGGGACACAACAACATGGCAACTCCTTAGCGCGGACAACACAACGCCCACCATTGTCGCACGCCTTCCCCACCTAGTCATAGAAGAGACAAGGAGTGTCCCCAGCTGCCGACATAGACGATATGAGCAGGACATAAAACATTGAGAGCCCCTGCTGCATGAAGGACCGC
>CABMOY010000078.1 GCA_902388345.1 uncultured Collinsella sp.
CCCAAGCGCGCGCGAGGCCCTCGGCACTGATCGCACCGTTCAGCTCAATCTGGCGCTCAACGGCCGCGCGGGCGCTCTCGATGTCGCCGCCCTCGATAAAGTCGATGATGGACTCGATCGACATGGGCGTGTCGGCGTTATCTGCCGCGCGCTCGGCCACGACGCGCTCGGCGCAGGCGGCGCACTCCCCCGCCGACTTGCCGCACACCGGAATACCGTCGAGCGTATGGCACGTGACATTGGTGTGGTGGTCGGTAATCTCGACGACCGCGGTATGGCCCCCGGCTGTGGCAGTCACCTTGATGTAGAGGTTGGGCACACCCTCGACAAGCGACACATCGCAGTAACCGGCATCGACGAGGAGCTCGGCCACGCGAGCACGATCTTCGTCGTTAACGCACTCGAGCACCTCGAGCGCGCTCTTGGCGTCACCGCCCACGGCACCCAGTACGGCCGCTGCTTCAATACCGTGCATACCGCCCGAATTGGGCACGGTCACGCTCTTAACGTTCTTGATGATGTTGCCCGAGCAGGCAACGTCCATATGATCGGGCTCGCAACCGAGTGTCTGGCTCGCCAGCGCCGCTGCATAGGCAACGGCAATAGGCTCGGTGCAGCCGAGCGCACAGACAAGCTCGCGGTTCAAGACATCGCAAAAAGCGGCATCGCGGATGGAATCGGTAGGCATAGGTATCTCCTGCTTACATAACGGACTGGACTCTCGATAATAGTTAGCTCTTTTATTTGATAACAATGCATCAAAAACCGCAACCATGGTTCCGACGGACGGCGTTCAAGCGCAATCCGACGGCATTCATTCATGAAAAGCCGGTCTTGTTGCATGCTAAAGCGTTTGACCAAAAAACGCCCGAGCGTTTACACAAAAGTCGCGCTATCATGCAGTCGAACGCGGTAAAACCTTTAGCAATTCCGCCGCACGGACCAGAGAGGAACCACTCATGAAGATTGGTATCGGTAACGACCACGCCGCCGTCGAGCTCAAGAACATCATTTCCGAGCACCTGAAGGAGCGCGGCTGTGAGGTCGTGAACTTTGGAACCGACACCTCCGAGAGCTTTGATTACCCCATCGCCGGCTACAAGGTGGGTAAGGCCGTTGCCAACGGCGACGTCGACCTGGGCATCCTGATCTGCGGCACCGGCGTCGGCATCAGCCTGGCTGCCAACAAGGTGGAGGGCGTTCGCGCCGTCGTGTGCTCCGAGCCCTTCAGCGCCAAGCTCTCGCGCATGCACAACAATACCAACGTGCTCGCCTTTGGCGCCCGCGTCGTGGGCTCCGAGCTCGCCAAGATGATTGTCGACGAGTGGCTCGACGCCGAGTTTGAGGGCGGTCGTCACGAGCGTCGCGTCAATCTCCTCAACGAGATCGACCAGACGCGCGGCCTTAAGATCGTCGACGAAGCCTAAAGATTCACAAAGCCATACGCTAACGCCAGCCCCCGCCCGGAAGAAACATCCGGACGGGGGCTCTTTAGTAGATTTGTGGGCGTTTACCAAAATCTACTGGAATAAAAAGGGCGCCGCGGATGGAGTTCCGCGGCGCCCAAGCCACACGCTAACAGCTTTAAGGAGTCAAAGCTGGTTTAGCCAAAAAAGCGTTTGATCTCGATCTCGGCGTTCTCCAGGCAGTCGGAGCCATGGATCACGTTGGCGTTGACATCGACGGCAAAGTCGCCGCGAATGGTGCCGGGAGCGGCATCAAGCGGGTTGGTGGCACCCATAAGGGTGCGCATCTTGGAGACGGCGGAGAGACCGGAAACGACCATCTTGACGACCGGACCGCTCGTCATAAAGTCACACAGACCGCCAAAGAAGGGCTTATCGGCCAGATGAGCATAGTGCTCCTCGACGGTGGCGCGCTCAAGCGTGGTCATCTCCATGCGCTCGATAACAAGGCCGCTGCGCTCGATACGAGCAACGATCTCGCCGATCTTGCGATCGCGCACGGCGTCGGGCTTAATCATGATGAAGGTCTTCTCGATAGCCATAAGGTAGCCTTTCAAGTAGGTTCGCGCGTGCCCAAGTCCCATTCCGGCACCCGCCTGGACTGCATCGTAACAGAGTTCTAGCTGCAGTTAAACAAAAAGCCGTTTATTGAAGCGCTATTATTTATTGAAGCGCTCCATATGTGTCACTTCTGTTTCGAAGCCCGATTAGAGTACCATCCGCCCCACTTTCAACTGCACCGAACAGAACGGACGGTCGATTGCCGCCCGTGAACGCACCCCCTTCACAACCTGCGCAAATGTCCTACAAAAGTTCTCGACAAGCTCCTTCCTTCTCTATAACAAAACGGGCGCCCACCGTAGCGGGCACCCGTAAAGGCAAGATATGATGAAAACACCAGACAGACGCATCCAATAAGCTAATTAGCTCCGTGGCCCATCTCGACGACCTTGGTCAGCGATCCGAACACGCCCTCATCGGCCGCAAGCTGCGCTTCGGCGCGCCCCAACTGCACGGCAACGGCGGCAGGGGCGGTGCCGCCCTCGGTCGTGCGCGCGGCGACAATCGACGGGATGTCGAGCGCCTCGGTAATATCGCGCTCAAAGAGCGGGCTTGCCTCCTGGAAGACCTCGAACGGCAGGTCCTCAAGATTGCAGTCGCGCTTCTCACACATCAGGACCAGATGGCCCACCACAGCATGCGCCTCGCGGAACGGCAGACCACGCTTGGCCAGGTAATCGGCAACATCGGTGGCGGCAAGGTGCCCCACGCCGCACTCGCGCGCCATGGCGCCCTCGTTGACGGTCCAGGTTGAAATCATACCGGCCATAACAGACAGGCACTGCATGAGCGTATGGGCGGTATCGAGCGCGCCCTCCTTGTCCTCCTGCAAGTCCTTGTTATAAGCGAGCGGCAAGCCCTTCATGGTCACGAGCAGCTGAACCAGGTTGCCATAGACTCGACCGCTCTTGCCGCGGATAAGCTCAGCAAAATCGGGGTTCTTCTTCTGCGGCATGATGGACGAACCGGTGGAGTAGGAGTCGGAAAGCGTGATAAAGCCAAATTCGGAGCTCGACCACAGCACGATCTCCTCGGAAAGACGCGACAGGTGCATGGCCATAACGGAGCCGGCGTAATGCAAATCGAGCAGGAAATCACGGTCGGAAACAGCGTCGAGCGAGTTAGGAATCACGCCCGCAAAGCCAAGCTCGGCAGCCGTCATCTGGCGATCGAGCGGATAGCTCGTGCCGGCGAGTGCGGCGGCGCCCAACGGGCAATTATCAGCGGCATCGAAGGCGGCCTTCAGACGCGTAAAATCGCGCGCGAACATCCAGGAGTACGCCAGCAGATGATGCGAGAGCAGCACGGGCTGAGCGTGCTGCATATGCGTGTAGCCCGGCAGAATCACCTTGTCGTACTTCTTAGCCGCATCCACCAGCACATGGCGCAGCTCAAGATTGGCCTCCATGAGCTCCTTGGCCAGTGCCTTGACGCCCAGTCGCGTGTCGGTCGCCACCTGGTCGTTGCGCGAACGCCCGGTATGCAAGCGCTTACCGGCCTCGCCGACGCGGCGCGTCAGCTCGCTCTCGATGGACATATGAATGTCCTCGTCGTTGATATCGAAGGTGAAGTTGCCGGCATCGATATCCTGCTCGATTCCGGTCAGGCCCTCGGCAATCGCCCGCTCGTCCTCGACACTGATGATGCCCTGGGCGGCCAGCATCTTGGCATGCGCCTTAGAGCCGGCGATATCCTGCTTGTAGAGATGCTTGTCGACCGGCAACGACGCGCCAAACTCCTGCGTGACCTCGGCCACGCCCGCCTCAAAACGACCGCCCCAAAGAGCCATGGAACCGTCCCCTTTCCTCAAATACCAAACCAAGCGCCCAATGCAATGCGCCATGTCGCTAAAGCGATTTATTAACTGCTAGTTTTGCACATCCCCCGCCGCACGCGGGGCCATGTAGCTAATTTGCAAAGAAGTGACGCACCATGCACTTGGCGCCCAACGTCTCCCTCCGGATGTTGCCCTGCGAACCATCGATCCAGGCCTTCAGGCTCATAGGGACGTCCTCGACCTTTGCAGCATCAAACTCGGGCGCGAGGGCAAGTAAGGCATGCGCGATAGCACTGAACATAATGGATACTCCTCATATATATAGGCGCAGAGCCGCCAAATTGATAGAAAGAGCCCCGCCGGACAACCCCGGCGGGGCTCGGACTCAGCCGCAGGCGCGGCGTCATATATGCGGGCGGAACGTAGGGGCCACCGATGTTAAGAAGTGTCAGCAAGCATAACGAAAGGTAGGGACCCCGTGCGCCCGTTTTGCATCACGCGGATGGGCCGCGCGGATACCAAGGGAAGGAGGCGCTAGGCCTGGGCGGCGGCGGAGCTGGGACCCTGGACCTTAGCCCACGTCTTGAGCGACAGCGTGTCGATCTCGATAAAGCCGGCGCTGGCCTTTTCATCAAACGTGGTATCGCGGTCGTAGGTAGCCAGGCCATAGTCGTAAAGGCTGAAGGGGCTCTTGCGGCCGACGACATGGCAGTTGCCCTTAAAGAACTTCAGACGGACGGTGCCGGTCACGAACTTCTGGGTGTCGGCCATAAAGGCGTCGAGCGCGTTCTTGAGCGGGCTGTACCACTGGCCGTTGTACACGGCGGTCGCCCAATCCTGCTCGAGCTTAATCTTGGTCTTGAGCAAGTCGCCCTCGACGCAAATGTCCTCGAGCGCCTTGTGGGCGGTGATGAGCGTCAGGGCGCCGGGAACCTCGTAGCACTCGCGGCTTTTGAGGCCCACCAGACGATCCTCGACCAGGTCCAGGCGACCAAAGCCGTTGTCGCCCGAAATCTTGTTGAGGGCGATGACGATCTCGGAGAGCTTCATCTTCTTGCCGTCGACGGCGACGGGCTTGCCGGCCTCAAACTCAATCTCGGTATAGGTCGGGGTGTCGGGCGTGTCCTCGGGATTCTTGGTCATAACCCAGGCGTCGTCGAGCGGCTCGTTCCAGGGATCCTCCAGGTGGCCGCACTCAATGGCACGACCCCACAGGTTGTCGTCGATGGAATAGGGGTTGTCGTTGGCACCCTCGGGAACCGGCACGTTGTGGGCATGAGCATAAGCGACCTCGTCGGGACGGCACTTCAGATCCCACTCGCGAACCGGGGCGATAACCTTAAGCTCGGGGTCGAGGGCCTTGACGGCAGCCTCAAAACGAACCTGGTCGTTACCCTTGCCGGTGCAGCCGTGGGCGACGCAGGTCGCGCCAAACTCGTGAGCGACCTCGACAAGCTTCTTGGCGAGCAGCGGGCGAGACAGGGCGGAGAGCAGCGGGTACTTGTTCTCGTACATGGAGTTTGCGGCGATGGCCTTAGTCAGGAACTCGTCGGAGAACTCGTCGCGCAGGTCGAGCACCTGGCAATCGAGAACGCCCAGGTCGAGTGCCTTCTGCTTCTTGGCATCCAGACCGGTCTCCTCCTGGCCCACGTTGCCGCAAACGCAAACGACATCGAGATTCTTCTCGTCCTGGAGCCACTTGACACATACAGATGTATCAAGACCACCGGAATATGCGAGAACGACTTTTTCCTTGCTCATGGCTGTTTCCTTTCGCCCTTGGTAGCTAGTTAGAACATCGGTCAGTTGCAAGTCATTTCAAGGTCACATACCGTGCAATATAAGGTTAAATAGCAAAAATCAGCACATACATGCCCTAGAAACATGCAGCAATGTCGTGCTAAAACCCAACGACCTCAAAATGACTCTGTTGAGGCAATTCGCCCCATGCGGACAGAGACGATTGTTATCGTCGTCGGGAAATTGCGCGCTGGCGTCGGATGGCATTGTCTGCAGTAGTGATGATCTTTACGAACTGCATCTGCCTCTCCTTTCACCTATCGCCGGGCGCAATTCTAATATCGTAAACGGTACCATTTCCTCGGTAAGCGGTTGTTTTTCCGGCTCCGTTTTCGATGGTCGCTATATTACGCTAAAGTGCCCGCGGCACAAGCGACAACTTCAAATTTCTGAAAAGTTTTTTCATTACTTTGTGAATGATGATGCAGACGTGCGCCAATCCTGCGAAAATACGCCTGACTACGAGTTGATGGTTATAACGTCTGAAACAATTTCGAAACGAAAGGCACGCTTTTATGCAAACTTACGAATCGGACGCCAATATCGGAAACATTAAGCTCATCGCCGTCGACATGGACAAGACGCTTCTGACCGACGAGCGCGTGCTGCCACAAGGCCTTGACGAACGCCTGGACAAGCTCGCCGAAGCCGGCATCGTATTCTGCCCCGCCAGCGGACGTCCCGCCCCCAAGCTCGAGGAGATGTTCGAGGGCATCAAGAACCGCCTCGCCTTTTGTCCCGACAACGGAGCGTGCGTGATCTATCGCGGCAGCTATATCTATAAGAGCAATATCGACGTTGAACTGTATCAGCAGGTCTTGAGCCGCGCCTCGGAGGATTCGCGCGCCGTCCCCGTGCTGTGCTGCTACGACGAGTTCTATGTGCTCGCCCGCGACCATCAGTACCACGACGAAATCAGCGTGTACTACAACACGATCAACTACGTCGATACCTTTGAGGGCCTTGACGTCGAATCCAACAAGATTTCGATCTTCTTCCCCGACTACGACGCCGAGCCGGCGTTTCGCGAGGACTACAGCCCGGCATACTCGGACCGACTCTACGTCACCAATGCTGGCCGCGAGTGGATCGACTTTATGAACCTGGGCGTCGACAAGGGCGCTGGCGTCGCGCACCTGTGCGAGCAGCTCGGCATCGATATCGCCGACGCCGCTGCCGTGGGCGATACGTACAACGACATCCCCATGCTGGAGCGCGTCGGACACAGCTTTATCGTGGACAATGCCGAGGAGCACATGAACGCGCATGCCAAATGGCGCATTCCGAGCAACAACGACGGGGGCGTACTGACGCTCATCGACGCCATCTTGGCGGCTCGGTAGCCGTCCCATCGGGCCTGGCCGGGCGGCACGGGTTAACTTTTCGCTCGGTCAGGTCCTGCGCAAGACGAAAGCCACATTAAGTGGCTTTCTTTGCGTGCGGAATCTACGAAAAGCTAACCCGTGCCGCCCGGCCAGGCCCTAGGTTTACTTACCTGCCGCCAAGATGGCGTCTTGAGTGTCTAGATACTTAGCTGAATATATTTGGATGAAGGGGGCTCCTTGTTGGCAAGGAGCCCCCTTCTGGTTTTGGTTACTTTGGGGTTGTTGGTGCGTCTTTATTTGGCGTCGGCCCAGGTTATGCCGGTGCTGGCTTCGGCGATCAACGGCACGCGGAGGTCCACTACGCGCTCCATGACGTCGCGGACCATGGCGGTCAGGCGCTCGACTTCGTCGATGGGGCACTCAAAGTCCAGTTCGTCGTGTACCTGCAGGATCATGTGGGCGGCAAAGCCCTCTTCTTCCAGGCGGCGGCTTACGCGGGCCATGGCAATCTTGATGATGTCCGCCGCGGTACCCTGCATGGGATGGTTCATAGCCGTGCGCTCGCCAAAGCCGCGGAGCTGCGGGTTTTTGGCCTTGAGCTCCGGAATATGACGACGGCGTCCGTACATGGTCTCGGCATAGCCCGTCTGCTTGGCACGCGCCACCACATTGTCGAGGAACGTGCGCACACCTGGGTAGGCCTCGTAGTAGCGGTCGATCATGTCGCGCGCCTCGGCCATCGAGATGTGCAGCGACTGCGACAGGCCGTACGCCTGCTGACCGTACACGATGCCAAAGTTCACGGCCTTGGCGCGGCTGCGCAGATCGGGCGTTACCTCGGACACGGGAACGCCAAACACGCGCGCGGCCGTCTCGGCATGGAAGTCCTCACCCTCGTTAAAGGCACGTACCAGATGTTCATCACCCGAAAGATGCGCGAGTAGGCGCAACTCGATCTGCGAGTAGTCCACCGCCAAAAAGACGCTGCCCTCGCCCGCCGAAAACGCCGTCTTGACGGTACGACCCAGCTCAGAGCGCGTCGGGATGTTCTGTAGGTTCGGGTCGCTCGAGGACAGGCGGCCCGTCGCCGTGATGGTCTGGTTGTACGTGGTGTGCACGCGGCCATCGCCACGACGCAGCGGGCCCAGCGTATCCAGGTAAGTGGACTTGATCTTGGACTTCTCACGCCAATCCAAGATCAGACGCACGATCTCGTGGTCACGGGCAAGGTCGCTCAGCACCTTGGCGTTGGTCGAATAGTAGCCGCGCTTGGTCTTCTTGAGGCCCTTGGTCGGAAGCCCCATAACGTCAAACAGCACGTGCGAGAGCTGCATGGGGCTGCCGATGTTAAAGGTCTCGTCACCCGCCAGGTCTCGAATGTTTCGCTCAACCTCGGCAATCTGGGTAGCAAGCCCCTCGGACAGACTATGCAGACGGTCGGGGTCCACGAGCATGCCCGCGCGCTCCATCTTGGCAAGCACCGGCACGAGTGGCATCTCGATGCCATCGAACACGTTGGCGGCGTTCTCGCGGGCCATGCGGTCGCGCAGCGGCGCCACGAGCGCCAGCGTC
>CABMOY010000079.1 GCA_902388345.1 uncultured Collinsella sp.
CTAGGCCGCCGGCGGCACCTGCGCCGGGCACGCCGAGCACCGAGCCAAATGTCCGTGCGCCCTCGGGTGCGCGCAACAACCCCTGGACTCGAGCTCCGGCAATCGCAGCGTCGAGCAAGCGGCCGTAGCCGACCATCCAGCTGTCGCACCTGCTCAGCGCCTCGGCATCATCAGCCGGCAGACCCTTCTGTCCGCCGAACACCGCAAGCGCGCCGCGACGCCCCACGAGTGGGTTCTCGACATCCGAAAGCACAACGATACGAGCGCCATCCAAAGCCTGCAGCGCGGGCGCCAAATCAACGCTCGCCACCCGCTCAAGGCCTGCAAGACCGGGGGCGACATCGCATCCCTGATCATCGACCACACGCGCGCCCAGCGCCTGCAGCATGCCGGCGCCACCGTCGTTGGTGGCGCTGCCGCCCAAGCCAATATAGATAGTCTTTGCCCCGGCACGAACCGCACGGAGCATCAGCTCGCCCACGCCATAGGTCGAAGCTGCAAGCGCCGCCGATTCCGTGCAGGGTGAATACCCAATACCCGCCGCCTCGGCCATCTCAATTACAGCCGACTCGTGCTCGCCGTCCACCAGCATCCGGGCAGACACGCGGTCGCCCAAGGGACCTGCCACCTCGCAGGTCACAATCTCACCGCCGCACGCGGCGATGGCGCCGAGCGTTCCCTCGCCACCATCTGCCAGCGGCAAAGCATTCAGCTCGGCATCGGGCCAAACGCGGCGCACGCCCTCGGCAACCGCTGCCTCCGCCTGCGCGCTCGAAACGCTGCCCTTAAAGGAGTCAATCGCCAGCAGCACGCGGCGGGGCCGGCGGCACGCAGGACCAAAGTCAGCCACCGTGCCAGCATCTTCACCGACACCTGCAAGCGCTGCGGCGTGAGCGGCGTGAGCGGCGTGTGCGTCAAGATCAGCCCCACAGCCGCAATCAGCGCCGCCCGCTCCGCGCAGCCCACTAAAATAGCTGCTCAACACCTCACGACACTCGTCTGCCAGCACGCCGGCGGTCACGTTAAACCGATGATTCAGGCGCGAGTCGGCATTCAAATCGTATAGGGATCCCAACGCGCCGGCCTTGGCATCAGCCGCGCCATACACGCAGCGTCCCACGCGCGCGTTAACCATAAGCCCCGCGCACATGCAGCAGGGCTCGAGCGTTACGTAGACCGTGCAATCGGAAAGGCGCCAGCGGCCAAGCGCCTGGGCAGCGGCGCACAGGGCCGCGAACTCTGCATGCGCCGAAGGGTCCTGGTCGAGCTCGCGACGATTATGCGCCCGCGCGACGATCTCGCCGTCGCGCACCACTACGGCTCCGATGGGTACCTCGCCTACCGCAGCGGCGGCGCGAGCCTCCGCCAGCGCCTCGCGCATGAACTTCTCGTCGATTTCGGTGATCGTCATCGTTCGCCTTCCCTGTTGCAAATTCAAAACGATGCTATCATTACGACTCACGGAGAGATGGCAGAGCGGTTGAATGCGGCGGTCTTGAAAACCGTTGAGCGCGAGAGCGTTCCGGGGGTTCGAATCCCCCTCTCTCCGCCACTTTTAGTGATGCACCGGCGTCATGGTTCGCTCGAACAGCGCATCGACCACGTCGGCCATCTCAGGTCGACGCTCAAGATCGTGGCCCGATTCCCACCATATCGTGAAAAGTCGAATAATACCGCCGGCGACAAACTCAGACGTCGTCTCGAGTGACACGGGGGCCAGGGCATCCTCGGCAAGCACGTTCATCACACGCTCGCGGATGGAGCGGGCAATGCGGTCGCAAATAACGTTGGTCAGCATGCCCGACATGCTGCTTGCCAAAATGTTATCCATGAGCTGCTCGTGCGCCAGAATCAAATCCATGGCATCGTCCAAAATCGCGTGCCGAAGCGCGCGCACGTCCTCGGCAGACACTGCGCCGGCCTCATCGGGCTGTTTTTGCGGCAAGCCCGACATGAGCTCATCGATATAAAAGGCAAAGTAATCGTTCTTGTCGCGAAAGTGCTTGTAGAACGTCGTGCGGCGAATCATGGCGCGGTCGCACAGCATGGCAACCGTCAGGTCCTCAAAACGATGCTCCTCGAGAAGCTCGGTGAAGGCATCGAACAGGGCGCGGTAGGTTTTCTTAATGCGAAGGTCCACTGGTATCGCCATCCTCAGGGCAAAGACAACGTTCGTCAATCTGTCGCATATCTTACACCTGTACCTCGTGCGCTTTGTCCCGGTACCAACCCCACCGAAAACATAACGCTTACCGGAAAGTTCGGCACGGCAAAACGTTGCGGGTATACTAGTAGCGTTATACCAACGGCAGCTGGCGCATGCCGCCGCGGCCATTCGAAACGGAGACATCATGATTACCGTCATCATCGGCATCGTTGTTGTCATTGTGATTGTCTGCGCCATCGCCGGCATCTACAACAACATGGTCACCAAGCGTAACCGCATCGATAACGCCTGGCAGAACATCGATACGCAGCTGCAGCGCCGCAACGACCTGATCCCCAACCTGGTCGAGACCGTCAAGGGCTACGCCAAGCACGAGCAGGAGACGCTCTCCGCCGTGATCAGCGCGCGTAACACCGCCGTCAAGGCCACCACGCCCGAGGCCAAAATGGAAGCCGACAACGTGCTGACCGGTGCGCTGCGCCAGCTCTTCGCCGTAGCCGAGGCCTACCCCGACCTTAAGGCGAACACCAACTTTACGCAGCTGCAGGCATCGCTCGAGGATACTGAGAACAAGATTAGCTATGCACGCCAGAGCTACAACGATTGCGTGCTCAGCTACAATAACGCCATTCAGACGTTCCCGGCTGTCATCTTTGCCGGCATCTTCCAGTTTAAGGAGCGCCAGGGCTTCGAGGCCGCCGAAGCAACCCGCCAGGCCCCGACCGTCAAGTTCTAGTAGTTTGGCAGCGCATCCTTAATCGGCCAAATGTATAAACCGCCCCGTCGAATGCATACTTCGACGGGGCGGTTTCCTTTTTCGCGAAGGTCCCCCTCTAAGCGCCGTGCATTTTTAGGAGTATTCAACATAACCAAGGGCTTCGGGCGCCGCGATAAATGCCAAAGAGCGCAAATATCCCTGCAAATCAAACGCTGTCAGCCCATAACCCCGCCCATCATTCGTAGAAAACATCGAGAAATCCCGATTTTTTGCCCGAGGTCGGTATGCAGGGGCCTTCGATTGCAGAATACTCGCAAAAATGCACGTCGCCACCACCCCCACATGGCACGAACCAAAACAAATGCGCAGCCTAAAAGGCCGCGCACCATCTTTGTTCAGATTAATCATTGCCCGTACGGCAGCGCCAGGGTGACACAGGCCCGAGGGCGACCTTCCTTTCCGGCGCACTCCACAGGACGAAAGAACCCCCGCCGCACGTAGTGCGCAGCGGGGGTTCTTTCATGTCCGAGGACGCGCCGAAAGGGAAGGTCGCCCTCGGGCCGGACAGCTAAGACAGCTTACGCGACGGTGTAAACCCAGTTGTGCTTATCCTCGACAGCACCGGACTGGATACCAGTCAGGGTCTCGCGGAGCTTCTTCATCACGGGGCCGATCTCGGTGTAGCCAGCCGGGAAGGTCACGGTCTCGTCGGCACCGTAAACCTTGTTGTCGATCTCGCCGACCGGGGAGATGACGGCAGCGGTGCCGCACAGGCCGCACTCGACAAAGGTACCGGCCTTGACCTCAGCCCACTCGACGGGACGCTGGTCAACGGTCATGCCCAGGTCCTGAGCAACCTGAACGAGCGAACGACGGGTGATGGAGGGCAGGATGGAGTCGGTGTGCGACTGGGGAACGACGAGGGTGCCGTCCTCCTTCACGAACAGGACGTTGGCGCCACCGGTCTCCTCGACATAGGTGCGGGACTCGGAGTCGAGATACAGGTTCTCGGCATAGCCCTCGCGGTGAGCCTCCATCGTGGGCTTCAGGGACATGGCGTAGTTGAGGCCGGCCTTGATGTTGCCAGTGCCGTGCGGTGCGGCGCGGTCATACTCGGAAACGCGCAGCTTGACAGGCTTGAGGCCACCCTTAAAGTACGGACCGACCGGGGTCACGAGAATGCGGAACGTGTACTCAGGAGCGGGAGCCACGCCAATCACGTCACCGGAGCCGATCATAAACGGACGCACATACAGGGTTGCGCCAGAACCGAAGGGCGGAACCCATGCGGCGTTGGCAGAGACGACCTGCTTGACGGCCTCGACAAACTTGTCCTTGGGGAACGGCGGCATCTCCAGACGCTGGGCGGAGTTGTACATACGCTCGGCGTTCATATCGGGACGGAAGCAGACGATGCTGCCATCCTCGGCGGTGTAGGCTTTCAGGCCCTCAAAGACCTCCTGGCAGTAGTGGAAGATGCCGCCGCACTCGGAGACGTGCATGGTGTGGTCGGTGGTCAGGCCGCCCTCGTCCCACTCGCCGTCCTTCCAATGGGCCTCGTAGCTGTAATCGGTCTTCATGTAGCTAAAGCCGAGGCTACCCCAATCGATATCCTTCTTCTCGACAGTCATATGTCGCTCCTTACATACACGGTTGCATACTCGCGAACCCGCACGCAAGGACCGAAGCCGGCCGCGTCGCAACGTCGCATACCCGGAGCGTAGAGCCGGGCAGGACACGCGGGCAGCATCAAAGCCGATGGCGCGTCGATTCGCATGCAGGTGATTGTACTCCCCGCACGCCTTAGATAAAACGATTTTCTTTAACTAAGTAAAGTATTTTCATTTGCCTTCTACACAAAAGGCCCGCCATCGAATCCGATGACGGGCCTTGGAATTAACGTCCGAAAACAAGCTCGGACTAGGCGTTCTTTTTACCGAGCTTAGCCTTAACCAGACCGACCACGGTCGGGATGATCGACACGGCGACAATGCCCACGATCAGCAGCTCAAAGTGCTCCTGCACAAACGGAATGCCACCAAAGAAGTAACCAAGCAGCGTAAAGACCGTCGACCAGGTAATGCCACCCAGCACGTTAAAGATGACAAAGTTGCGCCAGTGCATACCGCCCATGCCGGCGATAAAAGGCACAAAGGTGCGAATGAACGGGAAGAAGCGACCGAGGAAGATGGCCAGATGGCCCCACTTATCCAGGAAATCCTCGGACTTTTTGATGCGCTCGGGCGTCATGGCCTTTACCTTGCCCGAGGCGATGATCTTGCGGCCAAAGAAGTGACCGATCATAAAGTTGCACTGATCGCCCAGGATGGCTGCGGCCCATGCGGTGGCCAGAAGCGCCACGATGTTAAAGCCGCCGTTATGGGCAAAGAAGCCCGAGGCAAACAGCAGTGAGTCGCCGGGAAGGAACGGGAAGAACACCACGCCCGTCTCGATAAAGATGATCAGGAACACGCAGCCGTAGGCCATGAGCGGGCCGGCGGCGATCCAGCTGGCGATCGCAGTGCGCGGATCCTTAAGCAGCTCGGCGATAAAATTGATGAAACCCATGAAGTAAAACCTCTCAGTTGTGGGCGCGGACACGTCCAAGTCGACCAGTATACGGTTGCGGCGCGAGCACGGGCCAAACCCCTCAAAAGTCTTACTTCATTACCAGCAAGTTTGCATAACTGACACCTGTCGCCTAAAGCAAAGCAAGATTGCCCTTCCTAATCCCTAGCGAATCGCTATACTTTATTGAATCGCATTGTCACGGCGCTAAGGGAGGGCGGCCGGTGAGCTTTATCAACACCATTCGCGAGGACATCAAGACCGTCCAGGCGCAGGACCCTGCCGCGCAAAATGGCCTAGTCATCTTCCTGTCCTACCCCGGCCTGCACGCCAAGTGGAACCATGTGCCCGAGCACTGGCTGTGGGAACACGGCCATCGATCGCTTGCCCGCGTGCTCTCGCAGTTAACCCGCCATATCACCGGCGTCGAGATTCATCCTGCCGCGCAGATCGGCAAGCACTTCTTTATCGACCACGCCATGGGCGTCGTTATTGGCGAGACTACCATCGTGGGCGACAACTGCGTGCTCTACCAGGGCGTCACGCTCGGCGGCACCGGCAACGAGACCGGCAAGCGCCACCCCACCCTGGGCAACAACGTCACCGTGGGCACGGGCGCCAAGGTGCTTGGCAACATCCACATCGGCAACAACGTCAAGATCGGCGGCAACTCGGTCGTCGTCAAGGACGTGCCCGACAACTGCACCGTCGTGGGCGTGCCCGGGCGCATCATCAAGCGCAACGGCTGCCGCGTGTTCGAGGAGAGCTTCGACGCCAAGCAGCATCGCGAGTACATGCCCGACGATGCCGCCGAGCAGAGCGCCCTCAACCGTCAGGGCATCACCGAAAACGCCCGTCGCGTCAAGGAACTCGAGCAAGAGGTGGCCGAGCTCAAAGCCCTCGTCGCCAAGCTCGTGGACGAGCGCTAGGGCCGCGGGCAACCGCCACAGCATGAACGCCAACACAAAAGGCGCGCCAGGGAATCCGCTCCCGGCGCGCCTTCTTTTCGATGTGACATGCGGGACTGACCCTTTGTCACCTTATGCGAACTGGCTTAGGTAGAGGTCGGCATAAGCGCCCTCGGCAGCCAGCAGCTCCTTGTGCGTACCCTGCTCGATGATATTGCCGTGATCCATGACCAGGATGAGGTCGGCATCGACGATCGTCGACAGACGGTGCGCGATCACAAAGCTCGTGCGCCCGCGCATGAGCGCATCCATAGCACGGCCGATGGCGAGCTCGGTGCGTGTGTCCACGCTCGACGTCGCCTCGTCCAGGATGAGGATCGCCGGGTTGTTGAGCAGCACGCGCGCGATGGTCAGCAGCTGACGTTGGCCCTGGCTGATGCTCTCGGCATCGTTAGCCACACGCGTGTCGTAGCCCTGCGGCATAGTGCGCACAAAGAAGTCGACCCGTGCGGCACGTGCGGCCGCGACAATCTCCTCGCGCGTCGCCTCGGGACAGCCGTAGGCGATGTTCTCGGCAATGGTGCCATCAAATAGCCAAGCGTCCTGCAACACCATGCCAAACTGCTGGCGCAGCTCGCCGCGATCCATGCGGCTCGTGTCCACGCCGTCGAGGGTAATGCGGCCGCCGTCGATCTCGTAAAAGCGCATGAGCAGGTTGATGAGCGTGGTCTTACCCGCGCCCGTGGTTCCCACCACGGCGATCTTCTGACCCGGCTCGGCGGTAAACGACACGTCTCGCATAAGCGGCTTGTCGGGCGAATAGCCAAAGCGCACATGCTCAAAAGCGACACGGCCTTCCACTTTGCCCGGCAGCTTGGCGGCGGCCACCGGCAACGGATCGGCCTCCATCTCGGGCTCGTCGAGCAGGTCGAACACGCGCTCTGCACTCGCCAGCGCACTCTGCAGCGAGTTAAAGGTAAACGACAGCTCCGTCATGGGTTCGGACGCCTCGTTGATAAGCTGGAAGAACGCCTGGAACACGCCGACGGTCATATGCCCGGCAACCAGCATGCTGCAGCCCACCAGCGCGATCACGATCTGCGCCAAACGGCCGATAAAGCGCACCGCGGGGCCGACGGCGTTAATCATAAAGTCGGCCTTGGTGCTCACGCGCGCCAGCTCCTTCGAAGCCTCGTGCACCTCGGCAGAGCTCTGGCGCTCACGGTTAAACGCACGGATCACCAGACGGCCCGAGTAGCCCTCCTCGACCGCGCTCGTAATCTTGGACACCCACTCCTGGCGCTCGCCCGTCACATCATGCGTGCGGCGCGACACGACCTTCGTCACCAGCAGCGAAAGCGCCGTAAAGAACAAAAAAACGAGCGTGAGCGGCACGCTAAACACGAACATCACGCTCACGGCGCCCACCACGGTACCGATCGACACCAGAAGCTGCAGCAGGCCGCGTTGCATGCTCTCGGACATCTTGTCCAAGTCGTTGGTCGCACGGCTGACGACCTCGCCGGGACGATGCGCGTCAAAGTAGGCAAGCGGCAGACGGTTGAGCTTTTGTGCGATGCGGTTGCGCAGGCGCAGGTTGAGGCGCTCGGCAACGCTCGACATCAAAAAGCTCTGGAGTGCGTAGAACGAGGCGGCGGCGGTCCAGATCATAAAGTAGATAAAGATGGTCCTGCCGCAGTTCTCCCAGGTAATGCTGAAGGTAGTGTTGTTGGCAAACGCCACCTTCATATGCCCCCACAGCTCATCGATCACGCGGGCGCTGTAAGCCGGCGCCGCGGTGTTAAAGATGGCATAGAACACGATGCTCGCGAACACGATATAGAAGCGCCAATGGTCGCCGGCGGCCTCGCTCCACAGGCGGCGCACCGTCGCCCAGGTGTCGCGGGGCGTCTCGTCCTCGTCCTCGTCATCA
>CABMOY010000080.1 GCA_902388345.1 uncultured Collinsella sp.
AGTGGACCTGCTGCGCGAGGAGGCCGAGCTGGATCAGCGTCCGCGCGTGGGCGACGATGCCGAGCTGTTCGAGCGCCTGCGCGCCCTGCGCAAGGAGATCTCGACCGAGCTGGAGATGGCGCCGTATATGGTCTTCTCCGACAAGGCCCTGCGCGGCCTGTGCCGCCTGCGCCCGCAGACGCGCGACGAGCTTATCCAGGTCAACGGCATCGGCGAGAAAAAGGCCGACGCCTTTGGCGAGCAGTTTATGGCGGCGATTGAAGAGTTTGAGTCCGAGCATGCGCGAGATGGAGCGTAACGATGGCAACCGACGATAAAACCGAGCGTGCCGACGTGTCCGCCGTGCCGCTGTACCAGCAGGTCATGGACGACCTAAAGGGCGAGATCGCGCGCGGCGTGTACGCGGCCGGTTCGCGCATTCCTTCCGAGATGGAGCTCGCAAAGTCCTATGGCGTGGGGCGCATCACCGTGCGCCGCGCCATCGAGGAGCTGTCGCGCGCGGGATATCTCAACCGACAGCAGGGGAGGGGCACCTTTGTGTGCGCTCCCAAGCTCAAACGCAAGATTGTCCAGAAAGGCGACGTCCAGAGCTTTACTGAGGGTTGTGCCGCCAACGACATGGTGGCCGGAGCGCGTCTGGTGTCGCGTACGGTGGTCGCGGCGACGCGTGAGGACGCGGCGTTTTTTGGCGTGGAGCCCGGTTGCGAGCTCATCGTGGTCGAGCGCGTGCGCACGGCCGACGGCATCCCCGTCATGCTCGAGAACAACGCCTTTGTGCTCGCCGACCATCCCTATCTGCAGACGCTTGCCGACGAGGACCTCGCCGATAACTCGATCTTTGCGCTCGTTGCCGAGCATTCGGGCCGCGCGCCGCTCAAGTCCGACCCCTGTACCGTGGAGATTGCGCTTGCCGATGCTCAGGCGGCCCCGCTGTTGGAGGTGCCGGCCGGCGAGCCACTCTTCTATATGGAGGCGTACTTTACCGATGCGGACGGGCGGCCCCTGCTGCTCGGGCGCCAAAAGATCGTGGGCTCGCGCTACGTGTTCGACATCTAACGTCCATAGATAGAACAACATAGAACAAATTTGCTGAAATGACTTCACGGGCACCTGCTTGCGTGCTATAAATAGGACAACATAGAACGACCGCAGGTACGAGCTGCCGTCGTTCAAAGTCCCGACACAAGGAGGAACGCCACCGTGAACGCACACGATCTGATTCAGGATATTATCGAGCGCAAGGGCAAGATTGAGAACGTGTTTTGGATCGCCTGCGGCGGTTCGATGATCGACTTGATGCCGGCCAACGAGCTGCTCAAGCGCGAGGCCACCACGTTTGCCTCGACGGTCTACACCGCGCGCGAGTTTTGCCTGATGGCCCCCAAGAGCCTGGGGCCGAAGTCGCTCGTCGTCGCCTGCAGCCACAGCGGTAACACGCAGGAGGTCGTCGACGGTTGCGAGATGGCGCTGGCTGCCGGTGCCGAGGTCGTGACTATGACCGCCTATGCGGGTTCCAAGATCGACAACGGCAAGTGGACAACCTGGGTCTATCCGTGGGGCAAGGGCGAGTCGCAGGCCGAGGTTCCGCAGGGCATCGGCGTTCTGATGGCTGCCGAGCTGCTCGACCAGCAGGAAGGCTACGAGGCACTCGCCGACATGTACGAGGGCCTCAAGCAGATGGATGCGCTGCTGCCCGCCGCCCGCGAGAAGGTCAACGCCGAGCTGGGCGATCGCTTTGCCGAGCTCTGTCAACAGCACAAGTTCTTCTATATCCTGGGCTCCGGCCCCAACTTTAGCCAGACCTACGCCATGGCAATTTGCTCGCTCATGGAGATGCAGTGGCAGCACTGCTGCTATATTCACTCCGGCGAGTACTTCCACGGCCCGTTCGAGGCCACCGAGCCCGGCGTGTTCTACTTTGTGCAGCTTGGCGCCGGCGAGTGCCGCCCCATGGAGGAGCGCGCACTTGCGTTCCTCAACACGCACACCGATACGATTATGGTGCTCGACGCCCTCGAGTACGGCGTGGGCGAGGTGCCCGCCAGCGTGCGTTCGTTCCTAGAGCCGATCTTCTTCTACGCAATGAGCTGCGAGCTGCGCGCCGCCCGCGGCAAGGTGTTCGACCACAGCCCCGAGGTTCGTCGCTACATGGGCGTTGAGCAGTACTAAGTAGCGGGGAAACCATTCACCTTCGATTCGCAAGGGCGCAGCGCGAGTCAAAAAAGCGGGCCGCGCCGGGGATTTCCGGCGCGGCCCGCTTGGTATCGCGCTTAGATTCGCGAGGTGTCGCGGCAACCGACGCTTACTTGGCGTCGTAGGCCTCGGCATCCCACCAGTCGAGCTGGGCGATGTTGTCGCGGATGTGCTGGCAGCTCTTGTGGAAGCCCTCGAGCTCGTACTCGGACAGGTCGAGCGTGTAGACCTCCTCGACGCCCTCGGCGCCGATCACGCACGGCAGGGAGGTGAAGATGCCCTCCTCGCCATACTGGCCGGTCATAAGCGTAGAGGCCGAAAGCACGGCGTGCTCGTTGTGCAGCACGGCGGCACAGACGCGCGCGGCGGAGTTGGCGACGGCGTACTCGGTGCATTGCTTGCCGGCGTAGGTCACATAGCCGCCCTTGCGCGCGAGCTCCTCGACCTCCATGTGGTCGAAGGCGTACTTGTCGGGGTTTTCGGCCTGAAGCTCGGTGAGGCTCTTGCCGGCGATGGTTGCGGCCTTAAAGGCGGCAAGCTGGCTAAAGCCGTGCTCGCCGATCATGTAGGCGTCGATGGACTTGGGGCTCACACCGATCTTCTTAGAGATCTCGGTGCGCAGGCGGGCGGAATCCAGGCCGCAGCCCGAGCCGATGATCTTCTTGGGATCGTAGCCGGTCAGGTGCCACAGCTCGGTGCACACGACGTCGCAGGGGTTGGAGATGCTCACGAAGATGCCGTCGAAGCCGGCGTCGACAATGCGCTTGGCAAAGGTGCGCGCGGCGTCGGTGGTAAAGAACAGCTCGCCGTCGCGGTTACCGGCGGCCAGCGCGACCTTGCCGGCGGCGTTGACGATGACGTCGCAGCAGGCCAGCTCCTCGTAGTGGTCGTAGCAGTTGACGATCTTGGTGTTGTACGGGACAAACGAAAGGGAGTCGCGCAGGTCCTGGACCTCGGACGTCACCTTGGCCTCGTTGATATCGCACAGATACAGCTCGTCGGCAATGCCCTGCAGAAGCAGGCTGTTGGCGACATGTGCTCCTACGTGGCCCTGGCCGACCACACCGATCTTACGCGTCTGGTACATATATGTATCCTTTCGGCCGAGTTTTTCGCGTCGAACCATTGTAGCGTCCTGCTATCACTTTGCCAGACTAAAGCGCCGTAGATTTTTGGGACATGCCTTAATCTCTACTTTTGGAGTGATTTGGGCCGCTGACGGCATCGCTGGGCGATGTGCTCGCGCGGATGGGGCCGGTCGTTGTACCATAGCTGCAACTGACTCGTAAGGAGCATCCATGCCCATTCGCATTCCCGACGCCCTCCCTGCCGCCGCGCAGCTCGAGAGCGAGAACATCTTTGTCATGACCGAGTACCGCGCGCTGCACCAGGACATCCGTCCGCTGCGCGTGCTCATCCTCAACCTCATGCCCACCAAGATCGCCACCGAGACGCAGATCATGCGCAAGCTCTCCAACACGCCGCTGCAGGTGGAGGTGGACCTGCTGCGCACCAAGACGCACGAGGCCACGCACGTGAGCGCCGGCCACCTGGAGACGTTCTACCGCACGTTTGACGACATTCGCGACATCCACTACGACGGCCTGATTATCACGGGCGCGCCCGTGGAGCAGATGCCGTTCGAGGAGGTCGACTACTGGCCCGAGCTCTGCCAGATCATGGACTGGTCCACCACGCACGTGCACTCCACGCTGCACATTTGCTGGGGCGCGCAGGCTGGCCTGTATCACCATTACGGCATTCAGAAGTACGACCTGCCGGCCAAGGCAAGTGGCGTGTTCGAGCATTATCTGGTGAAGCCGCAAAGCCCGCTGGTTCGCGGCTTCGACGACCGCTTCTATGCCGTGCATTCGCGCAACACCGATGTGCGCCGCGAGGACGTGGAGGCCGAGCCGCAGCTTGAGGTCGTGGCCGTGTCCGACGAGGTGGGCCTGTACATCGTCAAGTCGACCGACAGCCGTCGCTTCTTTGTCTTTGGCCATCCCGAGTACGATACCGACACGCTGCGCCTCGAGTACGAGCGCGACGTGAAGCGCGGACTCAACCCTCAGGTGCCGGCGCATTACTTCCCGGGTGACGACCCCACCGCCGAGCCGCGCAACGTCTGGCGCAGCCAGGCTCAGCTGTTCTACACCAACTGGCTCAACTACTACGTCTACCAGACCACGCCCTACGACCTGGCCCGCGCCGGCGAGGAGCACTAGGCTGCGGCTGCGGCTGCGGCTGTTGCTGTGCTCGCGGTGTGACGAGCGTGGATTATCGGACGCACGAGCGTGGATTTTCGGACGTTTACAAATCGAGCGTGGATAATCTCCCACTTTTGGCTTGAAACTAGGCTCAAAACGGGAGATTATCCACGCTCATTTTTTAGGCATGTAGATGCCGATGGCTCGGCTAAGAGACGGTGCGTGCAGAGGCAAAGTCGCATTTGGCGTGGTCTTGAATCTCGACGGGTTTTTCTTTCTGATAATCCGATGGACCAAGGCATCAAATTGTGGAGACAGGGACCTCTCGACAACTGCCCTGCCTGCAGATATAAGCCATCAGCCTAAAACACCCAAAACCGTCATGCATTTGGTCAGCTGCTGGACAGCATCTGGTCAGACTTCGCATGAAACCGTCTGGTACGTTTGCGCCGTTCCAAGAGTTGGGAGGCGACATGGGAAACATGACGGCGAATCAAAGACTTGCAAGCCACATTAAAGCATGCGAACAGCAGATGAGCTGCGTGTACGCGCGCACGACAGCAGAGGCAAAGCAGATTGAGCGGCGGGTGGCGGCGGGAAGTCTCGAAGTGGTCATGCCGGGGCTGTATGCGC
This sequence comes from uncultured Collinsella sp., assembly GCA_902388345.1. GTDB lineage: Bacteria > Actinomycetota > Coriobacteriia > Coriobacteriales > Coriobacteriaceae > Collinsella. The sequence goes on from CABMOY010000080.1 coordinate 5,034, forward strand.
GTCCGGAATACTGGTCCGAGCTCAAGTTTCGGCAGCGTTATCTGCATCGGGTGCGGGCCCTTGCGCAAAAGCACCCCGACTGGACATTTTGCTCCTATACGGCGGCTGTTATCTATGGCCTTTCGGTTTCGCATGCCAATTTGACGCACATCCATATCGCCGCGGCGCCGGCGCAATCGACGACGCCCGGCTCTCAGGTGATTCGCCATCGTTATGTTCGTCAAACGCGGGCAAGCCAGATGGATATTGCCGTGACCGATATCGATCAAACGATTACGGATTGCCTGGTCGATGCATCGTTTGTCGAGGGGCTGATCATCGCAGACTCGGCGCTCCATGAGCAGCTTTTGTCGAAGGAGCATCTCGTTGAGGCAGTCGACAAGCTTGGCTTGAATCGTCGCGGTGTTGTGGCGGCGCGAAGTGTTGCACGGTGTGCCGATGGCCTGTCGGAAAGCGGCGGCGAGTCCAAGGCGCGAGCGCTGATGATCGAGCGCGGCTGGCAGGTTCCGGAGCTGCAAGTTGAGCTGTTCGACCCGGTTGAGCCGGGGAGGCCGTATCGCGTTGACTACCTGTGGCGCGTGGGCGACCGGTTGATTATCGGGGAGTTCGACGGATTCGTTAAAAGCGAAAAGGCGGCGGAGGAGGGCAAGCTCGCAAAGGCGCAATTTGACGAGCGCCAGCGCGAATCGAGGCTTTCGCTGCTTGATAACTGCAAGATTGTGCGCTTGTGCTGGGATGATTTAAGGGATCCGGCAAAACTCGACCGCAAGCTCAGAGTTGCCGGCGTGCCGCGTGCATGCTGAGGCGGTTGCAGGGCGTTGCGCCGTACGAGCGTGGATAATCGGACACACGAGCGTGGATAATCGGACGCTTGCTGAATGAGCGTGGATAATCTCCCGTTTTTTGCTGAGGAAGAGGCTCAAAGTGGGAGATATTCCACGCTCATCTTGCGGGTGCGATACAGCGGCGATTAGGCGCTGATGATGTTGGGCAGCGGTAGATCGTGGGCATCGGTGGGGATGTGGTCGACGCGCTGTTCGTCAAAGGCGATGCCGACGATCTGGCATGCGGGCGAGAGCATGGGCAGGTAGCGGTCGTAGCAGCCGCCGCCGTAGCCCAGGCGCGCGCCGGTTTGATCGAAGGCCACGAGCGGCACAACAATCATGTCGAGTGCTTCGGCAGGCACGATGGGGAAGCGGTCGCTGTCGATGTCCGTGGCCGCGAAGGCCCGCGCGGGGTGGGCGATAAACGGAGCCGCGGACGCATCGTCGGCGGCAACTGCTCGCATGCACATGCGCTGGCCACAAGCTGCGGCATCAATTGCCGAGAGCATGCACGGATAGGCCACGCGCCAGCCGCGCGCGGCGACCGCAGCGGCAAACGCGGCAGGGTCTGCCTCGGAACCCATCGCGGCGTAGACGGCAACGGTGTGCGGCGCCGCGGAATCCGAGCGATCCAACAGCTCAACAAGCCGCGCACAGATAATGGTAGACTTCGCCGTCCGCACATCTAAATCAAGAGCATCGCGCCGAGCGATCACTGCCTGCCGCAACTTAGCCTTATCCATCCCAGCCCCCTCTCCCAAACCTACCTAAAAGGGACAGGTTTATTTTGGCAGGTTTTATCTGGGCAAACGTCGAAGCTGCCGCAAAGGCGCCCTTTGTGGCAGCTTCGACTCGACGTTGGCTTCACAGCGCCGCAGCAATCGCTTCAGTCACAAACTTATTGAGTGACTCACCCTTCTTTGCCGCCGCCAGCGCTGCTTGCTTGTGGAGCTCAGAGCCCGTTCTTACGTTGAACGAGCCCTTAAAAGCCCGCTCGGGTTCCTTGCCCTTCTCGGCGCAAAACTCAAGGTAATCGTCGACGGCGTCGTGGAAGCATTGCTCCACTTCTTCAGCCGTGGAGCCTTCAAATACGATTGCGTCCCTAATGCCGGCGACCATACCTGTTAGCACATGCTGTTCGGCATCGAACTCGACCGGGGCGAAATAACCCTTGTATGCCAAAACGTTACTCATGACTACCTCCGACATCTTGCAGAAAGCGAACGATGTTTCGAATGGTCCCCGCTGTCAATTCGTCAGATGGATGAGGCGCGTGCATTACGAACATCCTGCCATCTGATGGCCTGTAGAAGCGAACGCGCGATCCGGATGTCTTGCCTTTGCTGTCCATTTCAAAGCCATATGAAGCCATAACTTTAAGAAAGTCAGCGAATCTATACGTTGAAGGACAGCTAAGCAGCTGGGCGATGAGTTTATCGGATCGAGTCATCCCGCCTCACATTCTGCAACTATATTCTAGTTGCAATTTCAGTTCGATGCAAGCACCTCTACTATAGAACATGTGTTCGTATAGAACAAGTGTTCGAATCACAACTGAGGAAGGAGACAGGCACCTTTGTGGTGGTCTGTGCTGTGGAGTGGGCGTCTGCGGCGGTTTGTCTCAATCTGTAACAGTAACTCGGCAAAATTGGACCTAGATGTTACAGATTGAGACAAACCGCCGCGGTGGGCTGCGCCGCCCCGCTCAAGCCGCAGAAAAAAGGTAGATTTTCGGGCATGTCCCAAAAATCTACCTTTGTGGTTAGCCCATCAGGTCGACTACGTTAAAGCCGGCGTTGCTCTTGGCGATGACGTCGCGGCCGCCAAAGACGCAGGTGGGCGACTTGGCTGCGATGCGCGTCACGTCGGCGCCGAGCGAGCGAAGCTCACCGGGCGTGGCGGCGAGCATCTGGGCGCGGTGCTCCTCGCGTGCATGCGGATCGAGCCTGGCCAGGTAGGTCGTGTTGCGGCGCTTGGTGAGCGCGTACGGCTTCATCGGCGCGTCCATGCCGCTCACGCAGCTCACGATAAAGCCCTCAAAGGCGGCCTCGTCGGGCTCAAAGCTGCCGAGCCATTCGCCTGCGCGTGCCACGCGCTCAATCGAGGGGTCGATCGCCGGGTCGCGGTAGGTGTAAAACGCCGCCTGACGCTCGCCGGCCGCGCGGAATCCGCAGCCGTACGCGCCGCCCTTCACGCGGATCTCGTTCCACAGGTAGTCGTAGGAGAGCGCGTTGGCGGCAACCGCCCAGGCGCCCGTCACGTCAATGCCCAGGCGACGCGGGTCGCACGCGCTTGCCGCAAAGCAGATGTCGCTGCTGGGGATGACAAAAGCCTCGTGGCGGTCGCACGGCGTCGGCACCACGAGCGCGTTGCGGCCGG
>CABMOY010000081.1 GCA_902388345.1 uncultured Collinsella sp.
TTGGCGACGCGGTCGGCACCTACGGCCTGGGGGCGCGCCGCGCGCAGTTTGGTCACCGTGGCCGTCTGCGGCCCAATGACGATGGCGTCTGCCGCGATGCGGTCGGCCACAGTGTGCCACTCGCGTGAGAGCTGCGGCACCACGCCGGCGAAGGCGATCGCGTCGACCGCGTCGAGCGAGAGGTCGTACATCTTAAAGAAGCCCATCAGGCGCACATGAATCTCGTCGGCGGTATAAGAGCGGTCGGTGGGCATGCGCCACGACTGCACTAGCTCGTCTCCGTCAAACAGGCCCATGGCCGTCTGCGTGTTTCCCATATCGATAGCGAGCAGCATGTCTACTCCCGGTGTTGGCATAAAAGGACGCGCACCATTGTATACGTGCCGTCGACGGCGCTCGGCCGCGATTCGTTTACGGTGATAGGGGCTGAGGGGTTTTAAATATGAAGGAATTATGCTCTACGAGATTTTCCTTGCCGTTTACCGAACTCCCGCGTAATATTCTTTCTGCGCACATGAGGCGTCCAGACATTGCGGGGTGGAGCAGTCTGGTAGCTCGCCGGGCTCATAACCCGGAGGTCGTAGGTTCAAATCCTGCCCCCGCGACCAAGAACTTGCAGCTCGTCGGCCTAGCCGGCGAGCTTTTTTGTTATTTCGGGACCGTGTTTTCGGTCCAATTCTCGGCCTCTCAAACAAAATCTCGATCTGTAACATCTAGACCCGATTTGGGCGGCTAGGTGTTACAGATCGAGATATACCGGTGGGTTGGGTCGTGTTTGTCTAAATCTGTAACACGAGGGACGGATTTTGCCGAGTTGTTGTTATAGATTGAGATTTTCTAGCAGGCGGGTTTGGTTTGTCTCGATCTGTAACAGTAAGACCCGGTTTTGCCGCGTAACTGTTACAGATTGAGACAAACCGACGGGCCGCCTCGCCCCATCCACCCGCCGCCACCTGATATTCGCCGATTTTCGCTGTGCCGCTGTACCCCCATGCCATATCCTCTAGACAACTACGCGGCATCATCGCCGCCGCGCCTACAAGAGAGGAATGTCCATGACCGCACCTGCATCCAAGCTGCTTCAGCCCATTACGGTTGGCCCCCTTGAGCTCAAAAACCGCATTATGTTTCCGCCGCTGACCACCGGCTACGAGGAGCGCGACGGCTCCATTGGCGAGCGCAGCCTGGCTTTTTACGAGCGCCTGGCCCGTGGCGGCGTGAGCTACATCGTCATCGGCGACGTTGCTCCCGTCATGACCGCAAGCCCCACGCCCAAGCTGGCGACCGACGCCCAGATCCCCACGTTTAAGGCACTGGCCGACGCCGTCCACAAGCATGGCGCCAAGGTCGCGCTGCAGCTGTTCCACCCCGAGTACGACGTCCCCGGCGTCGGCCGTATGGTCATGGGCTCCATGGCCGCCGCCAAGGCCGCGCAGGAGGCCAAGGCCGCCGGCGACGAGGAGACCTTTGCCGCCAAGATGGCCGAGTCCAACGAGATCCGCAACCAGGCCTACGCCAAGCTGCATCACGACATGCAGCACTTTGTGAACGAGGCGAGCGTAGAGCAGCTCACCCAGATCAAGGAGGCCATCGCCGCCTCGGCCGCTCGCGCGCAGCAGGCCGGCATCGACGCCATCGAGGTCCACGGCGACCGCCTGGTGGGTTCGCTGTGCTCGGCCATCCTCAACCAGCGCACCGACGAGTACGGCGGTTCGTTCGAGAACCGCGTTCGCTACGCGCTGGAGGTCGTCGCTGCCATTAAGGAAGCCGCGCCGCAGCTGATGGTGGAGTACAAGCTCCCCGTGATTATGGAGAACCCCGACGGCACGCCGCGCGGCAAGGGCGGCCTGCAGCCCGACGAGGCCTGCGAGTTTGCCAAGCTGCTCGAGGGCGCGGGCATCGACATGATCCAGGTCGCACAGGCCAACCACACCGGCAACATGGGCGACACCATTCCGCCCATGGGCGCCATGCCCTACAACTGGACGCTGCCCGTGGCCGAGCGCGTCAAGGCCCTGGTCTCCGTGCCGGTGGCAACCGTCGGCCGTGTTGTCTCGGTCGAGGCCGGCGAGAAGATTCTGGAAGACGGCGCCGCCGACATCATCGCCTATGGCCGCTCGCTCATGTGCGACCCCGACATTGCGCTGAAGGCCGCTACGGGCGAGCCCATCCGCGAGTGCCTCAACTGCAACAAAGGCTGTGTCGACGCGATTCAAAACCGCAAGTACATCTCGTGCGTGCTCAACGCCGAGAACGGTGACGAGGCGACCATAGCCATTAAGCCGGGCGAGGGCGACAAGAAGATCGCCGTGGTGGGCGGCGGTGTTGCCGGCCTGGAGGCCGCGCGCGTGGCAGCCAAGCGCGGCTACGACGTGACCGTCTACGAGGCGAGCGACCATCTGGGCGGCCAGATTGTGCTGGCGGCCGCGCCCCCGCGCAAGGACGAGATCATGCGCTCGGTCGAGTATTACGAGAAGATTCTGCCTGGTCTGGGCGTGAAGGTTGAGCTCAACCATGCCGCTACCGCTGAGGACCTCAACGCCGCCGACGCCGCGATTGTGGCCGTGGGCGCGCACGACGTGGTCATTCCCGTACCCGGCGCCGACTCGGAGAAGGTCGTCTCGAGCTGGGACGTGCTGGCCGGCAAGGTGGAGCTTACGGGCCGCGTCGCCGTCATTGGCGGTGGCCTGGTGGGCACCGAGACTGCCGAGTACCTGCTGCAGCACGGCTGCGAGGTGGCGATCGTCGAGATGCTCGACAAGATTGCCGCAGGCGAGTCCGAGACCATTCTGCCGCTGATTATGAGCGACTTTGCCGAGCATGGCGTTGAGCAGCACGTGAAGACCCGCCTGACCGCCATTACCGACGAGGGCGTGGAGGCCGTTCGCACCACCGAGGACGGCGCCGAGGAGCCGGTGAAGATCGCCTGCGATTACGTGGTGATGGCCGTGGGCTCCAAGGCCAACGCGTTTGACCTGGACGGCGTAACGGTGCCCGTGACCTGCGTGGGCGACTGCTCGGGCGAGCGGACCGCCGACATTGCGAGCGCCATTCGCACGGCGTATCACGCGGCCAACGAGCTGTAGTTGAACATCGCGGCCAGGCGGGGCGGTAGCACGGATCCGTCTCGCCCGGCTGTGTCCCGTCGGGTGTCAACCGGTGCGGGGCCTGCAAGCGCAGCAGGTCCCGCCCTTTTTGTTTTGCTCCGGTGGATGGCAATGCGCGGTAATCATGAGGAGTGAGGACGTCTACTGCCTTGCAGATCACTTAAAATTATTGGGGGAGGGGTTAATAACTATATCCTCTATACCAAAGGACATAAAGAGATGCCAGTTTTGTTGACAAGCGAATGACGATTAGCTGCGAGTCAGCTACCAGCGTAAATAATCGATAAAGAAATGTCGTAATTTGGTGCCAAATGCCCAGATAACGCCGCGTCTATTTTAATTAACTGCTGTGAGCAAACAGTAAAATGCTACTATCTAACTTGCACGTAAGAAAGCAGATTAACGGTTAAGGCTAAGAAGTGGCAGGTATGTCGGAAGCAACTAGGACTCGCACGCATGCGCCCGAGGTTAGGCAGCGCGCCGTCGAGATCCTCCAAGAGGGGGTTGGTCATCGCGCCCTCGCCGCGGAGCTTGGCATTCCCCAGGCCACGGCTCGTCAGTGGGCCCGCGCGTATGCCGTGGGCGGTGCCGACGCCGTTCTCAATGCCGGTTCGCATCATCACACCTATTCGTACGACGTAAAGCTCGCTGTGGTTAAGGACCGTCTGGAAAACGGCTTGACGGTTCGCGAGGCCATGATCAAGCACAAGATTCCCAGCGAGTCTTCGGTCAAGGCTTGGTGCCGTCAGTACCGCGAGAGCGGTGAGTCCGCACTGGTCGATAAGCCGCGGGGTCGCAAGCCGCGTGTTAAAAAGGCGGAATAGCAAACGGGATGGTGCGCCCACAGGGGCGCATTTTTCTTGCCGCCCCTCTGCTCCAAAGCGGACGCGCCCTTGCCCCGTACGCCTAAAACTCCCCAGTTGACCGAAAACCTGCCGTCGCTGTTCCTCAATTGAGCTATAACGTTAAACAATTGCAGCGTTTTTGCATGGGGGAGTGATGGTATGACGCTACTGTATTTCCTTACCCTGTTTCCGCTGGTACCGGCGCTGGGCATGTTGCTCGCGCGCGGTGACCGCGCCCGCGATGCGGTAGGGCTTGTAGGCTCCGGCATTATTATGGCGGTGACAGTTGTAGTCGCCGTCATGTTTTTTGGCACGGGTCCGCAGAGCTTTGAGGTTGCCCCCGGCACCTCGCATGTGCTCTCGATTATCAGCTCTGTCATCGACGTAATTCTGTGCGCCGTCATCCTGTACAACGCGTACAAATATAGGAGCATGCTCGCCACGGTGCTCGGCATGGTCCAGCTAGTGGGCTCGCTCGCCTTTGCAGCCATGACGCTGCCCGCGGCCGAAGCCGTCACGGCGACGCCGCTCTACCTGGACTACATGAGCGTGATCATGGTCCTCGCCGTCGGCATTGTCGGCAGCCTGATCTGCGTGTATGCCCTGGGCTACATGAAGGACTTCCAGGCCCATGACGAGCACGAGGTCGCACTGCGCGGGCAGACCGCGCCCGACCGTCGCCCGCAGTTCCTGGCGCTTATGTTCCTGTTTCTCTCGGCAATGTTCGTCATCGTGACGAGTGACAACCTTGAGTGGCTGTTCTGCGGCTGGGAAATCACCACCGTGTGCTCGTTCCTTATGATTGGCTACACGCGCACGCCCGAGGCCATCAAAAACGCCTTCACCCAGATCATCCTCAACATGCTGGGCGGCATCGCGTTTTTGGCCGGACTCATGTACCTGCACGTTAACGGCATGCCGCTGACCATCTCGGGCATGATCGAGCTTTCCGGCGCCGGAACCGCGCAGTCCGCGCTGCTGGTGATGCCGGTCGTCCTGCTGTCGCTCGCCGCCCTTACCAAGGCCGCACAGATGCCGTTCCACACCTGGCTGCTCGGCGCCATGGTTGCCCCCACGCCCACGAGCGCCCTGCTGCACTCGTCAACCATGGTCAAAGCCGGCGTGTTCCTGATGGTCAAGCTGAGCCCGCTCTATGCCATCTATCCTGTGACCGGCTTTATGGTCACGAGTGTGGGTGCCATCACGTTTTTGCTCGCTGCCCTCATGGCCATCTCGCAGAGCAACGCCAAACGCGTGCTCGCGTTCTCCACCATTTCCAACTTGGGTCTCATCAGTGCCTGCTTGGGTGTCGGCGCGCCCGAGGCCGTCTGGGCGGCCATCTTCCTGATCCTGTTCCACACGGTGGCAAAGTCGCTGCTGTTCCTGTGCGTGGGCACGGCCGAGCATCATATCGGCAGCCGCAATATCGAGGACATGGACGGTATGTTCAGCCGCATGCCGCACCTGACGCGTCTGATGATGCTGGGCATCATGGGCATGTTTGTGGCGCCGTTTGGCATGCTCGTGTCCAAGTGGGGTGCCCTGGTGGCGTTTGCGCAGACCGGCAACGTGCTCATGATCATGGTGCTTGCCTTTGGCTCGGCCGCGACGTTTTTCTTCTGGGGCAAGTGGCTTGCCAAGCTTTCGGGCGTCGATCCCACGGCTCAAAACGTTGAGGTCAATGTCCATAAGACCGAATGGATGGCGCTCAACACTATCGCCGCGCTACTGATTCTGTGCTGCGTGGCGTTCCCGGTTATCTCGAGCGGTCTGGTGTCGCCTTACTTGGCCATGGTGTTTGGCCGCGTGCCGTACGTTATTGGCAAGGACGCCATGTATCTGATGGTGGTTATCGTGGCGTTCATCGCCGTGGTGCTGCTGACTTCATTCCGCGTGAGCAACAAGCCGCACGTCAACGTGTACCTTTCGGGTGTGGGAACCGACAAATATCGCCATTTCCGCGGCTCGATGGGACACGAGGTGAAGGCCGAAAAGCGCAATTGGTACTCGGAGGACGCCCTTGGCGAGAAGCGTATTGGCCCCGCGGGTAGCGTCGTGTGCTGCAGCATTATCTTGTTTGCGCTGCTGTGTTGCGCGTGGATTGGGCCCGAGAGACTTGCCATGAGCGCGCCCTCGGTGCTGCGCGGCAAGTATTTCGAAGGTTCGGGTGTCGTGGGCATCTTTATAGGCACCGTGGCGTTTGCCTTGATTGCGCCGCTTGTGGGCGGCCTGATCGACGGCGTTGACCGCAAGCTTTCGGCCCGCATGCAGGGCCGCGTAGGTCCGCGCCTGTTCCAGCCTTTCTACGACGTTGCCAAGCTGCTGCGCAAGGCCCCTGCCAGCGTAAACACCATGGACGATACCTACATGGCGTGCGCGCTCATCTTTACCGTGGTGGGCGGCGGCATCTTTGTGTCGGGCTCCAACACGCTACTGTGCGCTTTTATGGTGACGCTCGCCGCGATCTTTGTGGTGTTGGCGTCCGCCTCGACGCAAAGTCCCTTTGCCCAGGTCGGCGCCGATCGTGAGTTGCTGCAGGTTATGAGTTACGAGCCCGCCGTTCTGCTGATGAGCGTGGGCCTGTACCTTGCCACCGACAGCTTCGATTCCATCGCCGTGACGGGGCAGTCGGCCCCCATCATCGTGTACAGCGCGCCCATTTTCCTCGCGCTGCTCGCGGTGCTTACCATCAAGCTGCGCAAGTCGCCGTTTGACCTTTCGTATTCGCATCACGCGCATCAGGAGATTGTCCAGGGCGTCGCCACCGAGATGAGCGGTGGTACGCTGGCCAAGATGACCCTTATGCACTGGTGCGAGACCGTGCTGTTTTTGATGTGGGTGGGTATGTTCTTTGTCTGGGACAATCCGGTGAGCTGGGTGGTTGCCCTGGTCGTGATGGTCGCGACGTATTTTGTCGAGGTCCTGATCGACAACACCTTCGCACGAAGCACCTGGCGCAGCTGCTTTAGGCTCGGATGGGGCGTGGCGCTGGTGTTTGGCCTGCTCAACCTTATGCCCATCCTCGTCGACGTATTTATTTAGGAGGCGGCATCCATGGATCATAAAATGTCGCGCTCGCCGTGGGTTATTCATTACGACGGTTCGAGCTGCAACGGATGCGATATCGAGGTGCTGGCCTCGCTCACGCCGCTGTTCGATGCGGAGCGCTTTGGCGTGGTCAACACCGGCAACCCCAAGCATGCGGATATCTTTTTGGTGACAGGCTCGGTCAATGCCCAGAACCTGCCCGTCGTGCGCCAGATCTACAACCAGATGCTCGAGCCCAAGTGCGTGGTGGCGTGCGGCATTTGCGCGTGTTCGGGCGGCGTGTTCCGCGATGCGTACAACGTGATCGGCGGCGTGGATCGCGCGATTCCCGTGGACGTGTACGCGCCCGGGTGCGCCATTCGCCCCGAGACGGTGATCGATGCCATCGTGGAGGCGTGCGGCATCCTGGATCAGAAGGAGGCCGTGATGCGCGCCGGCGGTGACCCGCTTACCGTGGGCGGCGCCGCAACCTGGGACGGTGGCGTTGAGCTGGGCGAGGACGGGTTTGTGGCTGCTGCGGAGGCCGGCGACACGACCGCTGGGACGCCTGCTGCGCCCGCCGCTGCAAAGGAGGCCGAGTAATGCAAAAGGCAATCTACACCGCCGTCGGGATCGATGGGCTGTTGCCGCATGTGCAGGCGCTTAAGGGCGTCGGCGCGCGCTTTGTGCAAATGCACGCTGAACGCAACGTCGACGACGGCTCGTATCGCTTGGTCTATACGTTTATCAACGTTCGTGCTGCTCAGGAGCATATTGCGCAGGACGGCAGCTATGCGATTGAGAACCTGGTGGTTGAGGGTATCGACCAGTACCAGGAGATTCCGTCCATCAGCTCGTATTACCCCGCGGTGTTCCCGTTTGAAAATGAGGCCCACGACCTGTTTGGCCTTGCCATCACCGACATGCAGATCGACTTTAAGGGCTTTTTCTACCAGGTTTCGACTGCCGAGCCCATGAGCGTTATCACGCCCGAGGTGAAGGCCGCGCGCGAGAAGGCCATGAAGGTCCGTGCCGCCGCCGAAGCCAAGGCGCGCAAGGCCGCTGCCGAAAAGGCCGCCGCTGCTGCGGCTGCTGCAGGGGAGGGCGCTGCGA
>CABMOY010000082.1 GCA_902388345.1 uncultured Collinsella sp.
CGAGGAGCGCCGCCGCAACATGGCGCGCAAGGAGCTCGCGTGGCTGAGCCGCGGCGCCCAGGCCCGTTCCACCAAGCCCAAGTTTCGCGTGGATGCCGCTCGCGAGCTGATCGCCGACGTGCCGCCCGTGCGTGACGAGCTGGAGCTCAAGCGCCTTGCCGTGAGCCGCCTAGGCAAGCAGGTCATCGATGTCATCGACGTGGATGCCGGCTATGCGGATACCGATGGTGCGCCCAAGCAGGTGCTCACCGATGTGACCTGGCTCATCGGCGCGGGCGACCGCTATGGTCTTTTGGGCGAGAACGGCGCCGGCAAGTCGACCTTGCTCGACGTGATCCAGGGCAAGATCGCGCCCCTGCGCGGCCGCGTGAAGATTGGCCAGACGGTGCGCTTTGGCGTGCTGTCGCAGCAGCTCGAGGAGCTCGAGCCCTACATGGGCGACACGATTCGCGAGGTGCTCAGCCACTATAAGAAGTACTACGTCATTGACGGCAAGGAGACTTCGCCCGAGAAGCTCTGCGAGCGTCTGGGCTTTACGACGCAGCAGCTCTGGAGCCGCATCGGCGATCTTTCGGGCGGTCAGCGCCGCCGCCTGTCGCTGCTACTGACAATCCTGGACGAGCCCAACGTGCTCATCCTGGACGAGCCCGGCAACGACCTGGATACCGACATGCTGGCGATTGTCGAGGACTTGCTGGACGGGCACGCTGATCCTGGTGACGCACGACCGCTTCTTGATGGAGCGCGTGACCGACCAGCAGTGGGCGCTGCTCGACGGCCACCTGACGCATATGCCCGGCGGCGTGGACCAGTACCTGCGCCTGTGCAACGCTACTGCCGAGGGCGAGCCCGTGGGCGCACCGAGTGCCAAGACCGGCACGTTCGACACCGGCGCCGCAGCGGTTGCGGCCGAAAAGCCCAAGACGAGCGGGCAGCCCAACGGTCTTTCCAACGCCGAGCGCCAGAAGCTCCGCCGCGAGGTGAGCTCGCTCGAGCGCAAGATGGAGACGCAGCGCGCTCGCGTGGAGGAGGCCGAGGCTGCGATGGCTCAGGTCGATCCCACCAACTACACGGCGCTGGGCGAGCAGCAGGCAAAGATCGACGAGGCCCACGCCGCCATGGACGAGCTGGAGATGGCATGGCTCGAGGCGAGCGAAAAGCTCGAGGGCGAGGAGTAGACGAGGATGATCAAAGCCGCGTTTTTCGATATCGACGGCACGCTGCTGAGCTTTAAGACGCACCGGATTCCGGCGTCGGCGCAGCGGGTGCTCGATAGCTTTCACGAGCAGGGGATCGCATGCGTGATTGCTACGGGTCGCCCGACCTACCAGATGCCCGATTGGCTGTTCGACTTGGGTTGGGATGCGTACATTACGCTTTCGGGCCAGCGCTGCTTTGATGCCGAGGGGGTTTACCGCAGCTGTCCGATTGACCCGGACGACGTTGCGGTGATCGTGGGCCAGGTGGCCGAGGGGCGCTACGACTCGCTGTGCATGCAGGGCGAGAATTCGTTTGTGAACCGCCTGTCCGAGCGCGTGGTGACGGCTGGCAGTAACGCGGGGATTGTCTACCATGAGGAGCCGTTTGAGCACGCCTTTGACGCGCCGGTCTACCAGTTTTGCGCCTTTGTTGATCCGGCCGACGAGCATATCGTGACCGATTCCGTGTCGCATTCGCTCACTACGCGCTGGTGCGATCTGTTCTGCGATATTATTCCCGCTAACGGCGGCAAGGACCTGGGCGTGGCGGCGACGCTGGAGCGCTTGGGCATCGACGCGAGCGAGGCGATCGCCTTTGGCGACGGCGAGAACGACCTGTCGATGTTCTCGGCCGTGGGCACAAGTGTGGCCATGGGCAACGCGCAGGATACCGTGAAGGCCGCGGCGACCTACGTTATGACCGCCGTAGACGACGACGGCATTTACAACGCCGCCAAGCACTTTGGGCTACTGTAGCTGCGGCCGGCACTTAGGGACGTTCCTTTTCTGCCGGCAGCTGGGGACACTCCTTGCGGGGCGTCCCCATTTTGTTTTCGTCCCGCATGTTTTGTGAAACACGGCTAACTTTTAGGCAAAGTAGTAAGACATGGGCAACTTTTGCGGTAAAGTAAATCAAGCAAAAGTATCCAAAGGCTAACTAGAAGCCATCGCGAAAGGCGGCCCATGGCCCTGCGTGAATCCGGAGAAGACTATCTCGAATCGATCTACGTTCTATCGGAACGTCAGGGCATCGTGCGCTCAATCGACGTCGCCGAATACCTGGGCGTGACCAAGGCGAGCGTTTCCAAGGCCATGGCGACGCTGGAAAGCAACGGCTATGTCGAAATGGGCAAGCGCGACGTTCATCTGACGGAGCGTGGTCTGGAGGTCGCTCGCCAAATGTGGGAGCGTCACTGCTTTTTCGTGGGGCTGCTGGAGGATGCGGGTGTTTCGGCTGAGGTCGCGTCGCAAGAGGGCTGCCACATGGAGCACTGCCTGAGCGAGGAAAGCTTTGAGAAGCTGAGGGCGATGCTGGGACGGGACAGCGACCGGGACCAGTAGCCCCGCCAACCAAGTCCAACTCAGACAAGGAACCCCGCCACCAAGCGATGCCCAAGAACCGCCAGCAACGTTACCGCAGGCCGGGACCGGGCTTGGTTTTTGAAAACACTCCGCAGACCAGAAGCGCCCCCGTTCGTAGCTCCGAAGGAGCAGAACGGGGGCGCTTCATTGGTCGAGGACGTTTTCAAAACCAAGCCCGGTCCCGGCCGGAGGGACCACAGGCGCTACAGGTTCTTGACACCCATCGCGCGCATGGCGTTCAGGATGGCGATGATCGCCACGCCCACGTCGCCAAAGACGGCAAGCCACATACTGGCGATGCCCAGCGCCGCGAGCACCAGAATCAGCAGCTTAATGCCCAGTGCAAAGATGATGTTCTGCCAAACGATCGTCATGGTCTTGCGCGCCACGCGGATCGCGCGGGAAATGTTGGACGGCTTGTCGTCCATCAGCACCACGTCGGCGGCCTCGATCGCGGCGTCGGAGCCCATGGCGCCCATGGCAATGCCCACATCGGCGCGCGTAAGCACAGGAGCGTCGTTGATACCGTCGCCGACAAAGGCGAGCTTGCCCTTGCCACTTTCGGCCGCGAGTAGCGCCTCAACGCGCTCGACCTTGTCGCCCGGCAGGAGCTGCGCGTGGAACTCGTCGAGACCGAGTTGCTTGGCCACAGACGCTGCAACCTCCTCGCGGTCGCCCGTGAGCATGACGGTGCGGTTGATACCGGCGGCATGCAGGTCGCGAATCGTTTGCTCCGCATCGGCCTTAACGGTGTCTGCAATCACGATGTGGCCGGCGTACACGCCGTCAACGAGCACGTGGAGGATCGTGCCGACAACCTCACAGTCCGGTGCTTCAACGCCGGCCGCGGCGAGCATCTTGGCGTTGCCAACGACGACGTGCTTGCCGTCGATGGTTGCCGTCACGCCGTGGCCCGCGTCGTTGGCGGAGTCGCTCACGCGCTTGGGGTCGACCTCGCCCTGGTAGGCGTCGCGCACGGACTGCGCGATGGGGTGATCGGAGAACGACTCAGCAAGGGCTGCGACTTCGAGCAGCGACTGCTCGGTATAGCCAGCCTCGGGGTGCACCGCGACGACTGAGAACGTGCCGTTGGTGAGGGTGCCCGTTTTGTCGAAGACGATGGTGTCCACGTCGGCGAGCGTCTCGAGGTAGTTGGAGCCCTTGATGAGAACGCCCAGCTTGGACGCGCCGCCGATGCCGCCAAAGAAACTCAACGGTACGCTGATCACGAGGGCGCACGGGCAGCTGACGACCAGGAAGGTCAGGCCGCGCAGGATCCAATCGGACCAAGCGCCAGTCACCAGGCCGCCGCCAAGCGCGAGCACCGCGGCAGCGCCAGTGACGGCGGGTGTGTAGACGCGGGCAAAGCGCGTGATGAAGTTCTCGGTGCGCGCCTTCTTTTCGCTGGCATTCTCCACGAGCTCCAGAACACGCGCGACGGTTGACTCGCCAAAGGGCTTGATGGTGCGCACGTGGATGAGGCCCGTCATGTTGATGCAACCGCTGATGATATCGTCGCCGGTCTTGGCCGGGCGGGGGACCGACTCGCCCGTGAGTGCGGCGGTGTCGAGCTGGGTTTCGCCCTCGACGATGACGCCGTCGATAGGCACGCGCTCGCCGGGCTTGACCACGATCACGGTGCCGACGGCGATGTCATCGGGGAAGACCTGTTCGAGTGTGCCGTCGGCTTGCTCGACGTTAGCGTAGTCGGGCGCGATGTCCATCATGGCACTGATCGACTTGCGGCTCTTGCCCACGGCGTATGCCTGGAACAACTCGCCGACCTGGTAGAACAGCATGACAGCGGCGCCTTCGGCCATGTGCGGGTCGGTGTCGGGGAAGAGCACCATGGCAAACGCGCCGATGGTCGCGACGGCCATGAGGAAGCTCTCGTCGAAGGCCTTGCCGCGGCGGATGTTATTGAATGCCTTTTGCAGTACGTCGTAGCCGGCAATCAAAAACGGCACGAGGAACAGCACAAAGCTGGCGTAGATGTTGCCGGGCTCCCCAAATGCGATAGCGAGGGCGCCGAGCTCGTCGAGGGCATAAACAACGGCAAAAATGCCCAGTGCTACCAGGATGCGGTTGCGCTTATGCTCAAGGGACTCTTTCTTCTTGCGCTTCTTCTTTTTCTTTTTGGGATCGGCGGCTGTCATGATTCAAACCTCTCATTTGAGTTTATGAACACTCGCTCATATAATTTCGCGAGCAAAGGCCGCGGCAAGCGCGGCCTCGCGGGTCAACGTATGCGCGGGTTAGAGAATGATCTCGCAGTCCGGCTCGGCGTCGGCGGTGAACTCAACGACGCGGTCCAGGACCTCGTCGAACTTGGCGTCGTCGGCCTCGAGCGTCAGCTTCTGGGTCATAAAGTTGACCGAAACGGACTTGACGCCCTCGAGCTTGGCAAGTTCGTCCTGAAGCTCGCGCGCGCAGTTGGCGCAATCGATCTCGTCGAGCTTAACCTGCTTTTTCATGGTGGGTTCCTTTCCCTGTGTTAGCGGTCTGGGTGCCGGCCGCGCTGATACCGTGGGTGATTGCTATTCGCAGATATGGCTCATGCCCTGGTTAAGCATGGTGTAGACGTGATCGTCGGCGAGCGAGTAGAGAATGTTGCGGCCGTCGCGGCGGAACTTGACCAGGTGCGACTGCTTAAGCGTGCGCAGCTGGTGCGATACTGCCGACTGCGAGGTTGCGGTCGCCTCGGCGATGTCGGCCACGCAGAGCTCGCGGCCCATGAGGGCATAGAGGATCTTGATGCGTGTGGTGTCGCTGAAGACCTTGAACAGGTCGGCCAGGTCGTACAACAGCTCCTCGTCGGGAAGGTCCTCGGGCGAGCAGGTGGTGGGGACGATCGGCTCGGTGGCCTCGATGCCGGTCTTTGTTTCATCAGCGTGGCTGCTCATTGCAACATCCTTTCATATGAACATGCGCTCATATAAATTACTTCCGATTATATGAGCGCATGTTCATATGTCAATACAATTTACGTTAACTTCGATGACTGCTTGCCGCCTCTGCGATTTTCTGCGGGTTGGGAGACATCGACGCAATGCTCGCCAACATATTTCGAGATGTTCGGCCAGCATGCTAAGAAAGCCACCTTGAGAAGCATTAGGACTGTTCATATTTGTACTTTATCGTGTTAAATACAGCGAGAATCAGTTCTTCCTCTACGGGAGTTCCTGCAGAATCAGTTTTATCTAAAGTTATATTGAGCATTGCTGCAGCCAATCTGGCACATCGGTGGCCGAATAAGTCGAAAAATGTAGGTGGACATCCGCAGAGATCGCCTTTAGAAGAGCGAATTCTCAATTAGATCAATAATCGTGTCGTCTTCCGTGCGGTTTTCATCGATTTTTGCGAACATGTCGCATTCCCAAGGCCCATTGATTTCCTCAGCAAGGGCCCCGACGTGTTGCATGTCGTCGGGTTCTGGCACATCGTTGATGCTCGGGTCATCAGCTTGCGGATATTGGCTTGCAATTTCGCGCTTGGCGGCCTCTTCTTCTTTGAGTGTCTCCAGGACGCGGCGACCGTATTCGAAGTAGCGCCGCAAGACAAATTGACGAAGAGTTTCTTGCAGGATGGCGAAGTTATCCGGGAGTCGACCGGGCCATATCTTCTCGCGAATGCGAATCGCTTCCATGACCCGCCTAAAAGCGGACTGCTTGAAAAACGAATGACGACTAACTGTGATAACGGCATATCCCATGTTTCGCAGCGTGTTTCGGCGTTCCTCGTCAATTGATTGCTGTTCGGGCTCGTCGTGGTAAAAGCCGTTGTATTCGATATCGGTCATCGAATTTTCGAGCAGCGCGTCGAGGTAGAAAACCGTCCGTCGCGTTAGGGCGGCGTATCTTTTGGGGACTGGGATCGGATAGTCCGTTTTGATAACGCGTATGGCTAAGCCACCCATTGACTTGGGCATTGTCAGCATCATGACAAACGCCGTTTCGAGTGGGGAGCGACAGCCTTCGCGTACATAAGAAAGTGCCTTAAGTGCTTTATTAGATCCACGATACCCCGATGCCTCTGAAAAGAAGGCTCTGAGCTCTTCAACGCTGGTTAGGGCTGGGCGCTCGCGATATTGAGTTTCGTCGGACGTTCCAAGCGCGTAGGAGCCGCAGATTTCAAAGTAATACTCAACGAGCTCCGAAAGGTTGAGGTCGGCTGCTGCTTCTAACGCGCACAGCTTGATATCGACGATGTAGACGTTCGGCTCGAGTTCTAGGTAGCTTTCTGCATCAAACGTATAGCGCGTGCAGTGGCAGATGCAGCCCTTGCGGTGCCTTTTGGCATTATTGGAAAACGTCAGCACATGGATGCTTTCAGAATCGACATTCTTTCTGTTGAGCCATGCTCGCGCCGCTTCCAGGTTGGACGTGGTCGGCGCAGACACCTTGATCTTTTCCATAGATATGGGATCGGTCGCGTGGCTTGCGAGCGAGTTGACTGTTTGGTATACAGCGCGTGCCGTGGTATGTGACAGAACGATTCCCATACGCGCATGATGGCATAGCGGACGCCATATACGCTCGAAACTTCGGGCAACGGTATTGGGGCGCGGCTTATCTTCTGCGAACGGTGGGTTTTTGAGCTGTCGTATTGAGGGGGGCAGCTTCGGCTGGGGAGGTTTCTGTCGGCTGCCCCATTTTGGTGAACTTTAGTTGCGGATTCGTAGCTTCTAAGCGTTTTTGCCGACCGCTCAGATGCCTCACCAACATAATTTGAGTTATTCGGCCTTATCCTATACGAATGGTGCGATCGCAACGTCCTATTCGAATTGATTCAGGTAGATTTATAGGGCTTGGTTGCGAAATTGGGGCGACTATAGCGCTCGATTGCGGTTCAAGGGGCCTTGACTAGTGGTTCAGCTGGCCGAACAACTCGAAAAATGTAGGTGGGCCAACCTGCCGACTATGTGAAGCACGCGAATTTGCTCGTTTTGATGCAAACTAGGGTGCAGCCATAAGACTGCGCCCTAGTTTACTGCGTGCCGGTGCGTCCAGACGGATTGCACTGTGCCTGGCAGGCGCTCCCGCAGATGGATCGGTTATTTCGCAAACAGGTTCTTGAGGTTGAACTCGGCCTGTACCGTGCGGAGCATGAGGTCGGTGTCGTCCAAGCCCAGGTGCTGCTCGTTGGCGTCGGCGGCGAGGGTTCCACGGCGGCGCGCCCAGTTCTCGAGCGCGGCTGGGGCGGACTCGCGGGGGAGCGAGCGCACGTCGGCGTCCCGGCTGCGG
>CABMOY010000083.1 GCA_902388345.1 uncultured Collinsella sp.
CACGACGCGCTGCGGATCGCGCTCGGCAAGCAGGTGCAGCACGCGAGCGGCAAACTGGCGGATACGGCGCGTGGGGCAGCCGAGCTCCTGGACCAGGCGGTCGACGGCGTTCTCATTCTCCTCTGCCAGCTGGAGCTGTGCCAGCTCCTCGTCGGTGAGCTGTTCGTCTTTATTTTCTGCCATAGTTACCTCTTCTTACTATTTCTTAGCGTGCTTGCCAGCACCCTTGCTGTCATCGGTGACCGAGATGAGCTGTCGGTCGGCAGCGCCATTACGACGCGCACGGCGGCGTTCCTCGGCATCGCCCGCGTCGGCGGCGGCGCGGTGTGCCTTGTTGACGTTAAAGACCTCGTCGTGCTTGCGCCACGGACCGACGGACTCGCCAAAGCTCATCTTAAGGCCGGCGATAAAGCCGCCGAGCCAGCCGATCGGCGCAAACTGCACCAGCGGGAACAGCGAAAACACCCAGGTTAGCAGGACGACTGCCGCCGCACCTGCAAAATTGGCGATCCAGTAGTCGCGCTTGGTGATGACGCGCTTTTCGCACGCCCACTGGCCGCACAAAAAGCCGATGTAAATCGCAAAGAGAAAGAGCGCCAGCGCGAGCACCACGAACGTCCAGCTCATGGGCGCTACTCCTCGTGATGATGGCCGCAGCAGCACTCGTGGCCGTCGTCATGGCCGTGGCCGCCGCAGCACTCGTGGTCCTCGCCATGGTGGTGGCCGCAACCGCACTCGTGGTCGTCGCCGTGCTCGCCGCAACCGCAGCCTTCCTCGTGGGCACCATGCTCCTCGGGACGATACTGCGACCAGTCCAGACCGGCGGCGATGGCGTCGGCCTCCTCCTTATAGAGGACCGTGATGGCCTGGGTGCCCAGCTTGGCGCCACCGATGGCGTCGAGCATGTCGTAGAGCGTAAAGGCCACGTCGGCCCCGGGCAGC
Source organism: uncultured Collinsella sp. (assembly GCA_902388345.1). Lineage (GTDB taxonomy): Bacteria > Actinomycetota > Coriobacteriia > Coriobacteriales > Coriobacteriaceae > Collinsella. The sequence goes on from CABMOY010000083.1 coordinate 943, forward strand.
GCGAGCTCGCGATCGTCGGCGTAAGCGAGCGCCAGGCGCAGGTCCTTGATGAAGTGTTCAACCATAAAGCCGGGCTTGTAGTCGCCGTCGAGCGCCTTGGGCGCCAGGCTCTCCATGGCGCCGGACTTGCCGGTACCGCCCAGGATCATCTGGCGGGTCTTCTCCAGGTCAAGGCCGCTCAGCTCGGCAAATGCCATGGCGTCTGCCATGCCGACCATGCAGGCGCCCAGCGACACCTGGTTGGCGAGCTTGGCAGCCTGGCCCTTGCCGGCGCCGTCGAAGCAGCAGATGTTGGCCGCAAAGGTGGCAAGGATGTCGCGGACCGGCGCGATGTCGTTCTCGGTAGCGCCCACGATAGCCGTGAGCGTACCGGCGATAGCGCCCGACTCGCCGCCGGTGACGGGGCAGTCAAACGCCATGCGACCAGAAACCTGGGCGGCCTCGGCAATGTCACGGGCAAGCTCGGGCGAGCTCGTGGTGAGGTCGATCAAGACCGCACCCGGCTTGGTGCACGCGAGCAGGCCGTCGCCCGCCAGGTAGAGTTCCTCGACCTCGGAGGGATAGCCCACCATGGTAAAGACGACATCGGCGTTCGCCGCGGCATCGGCCGGCGTATCTGCCCAGACGGCGCCGCGCTCGATAAGCGCCGCCGCCTTGGACTTGGTGCGGTTGTTGACCGTGACGGGATAGCCGGCGTCCAGAATGTGGCCGGCGATGGGGGCACCCATGATTCCGGTGCCGATAAATGCGACGGAGAGCTTGTTTGCCATGAAACCTTTCCTTTTGGGTTGGGTGTTGTTACCAGGTTGAATACTCGGTGCCAGCGTTTGGGCTGTGAGTCGAGGGCGATTACGGACGCAGCGCTTGCCTACTGACCGCGCACGCGGCGGGCGATACGGTCGGAAAGCGACGCCTTGTCGGCGCGGTTCTTACCCCAAAACGCGCAGCCCACCATGCCGGGGCCCACGTGCGAGCCGATGGTGGGACCCACGGAGCCGCGAATGATCGTGACGTCGGCGCAACCCTCCTCCTTGCGGATGGCGGCTTCGAGCCAGTCGCCATCCTTTTCGGCATCGGCCGTCATGATGGCGATGGGCATGGTGCGATCGGGCACGTAGTTCTCGCGGAACGACTTGAGGATGGACTTGAGCGCCTTCTTGCGGCCGCGGTTGACGCCGATCAGCGACAGCGAGCCGGCCAGGTCGTAGGAGAGCTCGGGCTTGACGTCGAGCTTTGCCGTGAGCTGCGCCGCCGCGGGAGGAATGCGGCCACCGGCAGCCAGTGCGTCGAAGCTCTCGAGCGTAAAGTAGCCGTGCACGTAGGTCTTTGCCTCGTTTGCCCAATCGACCAGCTGCTTGGCGGTCAGTCCCGCCGAACGCTGGCGCACGGCCTCGAGCGCCAAGAGCGCACCGGCCGCGCAGGGCAGAGCGTTGTCGACCACGTAGAGCTCAAAGTTGGGATACTCGGCGCGCACGACATCTGCCGCCTGGCACGCGGAGTTGTAGCTCGACGACAGCGCCGAGGTAAAGCACAGGTAGACCGTGGGCGTGCCCTCTTTGGCGCACTCGGTAAAAAACTCGATATAGCGACCGAGCGACACAGCCGAGGTGGACACGCGGGCACCGGCGCGCATGCGGTCGTAGAACTCCTTAGGGCTCATGCTCGACCAGATGTCGTCTGTGCGCTCCTCGCCATCGATAATGAAAGGGAAACCCAGGATATCGACATCGAGGTTCGCGGCGACCTCGGGGCTAAAGTCGCAGCAGGTATCGACGACGATGCGGCAACGGTTCGAATGACCGGCGGATGCGGCCTTGTCCATCAAAGCGACTCCTTACGTAAAAAGGCGGCCACCCGCATGGGATGGCCGCCAACCGTTAACTCATGCAAGTTAACGTATTTTACTCGTCAAGTGTTTCGATGCGGGGCTTGATGATGCCATATCCACCATTCTTACGGTGATACACCACATTGATGAGACCGGTCGTCGCGTTCTCGAACACGTAGAAGTCGTGGCCCAGCAAATCGGTCTGCACCAGCGCCTGCTCCTCGGTCATCGGGGTGACATCGATGACCTTCTCGCGGACGAGCAGGTCGTCGTCCTCCTCGGGCAGCAGCAGGTCGGCCAGATCCTCAACGCGCTCGACCGGCGCGACATCCGCGGCACTGGCACCACCCTGGCGGTTGTCCACGACCTTGGTCTTGAACTTGCGCAGCTGGCGGGTGACCTTATCGGCGGAGAGGTCGATGGCGGCGTACATATCTGCACCGTGCTCGGCAACGCGAATCACCGAACCGCGGGCACGAACCGTGACCTCGACGATTGCCGGGTTGGGGTTCGAGGGGTTCTTCTCATAACGAAGCACAACGTCGACCGTCATGGGCTCGATATCGAAAACCTTGAGCGCCTCGCCGATCTTCTCATCCACATGCGCACGCAGAGCATCGGTTACCGTCGTCTTGCGTCCAGAAACCTTGATATCCATACGTGGCTCCAATCTGCCTCGGGGACTTACTGTACTGGCTATGTACCCATTGCCGTGCATTTAATCACGCGATTTCCCAAAGACCCGAATAACGACTGCTTGATACCGCATACCGAAGTCTCGCACTTTTCCGTGGCAAAGTGCGCTATAGGAAGGCGTCGGCAAAGCTAGTTTTTCTCCTGGAAATCAGCTTTTACCTGCCGTTTTTACCAAAATAGAAAAGCCGGGCTCCCTTATTGGGGAGACCCGGCTATGCGTGTTGAAACCGTGAAGAAGTGCCTCGTTCAATGTATGGCAGGCGCCACCCCTACCAATAACTAGCTATTGAGCTTGTTGATGTCATCGTCGGTGATGGTGCCCTCCTGGCTAGACGACGGGCTGTCGCCGTTGTTATCAGAGGCGTCGTCATCGGAGGACTCGGTCTCGTTGGACGTGGAGTCGGATGCCTGCACATTGGCCCCCGAAACGGTCTTGGCGGTAAGGTCATAGGGCATCTGTCCGTACCAGACGCAGTGGACTGCCTCGAGCGTGCCATCGACCGTGATGCCATCGAGGGCATCGCTCACGGCACGGCACAGCTCATCATTAGAGCTAAGACCTGCGACGCCAAGCGTGGAGGGCGCCTCGAGCGTACCGACATAGGAGATCTGGCTCATCAGACGCGCGAGGTAGCCACCAGCCGTGGAATCACAGATCACGTAATCGACCTCGCCCGACTCGAGCGCCTCAAAGCACTCATTGATGTTGGAAAAGGTCTTTTGGTTGGCGGTGATGCTTTGCTTGGCGAGCGCCTCCTGCGAGGCCGAGGAGGTCTGAACGCCCAGGGTAGCGGTGTTAAGCGTTTCGGTGGAAACGCTCAGCGACTCGCCGTCACTGCTCTTGCCGAATACGGCGGCGGCATCGTACAGACAGGTGCCAAGCGAGCTGATGTCGCCGCCCGCAGACTTGATGTCGCCAATGAAGATGTCCGCCTTTTTATCGCTGAGCGCGGAATCGGCCGAGGACGCATCGACAAAGGCGACCTTGAGACCCATGCGGCATGCGAGGGCACGAGCGGCATCGACCGCATAGCCCGTGAGGTTTCCGTCGGCATCCTGCATGGCCTGCGGTGCATCGGACGTATCGAGGGCGACCGTCAGGGTTCCCGGCGTGACCAGGGCATCGTCCGATACCGTGGGGGTAACGGTCTCGCGCTCGATCTGGTCGATCGTGGGCGTCGTGAACGTGGACAGTGGATTGAACGCGCATCCGCTCAGGCCCAAAACGGCAATGACCGCCGCGGCCCCAGCACCTAACCGAGCCGCATGCATCAAGCTGCCCCTCACCATGTCCACTACCCTGCCTTCTGTGTCGTATACGATCCGTGCCCCGCACGGAATATCGGGTTGTTCCCACCAGCTGACCTGGTATTTGACCCCACACTTGCGCACCGGGGCGTTTGCTCGGGAGGCCGCAGCCACCTTCACGACTGGCCCGCTCGCCCGCGAGGCGGTATTGCCCCAAAGAAAGTAGAACGGACGGTGCGGCTTACATCTAGGACGCGCCATGATCGCGCCGCGCGCACGCGGTCGCTTACGTGGATCCCTTTGACCGCGTCTGTCTTGGACTAGGATGGGCATTTCGTCCGTCCGCAACCACAGCCTGGCAGGAACGTAGCGCATTATAGCTAAGTTCAAGCTATAGTTTAAGGTTAGGGACGTTATTCGCATCGCGAGCACAGATTTCGCAGGTCGGGGCGGACCATTCGTGCCCCCATGAAGCCCGGAGCTCCCCCACGGGGAGCCCCGGGGCACCCGTCTCAGGGTGCCGTGTGCAAAAAACGGCAAATATGAGTACTGCTACCAATTTAGTAGCAGCGTATTTCCGCCCCACGAGCCCTTTTTGAGTTCCGCACAGCCCGCTTGGCGCCAAGATATTCCACATTCGTTTATTATCTCTTCGCTGAATCCAGTTTTTCGGCCCAAGTTTCTTTATTTTTGCTGTCACTAATCTAGTAACAGTACTCATATTTGCCGTTTTTTGCACATGGCATATAAACAGACCCCCTATAAAGCCATAGTTTTACGCCGGCTTGAGCCCAAAGCACGCTCGGAGCGTATTCAGCAGAGCATCTTGCCTCTTTCGACGAGCCTCTACACGATTCTGATATCGTTTACCCATACGCTGGTGGATGCGCCATGCGAGCGCTTCCATCGCTTCCATGTCGCAGAGCATCTCGTTGTTGACCGTCGCGACCTCGATTCCCATGGACGCCAAACCCGTATTGCGTTTTTCATCGTGAATGCGCCCGCCGCGAGACGAATGGCCCTGCTCACCGTTGTATTCCAGGTCAAACCGAGCTGCTTCCTGATAGGCATCGCAAACCGCATACAGCATCCCCGTGATCGCCTGCGCACGGTCGTTGAACTCGATCTTGTGGTCGGTCTTAAAGGGACCGCAGGCAAATCCGCCATAAGAAAACGGAAGCGAAAACATGGCAAGCATGATGCATTCCATGGGTGAGCGCAGGTTTTCCGACAGAAAGGGGCACAGCCGCCGCAGCTGCTTGGCCGCGCTCCCCTTGCATGCCGCAAGGTAATCTGCCAGGCGATCGGGCGTCAGCACTGGCTCGACCTCAAAGTAGCCCACATCTGACGGCTGGTCCTTATCCTTTGCAAGCCTGTTCACGGTAGGCGAGCTGTAAGGGGGCAGATACTGCCCGCGATCGCTCAGCGAAATCTTGGAGCACAGCTCCTGGGCCAGGGCAAACGCCTGGATGCAGCCGACCTCGCGCGCGATGGCAACACAAAGGGCCTCGGGAGATAGACTGTACACCCCCGGTTCCACCTCTAGACTCGAGCCGGCGGGCAACCCGGAACACACGGACCAGCTCACGCCAGGGATGCGGCGGCGCTGCGCCGCAGACCCCACCAGCAGGCACAAGTCTTCTTGGACCTCGCCACTCACGGCCCCGATCCGCACCAAATCGGGAAGATAGATGTCCTCGGCCGAGGGAGACGATGTATGCAGCACACGGCGCTCTTCATCGGGATAGAGGTCTCTCCAGCTGATGTAACCCATTTGTCGGCGCTCGGCGCGCATCATGCGCAGCGCCGAGGCACCGGTCAGGACTACGGAGGCCGCCAGTTGCTCGCTTGTCGGCTCGATGCGCCGCGCTATCTTCACTGCCACAAAGCCACCCCCTACCAAACGCGTGCGATAGCGAGGCCATCGACTGCTGCGGCGCCGGCACGCTTGAGCTCCGCCGAGGCCGCCGCCATGGTCGCGCCCGTGGTAATGACATCATCGATGAGCAGCAGGCGGCAGCCGCGCACATCCTCGACCGTCTCGTACATGCCCCGGGCATGTTCCCGGCGCTCATCGCGACCGAGCTCTCGCTGGTCACCGTGACCGTATTTGACCAGGGCGTCGAGCAAAGACACACCCGAAAGATCGCAAAACGAGCGCGCGATTGCTTCCATATGGTCGAATCCACGCCGCCGAAACGCCGCCGCAGTCGCGGGCACAAACACCACCGCGTCCGCACCGGACAGCACACCGCCGTAGCGATCGGGGGCTGCCGCCTGGGCATGCAAGGCGGTGTCGTAGAGTAGCTCCGCCAGATACGGTGCCAGACGGCGCTCGCCCGCATCCTTGTACGCCTTGATGATGCGCGGCAGCGGATGTGCGTAGACGGCACACGCCAGACAGCGATCGAGCGCCTCGGCCATTGCCGAAGACGCGCCCTCGACCGAACACTCGGTACACAGCAAATCCCCAAACGGGGCGCCGCATCGGATGCAGCTATGGCACGGGTCGATGAGTGCGAGCGATGCCAGACAATCCTGGCAGATCAGCGCACCGGAACGCTCGCAGCCGGCGCATCGCGTAGGCGACAACGCCTCGAGCGCCTCGTATGTCGCGTGCTCGGCAAGCGGTAGCAATTCGTCCGCAAACGGTAGGACACCTGCGTCCTGCAAGCGAGTCAATACGTTCAGATGTCTCTTCATGACACAACCCTCCCTACGCGAAGGCGAAGGGAGGGTTGTCGGTGTAGAGCCATGATACCCAGAGGTGCTGGGGTCAGGCGGGTTACATCCGCTTACGGACGTTATTCGCCGGCAGGCGGTTGCGGTGCGGACGAGGTGTGGGTCGAGCCTTCACCACCGTCCTGGCGCGGCTTGCGGGAGCGACGGCGACGGCGGCGCTTTTGACCCTGGTCGGTCGAGCCCTCGCCACCGCGATCCTCACGCGGTTCGCGCTCATCGCGAGTACCGCCGCGCGAAGCCTTGGCGGCAGCTCCTCCACCATCGCCGGGGCGAC
>CABMOY010000084.1 GCA_902388345.1 uncultured Collinsella sp.
AGCGCACCCGTCGCCGTCGCACCCGCAGCTCCCACTCCAGCCGTCCCTGCGATCGCGTTTATCGGCTACCAAAACTCGGGCAAGACCACGCTCGTCGAGAAGGTTATCGCCGAGCTCACCCGCCGCGGCCTGCGCGTGGGCTCGCTCAAGCATCATGGGCATCACGGCTTTGATATCGATGTGCCCGCTAAGGACACCTGGCGCCATCACCAGGCCGGATCCAAGCACGTGGGCCTCATCTGCGCCACGCGCTGGGCGGAGTACGCCGACACGCGCGAGGAGGACGAGATGCCCGCGCGCGAGCTGCTGTCGCGCTACAACGATGTCGACGTGGTGATCATCGAGGGCTACAAGACCGAGGGCTTCGACAACATCGTGGTCGCGCGATCGGGTGTCGACCGTCTGCGTGGCAAGAGCTCGCTCGACCTGGTCGACGGTCACACGCTGGCCCTTGCCTGCAACGAAGCCCTGGCGCGTCAGGCCTTCGACGCCGGCTTCGCGACCCGAGCCATCAACATCAACGACGCCCGAGCCATCTGCGATCTTATCCAAGATCACCTTTAAGGGCCGGCTCGCTGCGCTGCCATAACCTGCCAAAAAGGGACAGGTTTGTTTTGGCAGGTTTTATCTGGGCAAACGTCATTTCCACCACAAAGGGGCCAGGCACCTTTGTGGTGGATTTTGCTTTAGTAGATGTGTGGGACATGCCTTACAATCTACCAAGTAGTTCATGACGGGCGAAAAACGGAGAAAAGGGGCTCGATGCGTCCTTAATGTTTCATGTGGATAGATTGATTTGACAGACGGTGGCGAATGCCCGCCGTCCGCATTCGTACGAAACAAGGAGTCTCCATGCTCGCCTCTCTTTTCTCAAAGTCTCAATCATCGCTGTCCGTGCAGGCCAAGCGCCTGGTGGCAATGCGCTTTCTCATCTACACCGGCTTTCAGACCAGCTACTTTATCGGCGTCATCGGAACGCTCACCTATGCGGATGACGCTTCGGTCGTCGCGACATCGCTGGCCGTCCTGTTCATGAACGTTTTCGTGATCCTGGGATCCTTTGCGGGCGGCGCGGCGCTCGACGCCTGGGGCCCGCGCCGTCATTTCTTGCTGAGCATCATCGGCGCTCTCGCAACTGGCACGGCAATCATCGCCTTTGGTAGCGCGACCGGCGTCGTCCTGCTCGGCGCGGTGTTTCTGGGCTTTGTGATGGGATTCGCCCAGCCCATCGCCACGTCCTATCCGGCCTACCTCACCGACGATCCTGTCGAGCTCAAAGACATCAACTCCGCCATCGCCATGTTTTCAAACGTGAGTATCATCGTTGGCCCCACGCTGGGCGGCTTTGTCGCGGCGGCTGCGTCGTCGCGCGCGGTGTTCGTGCTCATGATGCTCTTTACCGTGCTGGCGCTCGTCGCCGGTTGGGGCTTTAGGCCGCAGACCAGCCATGTCGCCGGGGATGCGGATGCCGATTCGGCAGAGGAAGGGGAGCGTGCGGGACAAAGCTCCAACCCCAGCACGTCCTCCCGCGTCACCTTCGCAGCCAGCGTCAAGACGGTCTTCACCAACAGCGTCCTCGCGCTACTTTTCTGCATCATTTTTCTTTCGAACTTTGGCTACGGAGCCTTCGATCCGCTGGAGTCGTTCTTCTACCGCGATGTCCTGCATGTCGGTGTTGAGTGGATGGGCTGGCTCTCGTCGGCCAGCGGTGTGGGCGCGGTGCTGGGCGCCGTCCTCGCGCTCCGTTTGCCGCCGCACCTGGTCAACCTTAAAACGCTGCTCGCGGCGCTTATGTCCGTGGGCCTGGGAAGTTTGCTCTATGTGGGGACGCCGTACGTGGGCGTAGCCCTTGTCGGCCAGATTGCCCTAGGCGTGGCCTGGGGCGTCGTCAACCCGCTCCACAACACGATCGTGCAAACGACGGCCCCGCTCGAGCAGCTCGGTCGCGTCAACTCGGTCATGGGCTTTGGCAACATGTTTGCCGGCGTAGCCCCGCTGGCGATTGCCCCCTGGCTGGCGGCGACGTTTGGCGTGCAGCAGACGCTCGTTGGTGCGGGCATGGTCGTGACGACGGTTCCCGCGGCGCTGCTGCTGTTTGGACGCAATCACTTGGATCGTGCCGCAAAGCAGTAAAAACCATCACAACATTCGATGAAAATCGCGATTTTGCCGAAAAACGTCGAATGTTGTGATGGTTTGCGCTCCGGGCTAGGCCATCCTGCATCCTGCCACCACAAAGGGGGCAGGCACCTTTGTGGTGGTTTTGCTTTGACAGGCAGCATCCGCGCCTTGGTATACCATGTACGCCGTTTGCGAATACACCCCACATCGCCGCACAACCCAGAAAGGCTCCCATGGACACCACCTTTAGCCACATCAAAGCCGTGTTCTGCGATATCGACGGCACGCTGCTCACGAGCCAGCACACGGTGTCCCCGCGCACCGTGGCGGCGATCCGCGCCCTGCGCGAGCGTGGCGTGCTCTTTGGCCTGTGCACCGGGCGTGACGCCCACGCGACCGAGGCCATGTACGAGCTCTGGGGCATCGAAGGCCTGGTAGACGTGCTGGTGGGCTGTGGCGGTGCCGAGGTCATTGACCGCGCGCACGACATCAACGAGCTGAGCTATCCGCTGCCGGGCGAGACCATCGCGCGCATCTGCAAGCACATGGCGGACCTTCCGGCAACGCCCGTCTGCCCCCGAGACGGCGTGTTCTACGTGCCCGAGAGCAACGCATGCGTCGAGCACCTGTCGCGCGTCGACGGCGTGCCCTACCAGGTGGTCGATTTTGCCGAGTTTTTGCGTGAGCCGCAGCCCAAGGTGATGTTTACCATGGCGCCCGAGGTAATGCCGCGGGTGATTGAGCGGGCGTCGACGTTTGCCGATAACACTGTTAAGGCGGCGGCTCTGCAAACCACGCAGCGGCTCTACGAGTTCATGGATCCCCGCGTGTCCAAGACGCGCGGCCTTGTGCGCGTGGCGGAGCTCAACGACATGGAGCTCCAGAACATCTGCGTGTTTGGCGATGCCGATAACGACACCTGCATGGTGGCTGACGCCGGCGTGGGTGTGGCCATGGCAAACGGCAGCGACGCCACCCGTGCCGCCGCCGACTTTGTAACCGCGGGCAACGACGAAGACGGCATCGCGATCTTCATCCAGGAGCACCTGCTGTAGCGCTGGGGGAGAACCACCGCAAAAGGGGCAGGCTCTTTTGCGGTGGACTCAGGCGATTTGGGCGAATTGATACCTAAAGTCTGTGTGATAATTCAAATATTGTTGTCTTAACATCATGCTTCTAACCACCGATGGGTTAAAGATATTCTCATCAGTTTGGTAGGATATTCATCCCGGTTAATGACCTACCGCTCACGGTCGATTTTCGACCGTTCACAGGATGTTTGCTCTTGAGCAAATTGTTGTGCAAATAAATCTAATGCCATTAAAAAATAATAGGCAACTAAATTACCAGCAGAAACAAAAATAGATAGCGAATAAACGAAGGCAAATCCGAGCAATTGTCAAGAGAATTGAGAACTTGCACAAAAATGTCGGTTTTGCTGCTCAGATGTTCAAACAATCATTATAATTGCATCATTAGCGAGCGCAATTACAGATTGCGCAGATACGTTTGATGGTGAAAGAGCAAGATCGCGGTCTCTTGGGGAGGAGACATCGATGAAAGCGAATTCGGACAAATCTAAGCAGAGTAATAAAGCGACGCGCCGTGTACTGGCAGGCGTTTTGTGCGGAGCCTCCGTGTTGAGCCTGGTGCTGTCGCTCGTCATGCCCCCGATCTCGCAGGCCATTGCCAACGATGCCCAGACGGTTTCTACCGAGAAAACTGTGATGGGGGGGTTCCTCAAGTGAGTCTACTGATGTAGGCAACACCAACAACGGGGATACCAAAAAGCTGAATAGCGGCGAGACCGAGGGCGGCGCGACCGAAGACGCTGCTGCTGCGGGCTCGACTGCCGATAGCGTGGAGGCCAAGGGCGCCGCACAGCCTTCCGACGCACAGCTTGCGGATGATGAGAATAACGATGAAAACGCGAACGCTCCCGCCACCGTCAGTGCCAATGACTATACCGAGGTAAGCAACGATGTTTCTAAGAAATTCGCCGACGGCGGCAAGTTCCGACTGACGGGTTCTGCCTATTCGGATCAGCAGATTAAAATCACCAAAGACACCATCATCGATCTTAACGGCAACATGCTCTGTAACCGTTCTGGCGGCTTAGACTCCTTCTTTGTGGTCGAAAACGGAGCCACACTCACTATCGAGGATTTGAGCAAAAAAACAAATGATTTACCAAGACCGGTCGATACGGCTAATGCGTCGGCGGGTCAGCCTGCGAGTATGGAGTGGGAAAGGGGAAGCGGCTCTAATAACGGCACTCCTAAGAGGCTTACTTACTATGAGACTAAGAGCACGCCCAATACAAATAGACTTGGCACCACCGAGACTACGTACGAGCATGTCGTTACGGGCTTTGGCGCTATTGATGCAGCATCGGAAAGCGGTTCCGTAAAGTATGTGGTCAACGTTGAAGCGGGCGGCATACTCAATCTCAAGGGCGGCATGATTACCACGGCTGCCAACCTGAGTAACGACGGTCATGTGATTTTTTCTCAGGGTACGGTCAAAATCGAAGGCGGTTACGTCACCAACGGCAACGGCGGTGGCTGGGGCGGTGGTCTGTGCATAACGGGCGCGAATGCCAGCCTCGAAATGACAGGCGGCGTGGTCGCGGGAAACAAGGCAGCTGCCGGCGGCGGCGTCTTTGCTGATAATGGAGCCACTCTGAACCTTGCGGGCGGAATTATCTCTGGCAACGCAACGTATGATAAAGCTATCAATAATGGTGAAAACACACGCGATGGCGGCTACGGTGGTGGTGTTTATACCAAGGGTGCAAAAGTTACCATTAGCGGTTCTGCCTGTATAACCAACAATCGAGTCGATGCTCGCATCACAGATATTGACCACCTTGGCAACAATGGCCTGCTCGGTGGTGGTGGCATTGCATGTACGCACGATGGCACGCTTAACTTAACGGGCGGCTTCGTTACGGCCAACTATTCCTATGAGGCTGGCGGTGGCGTCTACGCTGGTTTTTATGATAAAGATAACGACGGCGAGATCGAGAAAATCACTTTTAAAATGACTGGCGGTACGATTGCCGGCAATGTTGCCGATAACGCCGAAGGCGGCGGTCTGCGTGTCGCGGGCGGCGACAGCGCCGGCACGATGGCAACAATTAACGCCAGTGATACTGGCAGGGTTTACATTACGAACAATAAGACGAATACGGGTAGCACCAAAGGTCGTGGTGGCGACTGGGGCGGCGGTGGCGTCTTTATTCAGAAGGGCGGCAAGCTTAACATCGTAAAGACGCTGATTACTGATAATGAGGCCGGCGGCTGGGGTGGTGGCATCGGTGCCTGCCCTACGGGCGAGACAATTGTTTCGCACTCAAATGGTGCCGCAATCTACAACAATACGGATTATGGCAAGCACTTCTCCGCCGGTGGTGATGGCAAGGATCAGGACAAAGATATTGAGGGTTCTGAGTACATTACCGATGACTTCAAAAATGAGGGTCACAAGGATTTCTTCCTCGTGCGCAAGAAGGGCAGCAATAAGACGGTCGCAGTCGTTCTTGGCAAGATGCTCGGCAATCGTTCTGCTGGCTGGAAAGGTACCTGCGATGGCCAGAAAATCACCATCGATCCTAATGGCGGCGCCGAGGCCAAGTACATGTTTGGCCTTGAGGCTCATCCTTCCGACCAGGCTAAAATTGATGCACAGGCAGCGGCTACGACCATCATCAGCGGTAACTACTCTTACACCCACGGCGGTGGCATCATGACCAACGGCGACCTCATCGTCGGTGAGGTTACTTCCCTGGACGTGTATCCTGCAATCAAGGTCAAGGCTAACAAGGTCCTCATGAAGGACGGCAAACCGCAAGGCCTCACGGGCCACGGCTATAAGTTCAAGCTGTTGGGTAAAGCCGCCGATTCAGCTGGGGAGCCGTATTGGAATACGGACGGCTCACTTAACGCAAACGGATGCGAGGCGACGTCCGAGGTTACCGTTAATGAAAGTGGAGAGATCGTCATTGATACGGCTGCGAACTACCAGTCGGGCAATTACGACCTCTACCTTGTTGAAGTCCCTATCAATGAGGAAGGCACGACCTTTGATAAGGCCATTTACAAAATACATATAAAGGTTGGTACGACACCATTTAATACGACCAACCTCTTGGGGATCAATATTAATCGTTATGAAGTTGATAAGAGCGCTTCCACAGTATCCGTTAAAAGGGAAGGCGAAACGGGCTTCACCGAGTGTAAATCTCCTGAGTTCTATAACTGGAGTGTAGATCCGAAAGATAATACAATCTCGACCGTAAAAATCGGCAACAGCTCCAAACCTGCGTTTACGAACGAACTTGCGCCCTACCAGACTTCAGGCACTTGGACACCTCAGGTGACCAAGAAGGTCGATGGCGGCGAGATGAAGAAGTTCAAGTTCGAGCTATATACCATGGATGGCAGCGAGAAAACGGTGCTTGATACAAAGAGTACCGCTGATGACTCGAACAACTTGCAGACGGTGACGTTCGCCGAGCAGAAGATCGGACCACTCAAAGTCAGCGACTTCAACGACGATAAGGCAACATTCACTTATTACATTTGTGAATGTGCTGCTGACGCCGGCGAAGGCACCAGCCACAAGGGCTATACCAACGACACCAAGACTTTCAAGGTCGTGGTGACGGCAACGGATGACGGCAAAGGACATCTGAACTGCACGCCGTTCTACTACGAGGTCGACGCCAGCGGTCATGAGAGCGCGAAACCGACTGACACCCCCACCTTCACCAACACCTACTCCACATCTTTGCCCCTTTCTGGTATGTCGGGCGTCACTCTGACGTACCTTGCCGGCGCGGCGGTGCTTTGCGCTGCTGCGGCCTGGATGCACATTCGTCGCAAGGCGAATGCGAAGGGAGGCGAGCGTCGTGAATAAGAAAATTTGCTCCTTCCCGATCTTGTTTGCATTGCTTGCCCTCCTGATCGGCACCTGCGCGGTTGTGTTCCCCGCATCCGCGCAGGCCGCGCCGACCTCGACCGGTTCCATCACGGTGAGCGGCACCGTGGCGCGCAGCTACGACGCCTACCAGATCTTTAGCGCCAACGTCGTCGACGGCGACAGCGACGCCAAGATCGCCACCGACCTTGTCTGGGCAAGCGACGCCGTGCGCGATGCCGTGTTGCCTGTGTTGCACAGCGCCGGTATGCCCAATTCCCAGACCACCGCGCAGGAAGCTGCCGAGTGGCTCAACACCGATTCCCACCTTACGAGCGCGCTGAGCGCACAGCTCGCTCGTTCCCTCCAGAGCTCTGGCGCCGTGTCCGTGGCCCTTAACGCGGGCACGACGGCCGAGCTACCCTGCGGCTACTGGCTCATCGTCGCCGACGACGACGCCATCGCTCAGGGCGAGGCCGGCACCGCGCCGATCATGGCCCTGGTCGGCGGCAGCGCCTTCACCGTCAAGCCCAAGGCGGCGACCCCCAAGGTGTCCAAGCATGTGCTGGAGGACAGCACTGCTGCCTGGCAGAAGGCCGCCGACGCCACGGTCGCCGACGACCTGTACTGGCGCCTCTCGGCCACGGTCCCGGCGGGTCTTACC
>CABMOY010000085.1 GCA_902388345.1 uncultured Collinsella sp.
AATGAGGCTTGCATGCTGGAGCGGGGGCTGTCCTCGCTCGATGCTCGCATGCAGGCGCACTTCGATCGCGCCCGTGCACTGGCCGAGTATCTGGCTGCCAACGAGATGGTGCGCAACGTGCGCTATCCCGGGCTGAGCTTGCATCCCGACCATGCGGTTGCAACGGGAATCCTCGAGCACGGCTTTGGCCCGGCAGTTGAGTTTGACCTTATCGAGCGAAGTGCGGGTGAGCTGTTCGACACATTGCCGGGGGAGTTCCGCACGTCGCCCGCCGGCGGCGCAACGACACGCCTTTCGGCCCCACGCGGCAAGCGGAGGGGAACCATCCGCCTCTTCGCCGGCACCGACGACCCCCTGGTTGTAGCGTCCACCCTAGACAACGCCCTTCGCAAGTTAGCTACTCTTTGATGGTGGCAATGAGGTCGCTGGCTTTGGTGGCGATGACGTTGTTGATGTCGGCCTGCAGCTCCTCGTAGACCACTATGGCTCGCTCGCCGGCCGGCGTGAGCGTGGATCCGCGGGCGCCGTCGCGCTCGATGAGTTTGCATCCCAGCTGACCTTCGGCCTCGTTCACGATGCGCCAGGCCTTAGAATACGCCATGCCCATGCTTTTGGCGGCGCGGTTGAGTGAGTGCTCCCGGGCAATACCCTGCAGCAGCAAGACGCAGCCATGGCCGAACACGCCCGGCAAATCCTTGTCGCACGCTTGAATGACCAACTTTGCCGTCGTCTTGTACTTCATACGCTCCACGTCTCCCCGCTAAAGTGTTTGCTGGGCAAACGCAAAGCCTGCGTCAAACCCTCGTGTGCTCTTTCTAAACCATGCATTGTAGCAGTCAAAGTGCGTTAAGATACTTCCCCAGTATTGGGCGCCCAAGGTTGGGCTGGGTCCTACGAGGCTTGCAGCCGACCGGTCGCATGGAAAAAGGAGAAACATGGCTACGTTCTTTCCCGGTGAGTCCCACACGTTTTCGGAGTATCTGCTGGTCCCTGGTTACTCGTCCTCGCAGTGCATCCCCAACAACGTCTCTCTTAAGACGCCGCTAACCCGCTTCAAGCGCGGTGAGAAGCCGGCAATCACCCTGAACATCCCCATGGTTTCCGCCATCATGCAGTCCGTCTCGGGCGTCGACATGGGTGTCGCGCTCGCTACCGAGGGTGGCCTGTCCTTCATTTACGGTTCTCAGACCCCCGAGTCCGAGGCTGCTATGGTCAAGGCCGTTAAGGATCACAAGGCTGGTTTCGTTCAGTCCGATTCCACGCTGACACCCGACATGACCATGGAGCAGGTCATCGAGCTCAAGGAGAAGACCGGCCACTCCACCATGCCGGTCACCGACGACGGCACTCCCAAGGGCAAGCTCCTGGGCATTGTCACCAGCCGTGACTATCGTCCTAGCCGCGATGACCACCAGAAGAAGGTCTCCGAGTTCATGACCCCGCGCGAGCAGCTCATCGTGGGCGACAAGAACATCAGCCTCAAGGTTGCCAACGACGTCATCTGGGACAACAAGCTCAACGCTCTGCCTATCGTCGACGACAACGATCACCTTATGGGCATCGTCTTCCGCAAGGACTACGACAGCCACAAGACCAACCCCAACGAGCTGCTCGATAACGACAAGCGCTATATGGTCGGCGCCGGTATCAATACCCGCGACTATGCCGAGCGCGTGCCGCTGCTCATCGAGGCTGGCGCCGATGTCCTGTGCATCGACTCCTCCGAGGGCTTCAGTGAGTGGCAGAAGCGCACCATCGAGTGGATTCGCGCCAACTACGGCGAGGACGTCAAGGTCGGTGCCGGTAACGTCGTCGACGCCGAGGGCTTCCGCTTCTTGGCCGACTGCGGTGCCGACTTCATCAAGGTCGGTATCGGCGGCGGTTCCATCTGCATCACTCGCGAGACCAAGGGTATCGGTCGTGGCCAGGCCACCGCGCTGATCGACGTCTGCCGCGCCCGTGACGAGTACTACGAGGAGACCGGTGTTTACGTGCCCGTGTGCTCCGACGGCGGTATCGTATACGACTACCACATGACGCTCGCCCTTGCTATGGGTGCCGACTTTATGATGCTGGGTCGCTACTTCGCCCGCTTCGATGAGAGCCCGACCGAGCGCGTCAACGTCAACGGCCAGTACATGAAGGAGTACTGGGGCGAGGGTTCTGCGCGTGCTCGCAACTGGCAGCGCTACGACCTGGGCGGCGCGGCGAAGCTCAGCTTCGTCGAGGGCGTCGACTCCTACGTTCCCTATGCCGGTTCCCTCAAGGACGGCGTGGGCGGCACGCTCTACAAGGTCAAGTCCACGATGTGCAACTGCGGCGCCCTCTCGATCCCCGAGCTCCAGGAAAAGGCACGCCTAACGCTGGTCAGCTCTACTTCCATCGTCGAAGGCGGCGCCCACGACGTAGTCGTCAAGGACTCCCAGCAAAGCGTCAGCTACCGCTAAGCGGCTTTCCCAAGCACTGCACCTTGCCGTTCAAACCGTCGCTCGCGTACCAAAGTACGCGTCGCTCCTCTTTCACGGCAATCTGCGGCACTTGGAAAACCCGATCATGCTTGGGCGGGTAACAATTAGCGGTTGATTCACAACCACGTTATTTAGATAAAGCGAGATGCCTGCAAGTCGCAGGCATCTCGCTTGTCGTATTTGCTATCATCAGTCAAGTTAACCTTAGGGTCGGTCGGCTTAGCTTTGTTCGCTACAAGTTCCGCACGCAAAGAAGAGCACTTAATGTGCTCTTCGTCTTGCGCAGGACTGTCCGCAGTAGCGAACAAAGCTAAGCCGACCGACCCCAGCTAAGATTAAAGGAGCTGATATGTGCGATTGCACAGATCATAAGGACGAGATTCCCGCCTACGACGCGCAGGCCATTGAGTCCCGGTGGATGAAGGCCTGGGAGGATTCCAACCTCTTTGCCGTCGACACTGACGACAGCAAGCCCAAGAAGTACGTGCTCGAGATGTTCCCGTATCCGTCGGGCGACCTGCACATGGGCCACGCGCGCAACTACACCATCGGCGATGCCATGGCCCGTCAGGCCCGTATGCGCGGCTACGACGTGCTGCACCCCATCGGCTTTGACGCCTTTGGCCTTCCTGCCGAGAACGCCGCCATCAAGCACAACACGCAGGCTGCCACCTGGACGTATAAGAACATGGATCAGGCGCTCGTCACGATGAAGCGCATGGGCTTTTCCTACGATCTGAATCGCATGGTCAAGACCTGCAGCCCCGACTACTACCGCTGGGGTCAGTGGATCTTTGAGAAGCTGTGGGAAAAGGGCCTGGTCTACCGCAAGAAGAACCCGGTCAACTGGTGCCCCACCTGCAAGACCGTTCTGGCTAACGAGCAGGTTACCGAGGGTAAGTGCTGGCGCTGCGGCACCGAGCCCGAGAAGCGCGACCTGGAGCAGTGGTACTACAAGATTACCGAGTACTCCCAGGAGCTGCTCGACGATCTGGAGAAGCTCCCCGGCTGGCCCGAGCGCGTCAAGCAGATGCAGGCTAACTGGATCGGTCGCTCCGAGGGCGCCGAGGTCGACTTTACCCTTTGCGACCAGGATGGCGAGCCCATCGAGGGCGACGAGGGCAAGATCACCGTCTTCACCACGCGTGCCGATACGCTCTTTGGCGTTTCCTTCTTTGTCCTGGCTCCCGAGTACGTCGGCCTGCACGAGCTCGTCGAGGGTACGGAGTACGAGGAGGCCGTCACCAAGATTGTCGAGGACTCCAAGCATATCTCTGCCGTTGAGCGTGCCCAGGGCACCCTCGAGAAGCACGGTGCCTTCACGGGCCGCTATGTGGTAAACCCCGTCAACGGCGAGAAGGTCCCCGTGTGGGTTGCCGATTATGTCGTTGCCGACTACGGTACCGGTGCCGTCATGGCCGTTCCCTGTGGCGACCAGCGCGACTTTGAGTTCGCCCGCAAGTACGACCTGCCGATCGTACCGATCATCCTGGACGATGGCGATCGCGCTGCCGTCGAGGCCAGCGGCGAGACCATCGATACCTTCCATGCCGAGACCGTCGACTGGGATTGCGCCCACGCTGCCGAGGGCACGCTCGTCCAGTCCGGCAAGTACACCGGAATGCGCGGTGGCAAGCACTCCGAGGGCGAGGCTGCAATCGTGGCCGACCTCGAGGCCATGGGCTGCGGTCGTCGCAAGGTCGAGTTCCGTCTGCGCGACTGGCTCATCAGCCGACAGCGTTATTGGGGCAACCCCATCCCGGCCATCCACTGCGAGCACTGCGGCATCGTGCCCGTGCCCGAGGATCAGCTGCCGGTGACGCTGCCCGAGAACCTGGACCTGGGCGCCGGCGAGACCCTCGCCGAGTGCAAGGAGTTCTACGAGACCACCTGCCCGGTCTGCGGTCGCCCGGCCAAGCGCGAGACCGATACCATGGACACCTTCACCTGCTCCAGCTGGTATTACCTGCGCTATACCGACCCGCACAACACCGAGCTGCCCTTCTCCAAGGAAGCCGCCGACCGTTGGATGCCCGTCGATAACTACATCGGTGGTATCGAGCACGCCATTTTGCACCTGCTCTATAGCCGCTTCTTTACCAAGGCACTGCGCGATCTGGGCCTGCTGAGCGTGGACGAGCCCTTCACCAACCTGCTTTGCCAGGGCATGGTCAAGGACGAGAACGGCGACACCATGTCCAAGTCCAAGGGCAATGTCGTGCCCCCGAGCTCGGTTATCGAGCCCTACGGCGCCGACACCATGCGTCTGGCGATCCTGTTTATCGCCCCGCCCGAGAAGGACTTCGACTGGGATCCCAAGGCCGTCGAGGGTGCTAACCGCTTTATCAAGCGCGCCTGGCGTATCGTGTGGCAGCTCGTCCAGTCTGGCGATGCCAACGTGTCCTTCGACAAGTCCGCGCTCGATGAGGCCGCGATGAAGCTCTATCGCGAGCGTCACCGCACCATCGCCAAGTGCACCGAGGACTTTGACCGCGGCCAGTTCAACACCGCGATCTCGGCCGTCATGGAGCTCGTCAACGCGGCGAGCGCCTACCTCAACGCCACTGAGAGCGCTAATCGCGACAAGGCTCTGTGCTACGGCGTGGCCAAGGACATCGTGAGTGTCCTTGCCCCTATCTGCCCGTTCTGGGCCGATGAGCTGTGGCACGAGGCGCTCGGCTGCGAGGGTAACGCCTATACCGCCGCCTGGCCCGAGTTCGACCTGGCCGAGTCCATTGAGGACACGGTGCAGATCGTCGTTCAGGTGCTCGGCAAGGTCCGTGGTCGCATCGACGTGGCCCGCGATGCCTCCAACGAGGAGATGCAGGCTGCCGCCGAGGAGGCCGTTGCCAAGTGGCTCGAGGGCAAGACGGTCGTCAAGGCCATTTGTGTGCCCGGCAAGCTGGTCAACCTGGTGGTTAAGTAAATACCGCGCGCATAGTTGACGCGTTTAAGACGAGGGGCGATCCGGTTGGGTCGTCCCTCGTTTTTGCAGCCGCCTGTCTGGGTGTCTGCGGTCAATTGTTCTATTCTTGTGGAGATGCTGTGGGCACGCTGACCTGCGGGTTTGCGTTGTGCTTGCACGTATTCGCAGGTATTGGTATAGTTTGCTTGCAAATGAAGTTGTAAATGAAAGAAGTGGGGTTTCGGCCCCGCTTCTTTTTTGTATGGATGGAGGTGCCGCAATGGTCAAGACCAAGACCGAGCAGGCGATCATCGACGCGCTCGAGGCCGTCGCTCCCCAGCACGATATCGACATCGTCGACGTCGAGCTCGTGGGCGCCACCAAGGCCCCCTGCGTGCGCGTGCGTATCGAGGGTGCCGAGGGTCAGAGCCTGTCTCTCAACGACGTCACGGCCAACACCAAGTGGGTCGGCGATGTGATTGAGGAGCTCGACCCTATCTCTTCGAGCTATACGCTTGAGGTGTCGAGCCCGGGCATGGCGCGCCCGCTGCGCCGCCCGTGCGACTTTGCCCGCTTTGTGGGCGAGAACTGTGAGCTCACCTCCACCGCCACCGAGGGCCGTCGCAAGTACGCCGGCAAGATTGCCGCCGCAACCGAGACGAACGTGACCCTCGAGCTCGAGGACGGCGAGTCCGTTACCCTCGATTTCTCTGATGTTAAAAAGTGCAAGTTGAAGCCCACCTACGACTTCAAGCCCGCGAAGGAAGGAAAGTAAGATGGCAGCATCCGACATGATGACCGCCCTGATGGAGCTTTGCCAGGAAAGGCACATCGACCAGCTCTACCTGATCGACCGCCTGGAGCAGTCGCTCGCCAAGAGCTATGCCGAGATCCTGCATCTTGAGTGGGGCGCCAAGGTGACCATCGACCGCACCACCGGCAAGATCTACGTCTACCGCCTGGAGCCGATCGACGATTCCATGGACGAGGAAGGCAACTTCACCGAGTTCGAGGAGATCGACGTCACCCCCAAGAACACGAGCCGCATCGCCGCCCAGCACGCCAAGGCCGAGATCAACGCCATCGTGCGCAACTCCGCCCGCGAGCAGATCTACGAGGAGTTCTCCGGCCGCATCGGTGACCTCATCAGCGGCACCGTGCTGCAGTCCACGCCCGACTTCACGATCGTCAAGATCCGCGAGGGCGTCGAGGCCGAGCTGCCGCACTTCGATCAGCGCCGTTACGAGAACGAGCGCAACGAGCGTCCGATGGGCGAGCGCTACCTGCACAACCAGCACATCAAGGCCGTGATCATCGACGTTCGCGACCCCAACTCCAACCTGCAGCCGGTTCGTGGCGAGCACAGCCGTCCGCCGATTGTCATTTCTCGTACCCACCCCGAGCTCATGCGTCGTCTGTTTGAGCAGGAGGTGCCCGAGATCTATGAGGGCACCGTCCAGATCAAGTCGATCGCCCGCGAGCCTGGCCAGCGCTCCAAGGTCGCCGTCCACTCGCTCGACGACCGTCTGGATCCCGTGGGCGCCTGCGTCGGCCCCAAGGGCAGCCGTGTTCGCGCTGTCGTGGGCGAGCTCCGTGGCGAGCGCGTCGACGTCATCCTGTGGGATGCCGATCCTGCCGTCTACGTCGCCAACGCCCTGTCGCCCGCTAAGGTCACCCGCGTCCTCATCGACGAGGAGAAGGCCTACGCCGGCGTCATCGTGCCCGACGACCAGCTGTCCCTCGCTATCGGCAAGGAGGGCCAGAACGCCCGCCTCGCCGCGCGCCTGACCGGCTGGCACATCGACATCAAGTCCGAGACGCTTGCCGCCGACATCCTCAAGAACGTTCCCGTTCACGAGGAGCCCGCCGCCGACCTGATCGGTGACGAGGAGGACGAGGACGTCCGTCGCTGCGAGTACGTGTCCGAGGACGGCGTCCAGTGCCGCAACCAGGCTCGTCCCGGCTCCCGTTTCTGCGGTGTCCACGACACCGACGCCTTCGATGATGCGGAGGACCTGATCTAGCGCGCGGTCGCGCCGGGCAGGTCCCGGCGCGTCTCTCACGCTCGTTCAGTCTCTAGGCACCCAAGGTGCCAGAAAGGGTAGGTGAAGTCATATGGCAAAAGTCCGTGTGTCCACCCTGGCCAAAGAGTTCGGCATGACCTCCAAGGAACTGATGGGTCATCTCGCCGATATGAAGATTCCCGCTAAGTCCGCTTCCTCCACTCTGGAGGACGCCTATGTCGCCATGGTCCGCAAACAACTCGCCTCGGTGATCGAGGCCCGCGCTCAGGAAGTCGAGGCCGCCAAGCAG
>CABMOY010000086.1 GCA_902388345.1 uncultured Collinsella sp.
GAGCGTCCGGCTGATAACCGGGAGGTCACAAGTTCGAATCTTGTCAGGTCCACCACTTTCTTTCGCAATAAACACCCCAGCGAGAGCCGAGTCGCCGCTGGGGTGTTTATTACTGTCTCCGTGGGGGTTTAGCTCAGCTGGGAGAGCGCGGGCTTTGCAAGCCTGAGGTCAGGGGTTCGATCCCCCTAACCTCCACCATGATGGACCTGTAGCTCAGTTGGTTAGAGCGTCCGGCTGATAACCGGGAGGTCACAAGTTCGAATCTTGTCAGGTCCACCATCAAAACTGTGAAGAGCCCTGGGGCGTTGCCTCGGGGCTTTTTCTTGTCTGTGATAAATCTCATTTTGGTTTTGTGTGCTGTGCGAAAGATTGGGTAGTATAGCTATTCAATGCGGTGGAGCTGCCGCGTGTTAACCGCTACGTACCGGAGGTGTTCCATGGTTCGTGTCGACATAGAGACCATCGTCATGGCCGCCGGTCCCACGCCATCGCTTATCGTGCTTCGTGAGCGCTGCGGCAAGTCGGATTCGACGGCACCGCTGCGTTCGCTTTCCATTCAGACCGGCTCGTTTGAGGCCGCGGCCATTAGCCGTGGCATCGATAGCGGTCGCGCCGAGCGCCCGATAACGCATGACCTGCTGCTTGACACCGTCAATGCCCTGGGCGCCAAGCTCGAGCGCATCGAGATCGTTCGTGCCGAGCCGCCGGTGTTCTATGCGACGATTGTCGTGCTGGCCGATGGTGACGAACGAAAGATTGACGCCCGCCCCAGCGACGCCATTGCCCTTGCCGTGCGCAGCAATGCCCCCATGTTTGTGGAGGACGACATCATGAATCGCCTGGGTACCGTTTCTGCCCATGCCGAGGAAGTTGACGACGAGCAGGAGTTCGAGAAGTTCGACGAGTTCGTCCATACGCTCTCCCCCGATGATTTCTAAATGTCTGGCACGCGAGCGGAGAGGTCGCTGATGGGCACCCGCGTATCGGCTGAAGCGGCCGCCATCGCGCGTGAAGCCCAGATGCGCTCGGAGGCATCCGAGGCGGCTCGCATCGCCTATGTGACGCAGGCCCGCACGCTTCGCGAGCGCCGCGGCTCCTATATCAAGATGGTTATCATCTCCGCCCTTGTCGCGGTAATCTGTTCTCGTCTTCGTGGTACAGTTGGTGCGCTTGGGTTTTCGATTTCAACAGGCTTGGTGATCTGGGGTGTGGTCGATGCGGTAATGCTGACCAACCAGATCAAGGTACTCGACAAGCGCGCGATGGATATGATGCGCGCCCGCGACGCTGCCGCCAAGATCGCTGCCGAGGCACAAGAACTGTAACGACGCCGGACTCGATGGGAAGGTCTAAAGATGGCACAGGATATGCAGGACGCCGGTAACGTCTCCGCCGAGCTCGACGCCATGGTGTGCGATCTGATTGGCGCCTTCTTGGACGACCTGGCCGCGGGCGAGAACCCGGGCGTGGTTGTGGCAATTGAGGACGCCGCTTCCAACCGCTATCTGGCCGCGCTCGACGAAGATGGCGAGGAGGCATGCCTGGAGGCTGCCACCAACTTTATCTCCGAGCACAAGATGGGTCTTAAGGACGAGGGCCTGGGCCGTATCGCCCGCTATGCCATCGGCTACACCGGCTGCGTCGAGATTGACGGCGGCTATCACGATGCTCTGCTCGTGAGCTTCTTCGAAACCACGCTCGAGAGCGGTTTTTCGGCATACGTGCTGTATGAGGGCATGGGTGCCGGCGATGGTTTTATGTGGAGCGACCCTGAACCTGCAGGTGAGGAAACCCCTCTTATCTAAAATCGCTAAAATAAACGAGTTTTCGGTAAAAGGCTCAATATTCCCGCTGAGCGTTGTATCGCTGGGCGGGCCGCATACGCGTGCCGTTTGTATATGGATAGAAGATAGGGGAACTACATGCGCGTAGACAATCTGAGGAACATCGCCATCATCGCTCACGTCGACCACGGCAAGACGACGATGGTCGACAAGCTCCTGCGTGCCACGGACGCCTTCCGTGCTAACCAGCAGGTCGAGGACCGCGTCCTGGACTCTAACGACCAGGAGCGCGAGCGCGGCATTACGATTCTCGCCAAGAACATCTCTATCGAGTACAAGGACGTTAAGATCAACGTCATCGACACCCCGGGCCACGCCGACTTTGGCGGCGAGGTCGAGCGCGTGCTGCGTATGGCCGACGGCGCCCTGCTGCTGGTCGACGCTTTTGAGGGTCCCATGCCCCAGACCCGCTTCGTGCTGCGTCACGCTATCGACACCGGCCTTAAGATCATGATCGTCATCAACAAGATCGACCGTCCGGGCGCTAACCCCGAGAAGGCCTACAACGACTGCCTCGACCTTATGGCCGACCTGGGCGCCACCGACGACCAGCTTGAGTTCGCCATGGAGCACGTGGTCTACGCCAGCGCCATGAATGGCTTTGCCCGCCTTGATCCCAACGACGGCAACATGGACATGTATCCGCTGCTCGATATGATCATCGACGACATGCCCGCGCCCGAGGTTGACGAGAACGCCCCGCTGGCCATGCAGTGCGTGACCATCGACCACTCCAACTTCGTTGGCCGTATCGGTATCGGTCGCGTGTACTCCGGCACCATCCACCAGGGCGACCAGATCCTGGTTGTCAAGAACGACGGCTCCAGTGCTACCGCTACCGTCAAGCAGCTCTTTACCTTCGACTACCTGGGCCGTACCGAGTGCCAGGAAGTCGGCGCTGGCGACATCGCCGCCGTCGTGGGCATCGACCGCACCGATATCGGCGATGTCTATACCGACCCCGAGAACCCCGTTGAGCTCGAGCCCATCGAGATCGATCCGCCGACCCTGTCCATCGTCTTTGAGGCCTCGACCTCCCCGCTCGTCGGTCGCGACGGCGATATCGTGGGCGCCCGTCAGCTCAAGGAGCGCCTGTTCAACGAGGCCGAGAACAACGTGACCATGAAGATCGAGGAGCTCGAGGACAAGAGCGGCGTCGAGGTCTCGGGCCGCGGCATTCTGCACCTTTCCGTCCTGATGGAGTCTATGCGCCGCGAGGGCTTTGAGTTCCAGGTCGGTCGTCCCCGCGTTCTGTTTAAGAAGGACGAAAACGGCAACAAGATGGAGCCCGTCGAGCAGGCCGTCGTCGAGTGCCCGGACGAGTATTCGGGCAAGGTCGTTGAGGTCTTCGGCACCTCCGGCGGCATCATGACGAGTATGGATACCTCGGGCATCGTGACGCATCTTGAGTTTAAGATCCCGACCCGCGGCATCATGGGTCTTAAGAACCGCATCATGAACGTCACCCACGGCGAGGGCGTGTTCTACCACACCTTCCTGGAGTACGGTCCCTATGCCGGCGAGATCGGCAACCGCCAGAACGGCGCCATGATCTCCATGACCACCGAGAAGGCCGTTGCCTACGCTCTGGGTACGCTGCAGGAGCGCGGCCAGTTGTTCGTTGAGCCGGGCACCGAGTGCTACGAGGGCATGATCGTGGGCGAGCGCAGCAAGGCCGGCGACATGGTCGTCAACATCGCTCGTACCAAGAACCTGGGCAACCAGCGCTCCTCGACCTCCGATATCTCCGTCCAGCTGGTGCCGCCCCGTACCTTCTCGCTGGAGGAGGCGCTGGAGTACATCGCCGACGACGAGCTAGTGGAGATCACTCCCAAGAACATCCGCCTGCGCAAGCGTCTGCTCAATGCCACCGACCGCAAGAAGGCCGCCGTCCGTGCCGGTCAGGTCAACAAATAAGCGCTGAGCTTTATAGCGACTAACAAGAAAGGGCGCCGACCGTCGCGGTCGGCGCCCTTTTTGGTGCACAGGGATCGAGTTGGTCTGCACCCCCACAAAGGTACCTGTCCCCTTTGTGGGGGTTGACGGCTAGGCGGAGGGGAGGCCCGGAGTGTTGGCGGCCTGCTGCGGCTTGAGGCGGGCGTTGCGCCAGATGATCTGGATGACGTAGCCGAGCGTAAAGACGAAGGCTACGCCGCTGACAAAGGTGCCCATAAGGGGAAGTGCCGTGAGTGCGCCCGCGGCGATACCGCCCACGGCGGCCATGGCGTAGCGGTTCTGGTTGTGTCCGACCATGCGCGCGATCGCGGTGCCCGTAAATGCCGCCGAGGCCAGAGCGATGCCGATCACGGCGCACATGAGGGCTCCGGCGAGCGACAGGCCTGCAATCGAGATGATGAGCAGCAGGATGGCGGGAATGGCGGCCACCGTGCCCAAAAGACCGCTCACCCACAGCGGGGTGGGGCGCTGGCGGAGCATGCCGGCCGCGCTGGCGGTCGCACGCGGAAAGACGAGTTCAAGGATGATCGCGACGAAGCAGGTGGAAAGCGCTGCGGCGACGATGCCGCCGATGGTGTCGTTAATCGTAGAGGTGTTCTCGTTCTCGGTGCGGTCGATCTTGAGGGCTCCGACCTGAGCGCCCTCGGCCCGCTCGGGATCTTGCGCGATATGGGCGTTCACCGTGCCGGTAACGCGGGCGTTTTTGCCTAGGATGAGCTTGTCGGCCCAGACCTCGACATCGCCATCGACGGTGCCGTCGATGGTTACCGTACTGCCCGCGAGTGCTGCCGACTTGGCGGAGCCGCGCAGGGCGACCGTCTCGCCCGCCGCGTAAAAACAGTTGGCGGTGCTACCGGTGTTGAGCACGACGTGCTGGCCGGCTACCGTTGCGCTGCCATCGATTGCGGTTTTGGCGATATCGATGGTGCGCGCCGCCAGGCGAACGGCGCCGCCTACGGTGCAGTCGCGAATCGACAGGCTCTCGCCCGCCGCGATGATATCGCGGCCGATGGAGGCGTCGTCTAGGTTGAGGCTTTGGCCGGCCCAGTACAGGTCACCTTCGACATCCGACGGAGTTGAGTCAACCTCGGTCGCGAGCACGTTTCCCGCGGTGTCGGTGCCGGCGAACGATGCCGTGGGGAGTGCGGTGAGCGCGAGCGCAATCAGCGCGAATAGGATAGTGATGCGACTCGGCGCTTTGCGGCGCCGGGTTGACGGTACTTGGTTGTAAGGCATAGTGAATCCTTCGTTAGATACTCGACAGGTATCTAACAGGGTACCCAACGCGAGGGCGCTCTAAAAGAACCTCTCGGTTGCATTTCGAAGGATGAGCCCGCGCCACCTACTTTTTGCGATGCAAGAAGCGCGCGATGTCTTCTTCGGTGGGGCTTTTGATGTCAAAGCGCAGTGAGAGCCAGCGCAGGCCCATGGTCACGACAACGCATACGATCAGCGCGGCAACATTGCTCATGAGGCCGCTCATGACGAGGGCTACATAGCTTGCCGATCCGGCGATGGCCGCGATGGCATAGAAGTTGGTGCGTTGGAAAATGCCCGGGACCACGCCCATAAAGCCGTCGCGCAGCATGCCGCCGCCCACGGCGGTAAAGAAGCCCATCATGATACATACGGCGGGCGCAAATCCGTACACCAACGCCTTGTCCGCGCCGGTTGCCGCATAGATGCCGACCGAGATGATGTCGAGCAGGGGAATGAGTTTTTCGGGCTTATCGACGATTGCCGGGAAGATATAGATGATGGCGGCTGTGGCGATGGAGAGCGGTAGTGCCATGGGCTGGTTGAGGATGTAGACGTTGCCGACCTGGAGCGTCATATCGCGCAAAAGACCGCCGCCCAGACCGCAGACCACCGCGAGCGCGACCGCGCCCACCAGGTCGAGCTTGTGTTCGCGCGCGACCAGCACGCCCGAGATCGATGCCGCGACAACGGCGAACATCTCGAGCCAAAATGGGATAGCGACCATGGCATCCGAGGCATGTGAGGTAACGGTTAAAGCGGCGACGACGGGCAAGATGGGGTCCTTTGAGTTGTAGGTATGAACAATGCCCGTACATAGTACATGGTTGACGGGTCTGGCGACCCTATTGCTCGGCAAACGGTAGGGACTGGATGCGGGCGTGACGTTGCCGGAATGCCAGGGATCCAAAACATGTACGTCACCCTCCAAAAGCGACATTTTTCGACATCTTTGGAGGCTGACGTACATGTTTGGATTGAGCTCACAGCATGAGTGAGTTGATTTACTCACATCCGGTATATTTCCCCACTTCAACGGACATAAGAGTTGGATACCGGCTCAGAGCGAGAGGCCCTCAATGGATACCCCTGTTCTCATTTCGCATAAAACCGCATGGCTTGTCCACCATGCACCCCAGAATTTGGTTCAGTCTCTTGCGCGGCACGACTACCAGATAGGCGCACAAGGCATCTCCACCCAACAACGCGTTGCGCGCATACGACAGGCGCTTACCGACTGCGGCATTCCGTCCGATATGCTTAAGACTATCGATATCGCGGTTGTATTCGAATTCGAGCGAATTCGTACCAAAGGCGTCGTTTGTCACATTCTTGGACAAAATCTTCCCTACGAGCATATTAACGAGTTGACGCCCGGAATCTTCATCACCGACGAAGCCTTCACCTTCGTGCTCGCTGCCGAGTGGATGGATAGGATCGAATATCTCGAATATGGCTATGAAGTTTGCGGCGATTATCGCATGAGGCTCAACCCCGCCGACCCTTATACCGAGCAACCAGCCACCACCTCCAAGGATGAAATAATCGAACTGCTCGATCGACATCCCGGCAAACCCGGTGCCACACGTGCACGGCTCGCGCTCAGGCACATCTACGATCGCTCGGCCTCGCCTATGGAGACCGCTTCGGCAATCGCCCTCTCACTCCCAACAAGCGAAGGCGGTGTTGGCATCCGAGGTATCGAACTCAACAAACCGCTCGAGATCCCTCAACGTCTCTGGCATTGCGCCAAAGCTCGAACACTCAAAATCGATGCGCTCGTTACCTACAAGCGCAGGGAGCTCGGTATCGAATATAAGGGCGGCTTTCACGATGAGTTCGAACGCAAAGGAGCAGATGCGGAGCGAGAGGCCGTTCTCTCCCAAATGGGATATCGAATCGTTACGCTCACTTCGACTCAGTTCGGTGGCCAGCTCGCCTTTCACCGCGCCATGAACAACATTCGCGAAGCACTCGGCATGCCTCGCTGTACCGACACCGGGTACCAGCGAGAGCAAAACGAACTACGCAAGGCGCTTATCCGCAACTGGAAAGGCATGCGAGACGAAGAGGCACCTTCCGAATAGTGCCACTCCCGTGAGCTCAATCCAAACGTGTACGTCAGCCTTCAAAGTTGTCGAAAAATGTCGGTTTTGGAGGGTGACGTACATGTTTGGGGAAGCGTGGGATCGAGACGTATTTCGATAACAAAAAAGCTCCCGTTGTTGGGAGCTTTCTCAACCAAAATGGCGGAGGAGGAGGGATTCGAACCCTCGTGACCTTATACAGGCCAAACGGTTTTCGAGACCGCCGCATTCAACCACTCTGCCACCCCTCCGCGTGGGGTAAAAACAAAGCAGGCTCGAAGGCCTGCTTTGGAATTAACTGGCGGAGAGTCAGGGATTTGAACCCTGGAGACGCTTTTGACGCCTACACGATTTCCAATCGTGCTCCTTCGGCCACTCGGACAACTCTCCGTTAAATGCGAAAGTCAGTATACACGAGGAATCGCAAAGTGCAAACAGAAAAGTTGGCATTTTTTAAAACGCTCGGCCGCGCCTTGATTATCGACTTTATCTGAACACCTCCCACATTCATCCGTACATGTACGGA
>CABMOY010000087.1 GCA_902388345.1 uncultured Collinsella sp.
GGCGGTCGTCGGGCTTGAGGCCGCGCACGTCGCGGTTGGCCAAGCGGCTGCCCAGCACCGTACCCACGATCTGGCCGCGGTTGTTGGAACGCTCATAGCTCATCATCTCGTCGCCCGAGGTGCCGTCCTGATAGGCGTGCGTAAAGTCGCGGTTGAAGCAGCGCTTGAGCTGGCGCTGGCGGGCGGCTTCCTCGTCCTTGGCAACGGTGGCTCCGGATAGCATGTCGTCAATTTCGTGACGATACACATCAACGATGGAGTACACGTAATCGGGCGCCTTCATGCGGCCCTCGAGCTTGAGCGACGCGGCACCGGCGTCATACAGACGGCGAACAAGCTGTGAGGTGTTGGTGTCACGCGGGCATAGCGCACGCTCGCGGCCGGCGGGGGAGAGCGCGCGACCGTTCTCGTCGATCAGCTCGTAGGGCAGGCGGCAGGGCTGGGCGCACATGCCACGGTTGGCCGATCGTCCCGCCATGGCAAAGCTCGAAAGCAGGCACAGGCCCGAGTAGCAAAAGCAGATGGCGCCATGGCTAAAGACCTCAAGGTCCACATCGGGCGCGGCATCGTGAATGGCAGCAATCTCGTCGATGGAAAGCTCGCGCGAGAGGGTCACACGGTCGGCGCCCTGTTCGCGGCACCAAAGGGTTCCGCGGTCGTCATGGATGTTTGCTTGGGTTGAGATGTGCGTCTCGATGCCGGGCATCGTGCGCTTGACCTCAAAGAACAGGCCCCAGTCCTGGATGATAAAGGCGTCGGCGCCCAGCGTGGAGCAGCGATGGATGAGCTGCAGCGCATCGCCCATCTCGGACTGCTTGATGACGATGTTGACCGTGACGTAGACGCGCGACCCGGCCAGGTGCGCAGCGCGGCAGGCTTGCTCAAAGGCCTCGTCGGTAAAGTTGGTGGCCTTGCGGCGGGCGTTGAAGCTGCCCATGCCGCAGTAGATGGCGTCTGCCCCGGCGGCGAGTGCGGCGGCAAAGGGCTCGGGCCCTCCGGCGGGCGCCAAAAGCTCGGGTCTGCGGTTAGTGGTTCGACTGGCGGTTGCGGTCATATCCTGCCTTTCAAAATGCTCAGATACTCAAAAGTATAGTGGTGCTGTCGCGGCGGACGAGCCCTGTGGTCCAAGCAGGATAAAGTCTTCAGCAGCCCTTGCAGCAAAAACGATCCGTTTCCCTCCGTCCCCTATGGATCACCTGATCGGCTGGGGACGGAGGGAAACGGATCGTTTTGAGTTTCACCGTCCGGTCGTGCCGTTCAGCGGCCGACAGGTGCCGTTGGGCGATAAAATATTCTCGCAACGTGATAATAATCTTGCATCGCGCGGAAACCTTGAGTACTATCCCAATCAAGCGCGGCGTTCAGACCGAACTGTGCCTCCCGGTGTGAACGCCGCGCTCACGCTCTCTCAACTGATCGTAAGGAGATAAACATGAGCAAGACCGTCGTGTCTTCCGATAACGCACCTGCAGCCATCGGCCCGTATTCCCCCGGCATCCAGACTGGCAACATGGTGTTCCTGTCCGGCCAGCTGGGCATCGACCCCGCAACCGGCAAGATGCCCGAGGGCGTCGAGGCCCAGGCCAGGCAGTCCCTTGCTAACGTCGAGGCCCTGCTGACCGCTGCCGGCGCCACCTTTGCCGATGTCGTCAAGACCACGGTCTACCTGGCCGACATCGCCGACTTCGCTGCCGTGAACGAGATCTACGCCTCCAAGTTCGAGGCTCCGTTCCCCGCGCGCAGCGCCTTCCAGGTTGCCGCCCTTCCGGCCGGCGGTCTGGTCGAGATCGAGGTCGTCGCCGCTCTCTAAGGCGTTGGCGAAAACAAATCATGACATGCAAAAAGACCCTGCAGTGCGAGCTGCAGGGTCTTTTGTCAAGCGACAGATTGCTTGTGGAGCCACCAAGGGCAGTCTTTTTGTTTGTTAGCCTTCCTTGCGGACCTTTTGCAGGTAGCGGTAGACGCTGGGCTCCGAGATGTCCAGCGCGGTGGCGGCGCAGGCCACGGCGCCCTTGAGCATGAACACCCCGTTGCCGTTGAGGTGGCGAATGACGTCGACGCGGTCGCTCTGGCCAAGTGACGCTACATCCAGCCCGCGCGCACTCAGCAACTCGGCAATGCTGCGGTCGATGAGCTCCTGTGTTGACTCCGAAAGGCTTTCGACCTCGATAGGGGCGGGCTCCGTGCGCGTCGGCGCCGCGTCGAAGCATGCCATGAGCTGCTGCGCCATGGCGTTGATGGAGCGCACGGTCGAGAGGTCGGTGTTGACGCAGAGCATACCGACGATCTCGTCATTCTCGCGGATAAAGTACGTCGCGGACTCCAACGTCTTGCCACCGGCGCCGCGGCCCTCGTAGCCCGTAATAAACGGCAGGTCGCGATACTTGGGGTCGTGCATGATCTTGAGCGCCAGATCGGTGGCGGGACCGCCGACCTTACGGCCGCTCACGATGCCGTTGCGAATATCGACGATGGCGTGGTCGGGATCCGAGAAATCATGCAGCACGATCTCGCTGTTCTTACCGAGTATCTGCTCCAGGAAATCGACCATCGGCAAAAAGCGACGTACGGTCTCGTTCACGGGCAACTCCTTTGGGTGAAATCGGAAATGTTCATAACAATTTTTTCTCATGGTAACACGCTGCTCTTCATCTCGTATATCCGCAGGTACATTGCGTAATACAGACGAACGGTAGGAATTTGGCGGTAAACGGTTGACCAAAAGAAAAGTTAGATGTTATTTTGACCAGACACTTTCCTGACCTGCGGAAATGCATTATCTCAGCTGAAGAATAGTCTGATAACAAAAAATTATTATTGAGAATGAGAATCATCTTTAATACGATATGCAACGAAGGCACAACCTCAACCCCGCACTGCGTCACAATAGAGCGTTAGATGCGAAAACAACTATTTCGAGGATTGGTGGTCAAATGACCCAGGAGACGGTTAAGAACGGCACTGAAGCCCTGTTCACTCGTGAAGGCATGCCTCCCGTTAAGGAAATGATCCCGTGTGCCCTTCAGCACGTACTGGCTTCGTTTGCCGGTATCATCACCCCGGCTGTCATCATGGCCGGCGTCTACGGCTTTAATAGCCAGCAGAGCACCGACATCATCCAGGTCGCGCTCATTCTTTCGGCAATCGATACGGCCCTTCAGGCCTTCGCTCCCTTCCGTCGCATCGGCGGCGGTCTGCCCATCGTCATGGGCGTTTCGTTCGCGTTCCTGCCGGCCCTGCAGGCCATGGGTGCCTCGGGCTTTAGCTTTGGTGCGCTGCTGGGCGGCGAGATCGTCGGCGGTGCCGTCGCGGTCCTTTTTGGTCTGGCTTACAGCAAGATTAAGTGGCTGTTCCCGCCCGTCGTGACCGGTACGGTCATCTTCTCCATCGGCGTTTCTCTCTATCCCACGGCCGTCAAGTACATGGCCGGCGGTATGGGTACGCCGTTGTGGGGCACCCCGCAGGCCTGGTGCGTCGCTCTTATCACCTTCGCCGTGGTCTTTGCGCTCGCCAACTTTGGCAAAGGCACGCTCAAGCTGGGATCCGTGTTCTTTGGCATGATCGTTGGCATGATCGTTTCGATCCCCTTTGGCATGATCGACTTCTCCAGCGTCGCCACCGCTCAGGTCTTCGCCCTTCCCAAGCTCATGCCCTACGCGCTCGAGTTTGATCCCGAGGTCTGCATTACCCTCGCTGTTGTGTTCCCCATGGTTGCCATCCAAGTTATCGGTGACGTCTCCGCCGCCTGCCTGGGCTCCATCGACCGTATGCCCACCGAGCGCGAGCTCTCAGGCGCTATCGTGTCCCAGGGCCTTACCTCTATGGTCGGCGGCCTGCTGGGCGGTCTTCCCACCAGCGCCCTTGGCCAGAACGTGGGCATCATCTGCTCCAACAAGGTCGTCAACAAGTGGGTCTTTGTGATCATCGCGGCCGTCTTTGCCATCGCCGGTCTGTTCCCGCAGCTCTCTGCCGTCCTTTCCGCTATCCCGCAGCCCGTCATCGGCGGCGCGACCGTCGGCGTCTTTGGCACCATCACCATGAACGGCGTGCGCATGTTCACCCGCGAGGGCCTCACGCAGCGCACCACCACCATCGTCGGCACCTCCGTCGTCTTTGGCCTGGGTATCTGGATGGCCAGCGGTTGCCTTGCCGGCGAGGGTATGCCCACCTGGGTGTCCACCGTCATCGGCTCCAACGCCGTAACCCCCACCGCCATCATGGCCATTGTCCTTAACCTGATCCTTCCGCAGACGCCGGTCGTGGCTCAGCACATCGATGCCGCCAAGGATGCCGCCGTGGATCTGGTCTTGCCCGAGGGCAAGAAGTAACCAATTCGGTGCTATTCGTCGGCGGACGCATCGCCTCGTCCGCCGACGTCATGCGGCGCCAAGCCGCACTTCAAAGGGTTTGTCCCTTTGGTGAAGCGTTGACGGGAGAGGGCCCGTTTCCGGTGTAGGCCGGCGCTTCGCACTCCGCCATGTCAGAGGTGTCAAACCCCGCCTCTGATGTTGAAGGGAGCATCCATGCTTCTGGTCGCTAACGGTTCCGTTTTTACCCGCAATTCTCAGACCCCGTTCATTCCAAACGGTGCGGTCGCCATTGACGGAGATACGATCGTCGAAGTGGGCCCCGAGTGCGAGCTCAAGTTCAAGTACCCGGATGCCGAGTACGTTGACGCCCGGGGCAACCTCATCATGCCCGGACTCATCAACTGCCACACCCACATCTACTCGGGCCTGGCCCGCGGCCTTGCCATTAAGGACTGCAACCCCACCAACTTCCTGGAGAATCTTGAGCAGCAGTGGTGGAAGATCGACGACAACCTGACGCTCGACGGCACCAAGGCCAGCGCCTATGCCACGATTCTGGATTCCATCCGCGATGGCGTTACCACGATCTTCGATCACCATGCGAGCTTCTGCGAGATCCCGGGAAGCCTCTTTACCATTAAGGATGCAGCTCAGGAGCTGGGCATGCGTTCGTGCCTGTGCTACGAGGTCTCCGATCGCCGCGGCCAGGAAAAATGCGACCAGGCCATTGCCGAGAACGCCGAATTTGCCCAGTGGGCCGCCAAGGAGCGTCGCGATAACGACAACCACATGATCGCCGCCATGTTTGGCGGTCACGCCACCTTTACGCTGTCGGACGAGACCATGGACAAGATGGCTGAGGCCAACAACGGCCTGACCGGCTTCCATATCCACGTGTGCGAGGGCATGAATGACGTGTGGGACTCCCGCCTCAACCGCGGTGGCATCAGCCCCGTCGAGCGCCTGCTGCAGCACAACCTGCTGGGTCCCGACACCATGCTCGGCCACTGCATCCACGTGACGCCTGCCGAGATGGATATCGTCAAGGAGTCCGGTACCTGGCTCGTCAACAACCCCGAATCCAATATGGGCAACGCCGTGGGCTGCGCCCCCGTGCTCGAGTTCTTCCGCCGCGGCATCCCCGTGTGCATGGGCACCGACGCCTACACCCACGATATGCTCGAGAGCCTTAAGGTCTTCCTGATCATTCAGCGCCACAACGCCGCCATGCCCAACGTGGGCTGGTGCGAGGCCATGACCATGCTGTTCGAGAACAACGCCAAGATGGCCAGCAAGTATTTCGATCGCAAGCTCGGTGTGCTCGAGGCCGGCGCTGCCGCCGACGTCATCGTCATGGACTACAAGCCCTTTACGCCGCTGAGCGAGGAGAACATCGACGGCCACATGCTCTTTGGCATGATGGGCAAAAACTGCCGTACCACCATCATCAACGGCCGCGTCCTGTATAAGGATCGCGAGTTCGTGGGCATTGATGAGGAAAAGATCAACGCGTGGACCATGGCTGAGTCCAAGAAGCTCTGGAGCACGCTCAACGATCGCGCCTACTAATTAACAAGTAGATTCACGCGCGTCGGATGTTTCGCCGCATCCGACGCGCGTATAGGCGACCTCCGCGGGGTCGCCGGCGCTTGTGCTAGCGCTACACCGTATTTGCGCCCGCCGCGCGGTCTCGCCGGGCGTTACAGAGAGGAGCTCACTATGAGCGACATCATGAGGCCGATCCCGTTTTCGCAGCTGATGAACTGGATCATCGAGGAGCATAAGACCCAGGACGCCATCTTTGGCGTGCGCAAGATGGTCACGACCAACCAGGGGGGCGCGCTTCCCATTTTTGACGAGCGCATCGAGACTCCGTTTGGCCCGGCCGCCGGTCCCAATACGCAGCTTGCCCAGAACATCGTGGCATCCTACGTGGCCGGTTCCCGCTTCTTTGAGCTTAAGACCGTTCAGGTTATGGACGGCGAGGAGCTCTCCAAGTGCGTTAACAAGCCTTGTATCGTGGCGCAGGACGAGTGCTACAACTGCGAATGGTCGACCGAGCTCGAGGTTCCGCAGGCCTTTGCCGAGTACGTGAAGGCATGGTTCGCCTGCCACCTGATCGCTCGCGAGTACGGTCTGGGCAGCCCGGACGGCTTTGTCTTCAACATGTCCGTGGGCTATGACCTCGAGGGTATTAAGAGCCCCAAGGTCGATGCCTACATCGAGGGCATGAAGGATGCCAGCGGCTCCGACGTCTGGAACGAGTGCCGCACGTGGGCGCTCGCTAACCTGGACAAGTTTGAGCATGTCGATGCCGCGTTTGTCGAGTCCATCCCGGCGCGCGTCTCCAACTCCATCACTGAGTCCACGCTGCATGGCTGCCCGCCGGCGGAGATCGAGCGCATCGCGACCTATCTGATCACCGAGAAGGGCCTCAACACCTACATCAAGTGCAACCCCACGCTGCTGGGCTATGAGTTTGCCCGCCAGCGCCTCAACGAGCTGGGCTTTGACTACATCGTCTTCGATGACACGCACTTCCGCGAGGACCTGCAGTGGGTCGACGCCGTGCCCATGTTCGAGCGCCTGATCGCCCTGTGCGCCGAGCGCGGCCTTGAGTTTGGCGTCAAGCTGACCAACACGTTCCCCGTCGACGTGACCAGGGACGAGCTGCCCTCCACCGAGATGTACATGTCGGGCCGTTCGCTGTTCTCGCTGACCATCGAGGCCGCCCGTCGCATTACCGAGCAGTTCGATGGCAAGCTACGCATCAGCTACTCCGGCGGCGCCACGGTCTACAATATCCGTGCCCTGTATGACGCCGGCATTTGGCCCGTCACCCTGGCGACCGACGTGCTCAAGCCCGGTGGCTACGAGCGCTTTAGCCAGATGGCCGGCGAGTTTGCCGACCTGGATGGCAAGCCGTTCGCGGGCGTCTCTCTCGACGCCGTGACCGCGATCCAGACCGATTCGCTCACCAACCCGCTCTACAAGAAGCCGCTGCGTCCGCTGCCCGATCGCAAGGTCGCCGGCAAGAGCCCGCTTTCCGACTGCTTTACCACGCCGTGCCGTACGAGCTGCCCCATCCAGCAGGATATTCCCGCCTACCTGGCGGCTGTTGACGAGGGCCGCTATGAGGACGCACTCAACATCATCATCGAGCGCAACGCCCTGCCGTTCATTACCGGCACCATCTGCCCGCATCCCTGCGGCCGTGCCTGCGAGCGTGCGTTCTACGAGCCCGAGGGCGCTCAGATCCGCGCCAGCAAGCTCAAGGCCGCCCGCGAGGCCATGACCGTCGTGCCGCCCAAGCTGCGCGCCCAGTCCATC
>CABMOY010000088.1 GCA_902388345.1 uncultured Collinsella sp.
CTGCATTTAACAGCGCGCCGGCCTTATCGTTTGGCTAACGAGACGGTCCCGTTATGAATTGAAGTTCGTTGCAGAAACTACGCTCGAAACGCTACATCTGCTTGCGACGACGATCGCCGAGCGTCACACCCGTGGCAACGAGCGTAATGCCGCCGATGACGAAGACCTCACCTGCAAGCGCGGAGGTATCGCCCGTCTGAGCAAGTGCACCGTCCGTGGCCTTCTTCTTGGCGACAGGAGCCTTTGCGGCAGCCTGCGCAACCTGAGGCTTGGCCTGCAGCTCAGCCTTGGGATGATACTTGTCGTACTCGGCCTGCGCGGCAGCCAGGGCATCCTTGGCATCGCCAAGCTCGGCAAGCGCGGCGGCATAGGCGTCGTTGGCATCGGACAGCTTGGCATCGGCATCGCTCAGAGCAGCCTTGAGGCCAGCGGCGGCATCGACGGCGGCCTTATAGCGAGCGTAGGCAGCGTTCAGCTTGACCAGCTTCTCGTTGCCCGTCGTGCCCGCGGCAAGGGATGCCTTGTGGTCGACAGCCTCAAGATCGGCCTTGAGCGCCTCGTCGTTGGCAAGCTCGGCCTTGGCCTTGACGATCTCGAGGTTCGCATCGACGACGGCTTCGTTGGCGGCCTCGAGCTGCTTCTGGGCATCGGCGACACCGGCGACGGCAGCGTCATAGGCGGCCTTGGCGTCGTCGACCGCCTTCTGGGCGCCGGCGAAGCGCTCGAAGGCCTTGTTTGCGCCGGCCAGCTCACCCTCGGCGGCCTTGGCCTTCGCCTGCGCGTCGGACAGGGCCTGCTTCTTGGCATCAACTGCCTGCTTGGCGTCCGAAAGAGTGGTCGCGGCGTGCGTATCTGCGGCCCGAGCCTTGTCAACGCCAGCTTGGGCAGCGTCGTCGGCCTTCTTGGCATCGTCAAGCGTGCCCTGCTTGTTCGCAAGGTCCGTCTTGGCGGCATCGCACTTGGCGGTAAGGTCCTTGACCGAAGCCGTGGCGTTGTCATACGCCTCATTGGCCTGATCGGACTTTGCCTTGGCGGCATCGCGGGCGCTGCGAGCCTTCGCCTTGTGAGCAGCGGCATCGGCTGCCTTCGTCTTGCTGTCAGCAAGCGTGGCGTTTGCCTTATCGAGAGTTGCCTGGGCAGTAGCGGCCTCGCCCTTGGCGGCGTCGAGCTTGGTCTTGGGCGTCTTGACGTCGATACCCTTGAGTTTGGCTTCGGCAGCGTCGTATGCCATCTTCGCGGCGGCGGTGCCGGACTTGGCCTTCTCGTACTCGCCCTTGGCGGTGTTCACGTTCGTGTCGGCCGCGGTATAGGCGTCTTGTGCGTCTTTCTGATTATTGAGAGCAGCGAGATATGCCGTATCGGCCGTGCCCAGCGTCTTCTGCGCCTCGGCGAGCTTGCTCTGGAGCTCCTTGAGTTGCGCCTTCTGCGCCTGCGTGCCGCCAGCGTTATAGGCAGAATCGATGTAGTCGTTGACGAGCTTCTTGAACTCGGAGACAGTGAAATCAGCCTGAGTGTCATCATCGCTGTAATCGAATGCGGTTACCTCGGAATCGGTGTTCTTACCGCTACCGGTTGCGATACCGATAGCCACCGTAGCGGAATCGATAACGTTGAGATAGTGCCCGCAGCCGTCTCCTCTTTCCTTACCGTTTTCATCTTTTGTGCCGGAATACACATCGCGATAGTTTTGGTAGATATAGTACGAATCATAGCGATGAGCCATGAGAGCTTTGCCAGCCTCGCTATCCGCACCGTACTTTTTAATCCAATTCTCGTAATTAACCTTCTCCTGAGTGTAGAGACCAGTATAGGGCCAACCGAGTGTATCCTCGGTCTCACCGCCGGTATATGCGCCGCCTCCGCCGGCAAGATTTTCACCGTTATCCCAGTAGCAGCCTGAGTGTCTCCAGATGTTCGATGAATATGATGCATTAAGGGCGGCTGCCACAGTCATGCGGAGGCTGACGCTGAGCGCCGACTGACCGTTCGCCTTGCGGAGGTTGTTCTGGGTGTCGAGATATGTCAGGGCGTTGCGCATCTGCTCCAAGGAAAGCGGGTTGGTGTCGCGAGACATGTCCTGATCGACGTACTGGTCATACCATTCGGCCTTGTCATCGGCACCGGTCAGCATCGATACGGCGTCCTGGGCGTTCTTCTTCTGCGTGG
Organism: uncultured Collinsella sp.; assembly: GCA_902388345.1. Taxonomy (GTDB): domain Bacteria; phylum Actinomycetota; class Coriobacteriia; order Coriobacteriales; family Coriobacteriaceae; genus Collinsella. The sequence continues at coordinate 2,167 of CABMOY010000088.1, forward strand.
CTGTGAACTGGCTGCCGCCGATGATGTAGTTCATGAAGCCGAACATGCCCTGGCTGATAACATTCTGGTCTACGGTCATGTTCGACTTGAGGTCGGCAATCTGCTGGTTAAGCTTCTCGACCTCGGCATTCGCGGTGTCGTATGCCTTCTTGGCGGTATCGGATTCAGCGCATGCCGTCTCCCACTCGCTGCGCTTCTGCTTGCGAACTTCGACAAGCTTATCGTACGCGGTCTTCTTGTCTGCTTCGGTCTGCTGCGCCTTCTCGTATGCGGCCTTGGCGGCGTCGCGCTCGCTGGCGGCGGCGTTGTACTCCTTGTTTGCCGCATCGTATGCAGACTTGGCAGATGCCACAGCAGCGTTGGCGGCGTTGGCCTTCTCCTGCGCGGCGGTGACGGTAGTCTGCGCAGCCTGCAGGTTCGCCTGTGCAGTGGCGTCTGCAGTCGTCGCGGCTTCGAGCGCGGCCTGCGCGGTCGCGAGCTCGCTGGCGGCAGTGACCTTGGCAGCTTCGAGCGCGTTCAGATCGATACCCGTGCCCGAGGTCGCGGCATCAAGCGCGGCCTGCGCCTGGTCGAACTTCTGCTGGGCGTTATCGCGCGCAGTGGTCGCAGCAGCGAGAGCAGCAGCAGTCTCCTGCTTCTTGGCCTGGGCGGAAGTCAGAGCGGTCTCAGTGTCCTTCTTTTCCTGCTGGGCGCTAGCCTCGGCAGCCTTGGCCTGGTCCAGATTGGCCTGTGCAGTAGCAACGGCCTTATTGGCATCATCGAGCTTTGCCTGCGCGTCCTCGACAGCCTTCTTGGCAGTCTCGTACTCGTCCATACCCATGGCCTCGAGCTTGGCTTGGGCATCATCGAGGGCCTTCTTGGCCTCATCCTGCTTTGCCTTGGCGTCCTTGAGCGCCTGGGTCTTATCCTCGACACTCTTGTTGGCCTGTTCGAGCTGATCGTTCAGGTCGCCCAGCTTCTTCTGCTGCTGCTCGGTCTTTTCGACGGCGGCTTTGAGCTCGTCAATCTTCTCCTGGAGCGCGGCGACTTCTGCTGCGTTCTGCTCGATTTCGTTGTCGCTCACAGCCTGCGAGGCCTGATTCTTTTGCTGCTGTGCCTGCTTTTGAGACTGGCCCGCCGCGTCGGCCTTCTTCTGGGCGGCATCGTAGGCGGCCTGAGCGTCCTTGAGCTGCTTTGCCGACTCCTCGGCCAGCTGGGCAGCCGTCTTTACGACCGCTTGGTTACCGGCGGCAACGGTGTTCTCTACAGAACTACCCCCCCCCTGAACAGAATCGCCGTTATCGGTTGACGGTGCGGCGATTGCCGCCAGCGGCGACATAAGCGGCTGAACAATGAGGCCCGCCGTCAAAACGGTTGCGACGGCGCGGTTGGCAACGCCCTTGACGTTGACGGCCTTAGCCCGAGGCTCAAAGTGTTGTGGGCTGTAGTTTGCCATGGCTTTCTCCCTTTGACACGGATGTATCCATACGCTTCAAACTGTAGGTGCCGATTTTTGAATTCTGTTGCGCAACATTGGTCACCAGCGGATTTTTTGAAACTCGCACTCTCGTGCTTCACAATTTCGTCACACATGTAGGAGCTGGTGCATCATATTATTGCGGGATCAAATTGAACCTGTGATTTGCATTTGCTCCCGCGTCATCCGCCCTATCGGATTCCGCATCCAACAGACACCTCATCCGCCACGGTGTAGAGTTAGGACAACGGGCGCGTTGCGCGGCCCGTGCCAGAACGAGGTGGACATGGAACTCGACAAGCAACAGATCAAGCGGCTGCGCGAACGCCATCACCGGCGCCACGGCATCCGCCCTGCCCATAGTGAGGCCATGGAGAACGCCACCCGCTTCCTAAAGCGCGCATTCAACATTCGCGAGGGACGCGCGCCCTATCACGTGATCCGCAAGCGTTTTGTAAACGGGGCGCGTCTGACTGGCTCCCACCTATGCATCCTCATCATCGCCATGCTCATCGCAAGCATCGGCCTCGATATCAACTCGGACATCGCCATCGTGGGTGCCATGCTCATCTGCCCGCTCATGGGATCGGTCCTTGCCATGGCATATGGCATCGCCACGCTCGACCGTGAGATTACCGTCGAAGCCATCGCCAGCCTTGCGCTGCAGATGGCCTTTTGCCTGGTCACGTCCACGTTGTACTTTAAGCTCTCGCCCCTTGGCACCACCACAGCTGCCATCATCGACAATTCGACGCCGACTGTGTGGGACCTCGCTGTCGCGCTCGCCGGCGGCTTTGCGGGCGGCCTAGGCAACTCACGCGACCAGGAACCCGCCACGCTCATTGCCGGCGTAGCCGTGGCGACCGCGCTCATGCCGCCCCTGTGCGCGGCGGGTTACGGCATCGCCATCGCGAGCGGGTCGCTGTTCCTCTCGGCGCTCTACGAGTTTGGCATCAACGTCGTCTTTATCGCGCTGGCGGCCGAAGCCGTATTGCTTCTTTTACGTGTACCGCTCAAGCGTGACCTCAACGGCGACGGCATTGTGACTGCCGAGGAAAACGCTGAGGTCGACGAGCTATCGCGCAAGGTGCGCCGACGCATCATCGTGGGTACGGTGATCTTTGCCATCCCCTGCATCGTTATGACCGCGGGATCCATTGGCTCGGCGCAGGCCGGCGTGCAGGACGGCTACGGCATCACCGAGACCACGCGCGAGCTTGCGGCGGTGCTGCCAGGCTTTAAGGACTACACCGTCGCCGTCGAGACCTCGGCTACCGAAGGCGAGGAGGAGGGTATCGTCGAGCGCGAGATTGTCGCCCATGTGACGACAGACGAGACGCTTGGGGCACACGACCGCCACGTCGCCCGCAAGCTCATCGACCTCAACGTGCCCGAACTCGATCGCGTGGAGTTCGATGTGAAGTGATGCCGGAGCGGGACGAATGCTCGCACGGACGCAAGCTACGACGAGGCGCAGACGCGATACGGACACGAGCAAATTGCGGGGTGCAGTTCATACCTGCGCCCCGCTCGCTGTTTTATTGCCGTGAATCAACTGTCCGCATCGACATCGCCAGACTCCACTGTAAACGCAGGCTTGGTGCTCACCAGATAAAATCGGGTCACTTTACTATCTCTAAATAGATAGAGCTGACCCTGCTCGCGTCGGCGTGACAAGTACGCCACGTGGACCGTACCGAATTCTTCACCGTTTTCCTTCTTTAATATCAGGATGTTGGGGTCATCCGTACGCTTAAACTGCCCGTCTGTGCAGATTCCGTCTTGGTCGACCAGCTGCCATCGACAGTTGTCCTCCTCAAGAAAAGCCAGGGTTACCCGACTCGTTTTGTCATCCCGATAGTAACCATCAATGGCAAAGCCTTCGGAAGCGCATTCCTGCATATAGGACGTTTCTCGGCTTATAGCAAACAGCCCTGTAGCGCCCAGGAGCACAGCCAGGCAGACCACTGCAAGGGTTATCGAGACAAAACGGCGGCTCATGTTAGCCAGCCCGATACTTGTTTAACGGAGCACGAAACATACTTGGTACCTCCGATATCAGGGCAAACGTCACCTACGACCTGCCGGCAATCATATGTTTCCAACATCAAACCATATGGTTACAACTCGTTGGAGATAGGTTCCATGAACGGACGATAATTTGCGGCGAACGGCTACATATGTTCATTATCTCAGGGTTCTGGAGGCAATTTTTGGTGCCACCGAGACGTTGTTTTCGGAAGTATGCGGCAAATTCCGGAGCCCTCGAGCACACCCCGGTTTTTCGCTAATAAAACCGCAGGTACAGAGCTTGAATATACCCGGTGTGCTCGACCTATTCAGATTTTGCCGCATACTTCCGAAATCTAAGTTCGCAAAGGGTGATAGTCGGGGCGTTTGCGCAACATGTGTTCAGTAAAAACGGGTGGTAGCCGGTACGGCTGCCACCCGTTTGTCTTATATCCGGCTCAAAGCGGGCCGTCTACTTCTTAATGCCGCGTCCTAGACGCTCGGCGACCGACGCAACGGCTTCCTCGCTGGCCGGCCCGCAGCTCACACAACCGTCATGAGCACGCATCTGGCCGGTGACCTCGTCCATCGCGAGCGGCGCCACCTTCTCGAGCTTAAAGCCCTTGCCGGCGCGCATGTTCTCCTTGGCCACGCTAATCATGAGCTTAATGCGGTTGAGCTGGTTGACCTCGGACGCACCAGGATCATAGTCCACCGCGACGATGTTGCTCTCGGGATGCTGGCGGCGCAGCTCCTTAATCACGGCCTTGCCCACCACGTGATTGGGCAGGCACGCGAAGGGCTGCGTGCAGATGATATTGGGTGCGCCGTGATCAATCAGGTCGAGCATCTCGGCCGTGAGCAACCAGCCCTCGCCCATGTTGTTGCACACCGAAAGCACCGTACGGGCCTTGTCCGCCATGGTGCCGATGCGCTCGGGCGCCTCAAAGCGGCGGGACTTTTCGAGCATCTCCTCCACCGGCGTACGCATCCAGTCCACAAGTTTGATGAGCGCCTGCATACCAGCGCGCGTGGTAGCAGAGCTACCCAGCTCGTCCTTCTGCAGCTCGGCGTTGCTCATGGAGTACAGGAAGAAGTCGAGCAGGCCCGGTACCACGGCCTCGCAGCCCTCGCGCTCGATGACATCGACCACGTGGTTGTTGGCCGTAGGGTGGAACTTGACCAAGATCTCGCCGACCACGCCCACGCGCGGCTTGGCGCCCTCGCCCACGAGCGGCATGGTGTCGAACGCGCGGATGGCCTCACGCGCAAGCTTGGTGTAGTTGTGGCGGTTGAACTTAGGCGCCAGCTTGCGGGCTCGCGCCATGTACTCCTCGTAGAGCGCATTAGCGGCACCGGGCGTGGCCTCGTACGGGCGGCAGCGGTAGAGCATCTGCATCATCACGTCGCCAAAGAGCACCGCGTACACGGCCTGCTTGAGCAGTGCCGGCGTAATCTTAAAGCCGGGGTTGTCCTCGCCGAGCGCCACAGCCGAAAGCGAGATTACCGGAATCTCGGGGTGGCCGCTCTCGCGCAGGGCTTTGCGAATGAGTGCGATGTAGTTGGTGGCACGGCAGCCGCCGCCAGTCTGGCTGATAACCACGGCTGTCTTGGACAGGTCGTACCGGCCGCTCTCGATGGCCTCCATAATCTGGCCCGTTACCAGGATCGACGGGTAGCAAATGTCATTGTTCACATAGCGCAGACCGGCCTCGACGGCATCGTGATCGGTCGAGGGCAGCAGCTCCAGGTTGTAGCCGGCACCGCGGAACACCTCTTTGACCAGGTCAAAGTGAATCGGCGCCATCTGCGGGCACAGGATGGTGTAGCCCTCGTCGCGCATCTGCTCGGTAAAGGGTACCTTGGGCCATGCGGTCGAAGCACTCTCGCGCTGAGCCTCAAACGTGTACTTGCGGCTCGCGAACGCGGGGGCATCCGTGGAGGGCGCCACCGGCGCGGCGTCGCCCTGCTCGTAGGCCTCGCCCGCGGC
>CABMOY010000089.1 GCA_902388345.1 uncultured Collinsella sp.
AAGTGGCCTTCTTTGCGTGCGGAACTCGCGATGAACTTCGTGCCCCGCCGTCCGGGAGGACGCCTCTTTATTGATGGGAGGCCTGATAGGTCGATGGTTCCGTGCCCGGATGCGTCCAAAGTGGGACGGGCTTTCCGGATGGGCAGGCTTTCGAAAAATGCGTCCCGGAATTTGCCTTTGGAATGGGACGTAGTTTCCCGTTGAGGTGCTTTGCGGAAAGTGCATCCCACTCTGGGCGGTCGAAGTGGGACACACTTTCCCAAAGGCGCTCCAACGGGAAATTGCGTCCCATTATTCGGTCAAGAAACGGGATGCATTTTCCCAATGAGAGCAAAACCGGAAAATGCATCCCACAATCAGCCCTCAAAGTGGGACGCCGTTTCCCAATGAGGCTCAAGCGGAAAATGCATCCCGGAATTTGCGCTCAAAGTGGGATGCGGTTTCCGGTTGAGGGTCTAAGGGGAAAGTGCGTCCCAGAATCGACGCTTGAAATGGGATGCAGTTTCCCGATGAGGCACTCGACGGAAAATACATCCCAGAAATGGCCTTTGAGCTGGTATAAGATTTCCGCGGCATCTCGGATTCTCAAAAATGAGACACGCCGTTGGCGAAAATGAGACACGTGATATCGGGCATCGGACGTATCATTTGCAAAAATGAGTCCACTCCACTCGAGTAAAGCGAGGTCCCTCATGTACGTTCCACACCCCCGTATCCGTAGGCTGTCGAAAATCCCGCTTGTTGGGACGGCGGCGCTTGCTGCGTTGATCGCCACGAGCGTCGCCTGCTTCACGGCCACGCCCCAGGTTGCCCAGGCGGCAGACGCGCCCGCAATCACCGATATGACCGAGCAGGATTATCAAGCCCTGGGTCTGGGCACGAGCGAGGACATTCCGGCCGATACCGTTGGCCCCTATTCCACTGATACCCCCACGACGTTTGCCACGCGCAGCGAGGTCTATATGGCAGCTAACGGTAGCCATGGCAATCGCTACACTCTGCGCGACAAGCTCGAGAACGTCGAGCGCGGTGACATTGGCGGCAGCAGCAAACTCACCGATGGCTATGGAAGTGTGTGGGGCGCCGCAAAGTTCTGGCAAAACGTCAACAACTTCGATACGAACAGCGATCTCTACAAGCATAGCGACTACGGTGGCGGCACCTGGTCGTACCTAAGCAACAATGAGTCCTCAACAGTACTCGCCAACGACAACAACGGTTTCTCGGGCATTCACGCCACGAGTGTTGAGTTCTGCAGCGACGCCAGCACGGGCAAAAAGAGCCGCGTTGCCGAGCTCCGTGCCTACGGCGACAGTTCCTCCACGACGATTGACGGCAAGTCATACGCCGGAAAGGTTGAGCTGGTCCTCTACTCGTTTAGCAACGGGCGTACGCGCACTCTCGACACACACCTGCCGGTGACGGTCAACACTAATATGATGTACGAAGGCCGTTTTAAGTACCTGGATGCCGGTTACCTGCAAGAGCACGACGCCGTCTTTGATGTCGAGGCGGGCGATGTCGATGGCGACGGCGTCGACGAGCTTTTTGTCTACGCGGGCTGCTATGTCGACGAGAACGGCGTGCGCAAGGCTGTAGTCGACATGTATGACTTGGAGGGCGGCAACTGGAAGCAAAGCGTCGTCAAGATCGATGCCGGTAACGCCGCGGACTACACCACGCACAACAAGGGCGGGAACGACTCCTGGACGCAGCTTCAGTCAGCTCCTGTCGTTTCGCTAGCGGCCGGCGACCTCGATCGCGATTTTTGCGATGACCTCGCCATCGTGGTCTCGGCACCCTACGGCAAGAAGAATATTGATAAGTCGACGCATTGCGAGCTGTTTTCGTGGGATGCATCCAAGGGTGCGCTCGTCCATGTCGATGCTCTGGGCGACGCGGGCGCAATCTCCCTCTCCGCGAACGGCAAGACCATGGTCGCTGCGAATGCGACGTTCGGCACGTTTGCCGCCTACGATGAAGAAGGAAAGAAGACGGGTGAAACCGTCACGGGCCTTATTCTTGCGGGCTATGACTGGCAACGCAGCGCTTTTGATTACGGCGCTTCTGACGGCAGCAAGGGGCTGTACGGCGCGCTGTACCGCTACGCGTATTTTGACTCGGAGTCTGGCGAGTTCAAGCTTTCCGATTGCAAGGAATACAGAGACGGGCTCCTCGCCTCCTATGGGCTGATGCATGTGCCCAACAGCGCATGGAAGGATAGCGCTCAGGATAAGCGCTATCCGTGCACCTTGGCGCCTATTGCCCTTGCCACTGCCAACCTTGACGGCCTGTCCGAGCAGCTGGCGGTCGACGAGGTGCTCGTGGGCGGCGATGTGTTCCGCGACTTTGCCTGCAACACGGCACAGAGCGGGGCTCAGGGCTTGGGGTCCATGGTCGGAACCATGAGCATGAGCGGTCAGCAATACAACAGCAGCAACAAGCATGACCACAAGGGTATAGAGCAGGTGTGGATCAGCGACGTCAAGGCGGGCAGCGTCTCGGGTTCGGACCGCTATAACGAGAGCTTTATCGCCGTGGTGGGCAAGCACCGCGACGAGGACCTGCGCAAGAACGATGACTACTATTGGATGACCGCCTCGCATTTTTCGCTCGACGAGAACGGAAAGGTGCGCCGCGGCGAGGAGCAGGTGATTAGCGAGAGCAACCGTCGCGGCACTACCTATGGCACATTTATCTCGCTCGCGCTGCCCGATGTCGACAACGACAGCGTCAAGATTACGTACAAGGACCGCTACAAGGTCTATACCAACCCGCGCGTGCTTGCCGTGCTGCAGGATGCGCCCTATGTTGAGGATCTGGAGCAGGCATACGGCTATCTGGTGTTGGGCGGCACGTCATACGGAGAGGAAAAGGGCACGGGGACATCCCAGGGCTATACCATTGGCGCCGAGTTGGGCGTTGCCGTCGAGGTGCAGACCGGTCCGCCCCTGGTCGCGATGAATGCTTCAGTCGATTTTGCCGCCGAGGGATGCTATGACTACCGGAGCGAGCGCACGGTCAGCGCAAGCGTAAGCTATGAGTCGCATGCCGGCGAGGGTGACAAGACCGTGCTCTACACGATTCCGATGGTCTATTACGAGTATGAGATCGAAAATGAGGAAACTGGTGGCAAGGGCGTGATGGCGGCGCCCGTGTCGCTCGGCGCGCAGACCTCGGTCGTTAATGTCGAGGCCTATGACCGCATTGCCAAACAGCACAATATGACGCCGCTCAGCTACTTTTTGACCAACCGGTCGGGAGAACCCGGAACCTATCAAACGACGCTCAACGGCGAGACTCCCGTTGGGGATTCCTTTGGCCTGGGCAAGCCTGGCGTAACGCGCGCCTACACGCACGATGGGTTTAACGGCGCCGCCGCGCAGTCGGGGGCGAGCATTGAGCAGACCATCGAAGTCGAGGAGGGCAAGGAGCAGGAGCTCGAGCTCGGCTTGACGCTGAACGGCAGCGTTGTCATGGGCGCGAAGCTCGCAAAGCACGAGTTGTTTGGCGGCCTGTGCTTTGGTGCCAACGCCGGCTTTACTACGGGTAACTCCTCGAGTGAATCGACCGAATACGGCGGCACCGTCGACAACCTGCCCGAGGCCGCGCAGGGCAAGTACGGTTTTGTGTGGCGTCTGGGCGTCAACGCGGTGGATGTCGACAAGTTCGAGGCAGACTCGGGCGACAAGCTCGGCACCAAGGACACCGACCAGTTCTGGATCGTGGGCTATGACGTTAAGGACGTCGAGATGCCCGACGCGCCGGCCGTGACGGGCTTTACGGCAAACGCCGTCGATTCGACCAGCGTTACGTTTAGCTGGGACGATGTACTCGCAAACAAGAGTGGCTTTAGCTACGGCGTGGGCATGCTGCAGAGCAATGCGGCGGATGCGGTCGTCAATAGCTGGAAGATTGCCGACAACACGCAGACCTCGCTCAAGTGGGATGGGCTGGAGCCCAATACGGAGTATCGATTCGCCATCGCCGCCGTTAAGAATGGATCCACGACCGAAACAGGTATTCGCTCGGCAATCATCACGGTCAAGACCATGCCCGATGGCATGACGATGACCGTGAGCGGACCTGCGGCGGATGCTGCGGAGGGGTCGGATCTTGGATACGACTCTTCGGTTGAGCGCACGGCGGGAAGCCACCTGACGCTCTCGGCGATTGGCCATGTGAAGCAACTCGGTGCCGACGATAGCGAAACAGGGCTGGCACCGACCTATATGTGGTACCGCAAGAGCCGCGGCGAGACAGAGTTTAAGCTCGTGGGTGCCGATGGCAACCTCGCGGCTGGAACGGCCTCAAAGCTCGAGATTGACCTGACCGCAGACGATGACGGTGCGCAGTATTACTGCCACGTGGGATACAACGACGTGGGCCTCGACACCGGCACGACGCTCGTGAATATCGAGGCCGAGGAGACGGCGCCCACAACGGTGAACGCCACCCCGATCCGCACGCGCCGCCTGTTCTCACAGGCAAGTGCGGGCGCCAAGAAGTTCCTGGACCATACGCTGGTAAACACCGCCGGCCCAACCGATTCCGAAGGCTCAAAAGACCCCGAGACTCCTGAGACCCCGACGAACCCGGACAAGCCCAAGTCCGACAACGGAGCTAAGACCGACACCAAGGTCAAGACTACGACCACAGCGAAGAACCTCGCAAACACCGGCGACCAAACATTCGCCCTAGTCGCCACCGCAGCAGCAGCGGGAGCAACGCTCGTAGTGATAGCCCTCATCATGCTGATCAAGCGCCGCAAGACCCACTAGTAGCCAGTCGAACATATCGACAACCCAAAAACCCGGGTAGCCAAAAAACAGGCCACCCGGGTTTTCTGTTGAGTGGAGACTCCGCAAGCGGAAACTGCATCCCACAATTAGCGCCCGGAACGGGACACATTTTCCGTCAAGCCCTCATCCGGAAAATCCATCCCAGTTTGAGCGCCCAGGCCGGGACGCACTTTCCCAACGAGCCTCAACCGGAAAATACATCCCGGAATCCAGCTGAATAGTGGGACACACTTTCCCAATCGGGTCCCAAGCGGAAACTGCATCCCATTCCAGACAAGAATTCCGGGACGCACTTTCCGCAAACAAAGAAGGCCACATAACGTGGCCTTCAACTTATATATGTTCGGCGATACACCCAAGACAAGCCACGCCCCAACATCAGGGCGTCTGTCCAGGCGGAGGCATATAAGGTTCATCGCGAGTTCCGCACGCAAAGAAGGCCACTTAATGTGGCCTTCGTCTTGCGCAGGACTGTCCGAGCAGGGAACCTTATATGCCTCCGCCCGGACAGGCGTTTCAGTTATGAACTCGCAGCTAGTCGCTACTTGATCTTGGTCGTACCCGGCGCCAGGTTGGGGTCGGTCTCGTTGGCCTCGGTCTGGAAGTGCTCGGTGTACACGTTCTTGCCGTCGCGGAACATCTCGTAGTATTGCATCTTGGCGTAATCCTCGCGCGCCTTGGTGGCGGCTGCTGCTGCGGCGTCGTCACCGGTGACGTTGGAGGAGAGCGCCCAGCGCAGGCTGGCGTCCTCGTAGCCCACGGAGTTGATAGCGGGCAGCGACTCGCGCAGCGTCATGTGCGCCTTCTGATAGTCGGTCAGCGGTGCGCCGATCAGCTGCATCAGCTGGGTGGACAGGTAGTTGGTGGACAGGTCGTCGACCTCGCTCGTCTGGTTGCAACCGGCAACGTCGTAGTTGGCCCAGATGATGTAATCGGTCTGCCACAGACGTTCCTGGTGCGTGGCATCGTCCTCGCCGGTAAACCACTTATCGTTGAACTTGGACGGGAAGAACGGCTGGTGATCGCCCCAGAACACCACGACCACCTTGCGGTCGAGCTTGCTCAGGGCGTTGAGGAAGTAGCGCAGCGCCTGGTCGGACTGCTCAATGCACGAGACATACTCGTCGACATCGGACAGCGTGCCGTCCTCGACGGTCTTGGCGTCCAGATCGGTCGTGTCGATGTTGAGGTGCATCTGCTTATCTGCCGGCAGCAGGCCCGTGTCGTAGCCCGAGTGGTTCTGCATGGTCACATCGAAGATGAACTGCGGGTCGGCGTTCTGGTCGAGCAGCTCCAGAATCTTGTCGTAGGTAGCCTGGTCGGTCACCATGCCGCGCAGGGTATCGGCGCCCTGGAAATCGTTGATGGACAGGAACTGGTCAAAGCCAAAGTCCTTATAGACGTTCTCGCGGTTCCAGTTGGTGGCGTGGTTGGGGTGCATGGCCGTGGTGGAATAGCCGAGCGATTTGAACTGCTCTGCCAGGTTCCCGGTCGTCTCCATGTTGTAGATGGTGTAGGGGTACACGCCCGAACCCAGGTTGGCCATGGAGTTGCCGGTCATAAACTCAAACTCGGTATTGGCCGTGCCGCCGCCGTAGGCGCTCACATAGAGCTTGCCGCGGCTGAGACAGTTGGACAGGTTCTTAAAGTACTGCGGGCCCTCGTAGCCGGCGCGCATGTTCTGATAGATCGACAGGTCCGAGAAGGTCTCGTTCATGATGGCGATGACCGTGGGCTTCTCGCTGTCGAACTGCTCCTTTGCGGCGGTGCGCTCGTCGCTCTTGGCGGCGTCGGACTTGTCGTAGGCCTTGGCGTACTTTTTGAGCGTGGCCTTGGCGTCGTCGACGGAGTAGTCGGCGGGTTTGGGCGGCTTGATGGACTGCGCTGCGCTAATGAAAGCGGGCAGGTAGCCCTCGCGCCAGTAGCTCTCGAGCGGACGCCAGGTGTAGACGGTGATGCCGAGGGTGTTGTAGTAGTCGACGAGCGTGACATGTGCGGTCACGCCGCCCAGGCACAGCACAGCCACGAGCAGGTCGGTGAGCAGCATACGCTTGGCGTTGACGGCACCCTTCTGACGGTGCGGTGCTGCCAGGCCGGCGTACTCGCACAGCAGCATGGCGATGGCGGTAAAGCCCATGGACAACACGCAGAACAGCGAGATCGAGAAGGTGTAGCCGTTGCCGGCGACCGCGGCGGCGGTGGAGATGGCCGAAAGGTCACCCGGCTGGATGGGCATGGATTTAAACGTGATGACGAAGAATTCGGCAATGCCAAGGACAAAGAGGGCAAAGGCTAGGACCGCGGGAGCTGCGCCGTGGCGCTGGAATAGGAAGAACAGGCCGACCATGAGCGTGGTGATGATGGCCCACTCGAGCAGGATGCACAGGGGGTAGACCCAGGTAAAGTCGTGGTTGGACGAGACCTCCATGCCCAGCAGCGCAAAGACGCCGGCGAGCAGCAGGCACAAGGCGGCGGCGACGAGCGGGCGGCCCACAAAGGCACCGCGCAGGCGGGCG
>CABMOY010000090.1 GCA_902388345.1 uncultured Collinsella sp.
CCAGCCGCACCGCCGCCCGAGCCTCGACCCTGCGAACCGCCCGCGCGCTCAGCTTGCGCGCGTTGACGCTCGTAGCTCTGCTCACGCCGGCGCTCGGCATCCTCGCGCTTGGCGACATCGCGAAACACACGGCCCGAACTCACGCGCACGGTCTCCAGGTCCAAACCTAACAGGTCGGCAATCTGGATAAAGTACGTGTCGATCATATAGCTGTCGCGCAGCGGGTAGATGAGCGTCAGCGCGTCCTCGAGCGCCTTGGCACGACCGCCCGGTGTGGTAATGTCGCTCGACTCCTGCAGCGAACGGTAGACAAAGTCCATGAGGGGCTCGGCCGCGTCAATGCGCGCCTGCAGCGCCTCGCCACCATGCGCCGTGATGAACTCCATGGGGTCGTTGCCATCGGGCAGCACCACGCAGCGCAGGTCCATCGAATCCTGCTCGATAAACTGAATCGCGCGACGGGCAGCCTTTTGACCGGCGGCGTCGCCATCGAACATATAGACAATGCGCTTGGCAAAACGGGTGAGTGTCTTAACGTGATGTTCCGTGAGTGCTGTGCCCAGCGTAGCGACGACGTTTTTGATCCCTGCCTCCCAGCAGGCGATGCAGTCGGTATATCCCTCCACCACGATGGCGGTATCCTGCGCGACGATAAACTCCTTGGCCCAGTTAAAGCCGTAGAGGTTTCGTTTTTTATGAAACACGCTCGTCTCGGCGGTGTTGAGGTACTTTGGCTGACCATCGCCCATGATGCGCCCGCCAAAGGCGATATTGTGACCTTGCTCATCAAAGATGGGAAACATCACACGGTCGTAAAAGCGGTCCGCGAGCTGTCCGCGCCCACGGCTCACGGCTACATTGGCGTCAATCATCTCCTGCGGGGTAAAGCCCGCCTGCGACAGGTGCGATACCAGCGCGTTACGACCCGGTGCAAAGCCCAGGCAGTAGCGGCGACAGACATCTCCGCCCATGCCGCGGCTGGCAAAGTACTCGCGCGGACGGCTGTCCTTACCGCGCATAAGCATGGTGTGGTAGAACTGAGCCGTCTCGGCGCACAGGTCATAGATACGGGCGCGCTTGGTGCCGCGATCGCGCTGCGCACCGGTATCGTGCAGCTCAATGCCCGCACGATCGGCCAAATAGCGAATCGACTCGGGAAAACTCAGGTTCTCGCGCTTCATGATATAGGTAAAGACGTCGCCGCCCTCGCCGCAGCCAAAGCAATGCCACACCTGCGTAGCAGGGATAATGTGAAACGATGGGGTCTTTTCGCCATGAAACGGGCAGCATCCCCAAAACTCATGGCCGCGGGGCTTGAGCTCAACCGTTTCCTGCACTATGGCAACCAGGTCCGACGCCGCGCGTACCTGATCTTTTTCCTCATCGCTAATCACGGATACTCACCCCCTGCTCACCCAAGTTATGACGGATATCGTCGATATTACCCTCGACGGTCGCGATCAGGTCGTCCAGGGAATCGAACACGCGAGACGGACGCAGCCAGCGCGTAAACGCCAGCGACACGGAAGCGCCATACAGGTCGCCCGCATAGCCGATCAAGTTGGCCTCGAGATGCGCCGAGGCGGCATCGTCGGCATAGGTCGGCGGCAGGCCGACGTTAACAGCAGCAGGCCATACGGTATCATCGACCAGCACCAGACCCTCATAGACGCCATCGGCAGGCACTTGAATGCCGTCGGGCACCTGGATGTTTGCCGTGGGAAAGCCCATGTCGGAACCCTCGTGACGGCCAGCCGCCACAACGCCGCGCACCATATAGGGACGGCCGAGAAGCTCGGCAGCCAGCTCCACATGACCCTGGGCCAGCTCATGGCGGATGCGCGTGGCACAGATGGTCTGCCCGTTAACGCAAAGCAGGTCGTGACCGTAAACGTCAACCCAACGCTCAGCACCCCAGGCGCGCATCTCGGCAACGCCCGAAGCGCCGCCGCGGCCGAGTCTAAAGTCGCTGCCTACACGAATGGAGTGAATGTCGACAACGCGCGACAACAGCGCCAGAAACCCGACATGGTCGAGTGCCGCCACGGCGGGCGTAAAGGGAACGGCCACCACCGCATCGACCCCGGTTTGAGCCAGTGCGTGCAGTCGGTCGGCCGTCGTCAGCAATTTTTGAGCGGGCGACGGACTCACCACGACGTCCGGATCAGGATCGAAGGTGACCACGACCGCTTTGCTGCCGTGGAAACGTGCGTCGCGAATAACCGCGTCAATCAGCTCTTGGTGCCCACGATGCACGCCATCAAACACGCCGATGGCGATGGAGGCAGCACCCAAGTGCTCGCACTCATCAAATGCATCGGCAGCAACGATGCGAGCCTCGTCCGACTCGCCCGCGAAAAAGATACGCGCGAGCTCGCGAGCGGACAACATCATCGAACACCGCCGATTGCCTGCGGAAACACGTGCTCCATGACAAAGCGGCCACTCTCAATGCGGGCGAGCGCCTTGAGTCCCCCATCGAGCACCAACGCAAACGGCGCCTTCGAGGCATCGAAATCCGCAAGCGCACGCTCAACGGGAATGCGTCGGCCGCAGAGCAGGTCATCGGCAAGATTGCCAGGCAAGTCAACACGCGTGGCGCCCAGGGCCGCAATGGGATCCAGGGCAAAGCCAGCCGCGGACTCGGGGGAAAGTTCCTCGACCGCATGACAAGCGCCAATGGAAACAACACCGGAGGCCGTGCGGCGCAACGCGGAAATGTGCGCGGCGCTCTCACAGGCGCGGCCCAAGTCTCGAGCGAGCGCACGGATATAGGTGCCCTTGCTCACCGAGAACGCCACGGTCCACACACACGTATCACCTTCGCCGCCCACGGCGATCAGGTCGGCGGCATAGACCTCGACAGGGCGCGGAGGTAGGTCCACCGCATTGCCCTCGCGAGCAGACTTGTAGGCGCGAACGCCATTGACCGAGATAGCCGAAAACGCCGGCGGCACCTGCATCTGCGGACCCAGCATGGCCGCCAAGCGCTCACGGGCATAGGCAGGATCGCGGAGCTCGTTGGCAACAGCCACGGTGCGGACGGCCTCGCCCTCCGCATCATCGGTATTGGTCTCGGCGCCAAACGAAATGTCGGCGACATAGCTTTTGGTATCGAGGGTTAGCATGCCCAGCAGACGGGTGGCCTGGCCAACACCCACCACCATGACACCCGATGCCATGGGGTCGAGCGTGCCGGCATGGCCGACGCGACGCTCATGGAGGGCGCGCCGACATTGCGAGACCACATCGTGGGACGTGCAGCCCACCGGCTTATCGACGGCGAGCAGCATATTCAGTTGAGAAGGCGTACGACGAGCCATGTACCATCCAAAAAGTTAAAGCTCGACGGTCACCGAAGCGGGATCCTCCCCTACCAGTTCGGCCAGCATGGGAAGTGCCACGGTGAGCGTCTCGAGAATCGTTCCGTTGTTGGAGAAACCGGCGGCAGCGGGATGTCCGCCTCCGCCAAAGGCAGCAGCGATCTCGGACACGTTGAGGTCGCCCTTGGAGCGCAGGTTGCCGCGCACCTTGGTATCGCCCTCAATGCCCTTCAGGAACAGACAGACCTCGACGCCCATCACCGAGCGAACCACATCGACCAGGCCGTCGCACTCATCCGAGGTGACACCGCAAGCCTCAAGGTCACTCTGGTACGCGTAGCTATACGCGACGCGCCCGTGGGCCACCGTCTTAATGCGGCCCATAACGATGGACTTGAGGTGCAAAAATTCAACGCGCATGCTCTGGTAGACCTCGAGTGCCACACGCGCCGGATCGGCACCGTGGGCAACCAGACGCGAGGCTGCATGGAACGCGGCGGCATCGGCGTTTTGGTACTGAAAACGGCCGGTATCGGTAACCAAGCCACACAGCAGGCAGGTCGCAACGCCATCACGTGCGACAATGCCGCAATTGTCCAAGAAGCGGTCGATGATCATGGCGCAGGCTGCAGCTTCGACGCGCCTCAGGCTGAGCTCGGCAAACTCCTCACGCGCCGGATGGTGATCGAAGCACACCACATGCTTGGAGCGACGAAGCACCTCGGCGGAATTATTGAGACGCTCGACGACCGGCACGTCCACCGAGATGAACAGGTCCGGATTGCCGGTGTACGCAGATGCCGGCACCAGGCGATCGGAGCCTTCCATAAAGCGGTAAATGCGCGGAACTGGGTCATCATCTGCCAGCAGCAGCGCAATGTCCTTGTTGGGGAAAAACTTCATGAGCGAAAGGCCCAGACCCAAAACGGAGCCCAAGGCATCGCCATCGGGAGAAGTATGTCCCGAAATCGCAATGGAGGACGCACCCTCGATGAGCTCGAGGATGCGTCGCTGAATATCTGCAGACTCGCACGAGGCGAGGTCGGCGGAATTAGTCATCTAAAGCTGCCTCCTGGGCGGCATCCGCTATCGGATAGCCGTCCTCGTCCTTTTCGATCGCAAGCGTGGCGGGAACGTTTTCCAGCGCACGCGTGATGCGCTCGGCCTCATCGGTCGAGCGATCGATGCGAAAATCGAGCTCGGGCGTAACACGCCAATCGAGCGAGCGAGCCAACAGGCTGCGAATACGGCCCTTAGCGCTTGCGAGCGCCTCCATGACCTCGTCGTAGCGGCTCGCATCGCACGACACGTACACGCGCGCGAACGAACGGTCCACCGCGACCTCGACCGCGGTCAAAGTAACCAGGTCGAGACGCGGATCGGAAACCTCAAAGAGCAGGATATAACCGAGCTTCTCGCGAAGCTGCTCGCCCAGACGGCGGGTTGCCTGCGTTTGCTTCATAGCGCTACCCCCTACTCGGTACGGGCAACCTGGTCGATACGGTAACCCTCGATCTGGTCGCCGGGCTTGATGTCCTGGAAGTTCTCCAGGCCAATGCCGCCCTCGGAACCGCTCTTGAGGCTCTTGGCCTCGTCCTTGTAGTGACGCATCGAGGCGATCTTGCCGTTGAAGACCACGATGCCGTCGCGCACCAGACGCACGGAATCAGTCGCGGCGATCTCGCCCTCTTCGACGCGGACACCGGCGGCGATACCGACTTTGGGCACCTTGAAGGTGTCCAGGACGGTCGCGGTACCCGTGGAGACCTCGACCTCGGTGGGCTTGAGCATGCCGATACGGGCAGCGTCGAGCTCCTCGAGACACTTGTAGATGACGTCGTAGCAACGGATCTCGACGCCCTCGCGCTCGGCGGCGGAACGCGCCTTACCGTCGGGGCGGACACCAAAGCCGATGATGATGGCGTTGGAGGCGTCGGCCAGGACGACGTCGGTCTCGTTGATGGCACCAACGGCGGAGTGGATCGTGTTGATGCGAACCTCGGACTGATCCATCTTGTCGAGCGAGTCCTGAAGGGCCTCGATGGAACCCTGGACGTCGGCCTTGATGATCAGGTTGAGCTCCTTGACCTCGGCGTCGGCAATGGTCTCGAAGAGGTTCTCGAGCGTGACGTGCTTGACGCGGCTCTGCTCCTCGATACGGGCCTTGAGCGAACGCTCGTCCGCAAGGGCACGAGCCTCGCGCTCGTCCTCGAACACGCGGAACTCGTCACCGGCGTTGGGTACGGACTGCAGACCCAGGATCTCGACGGCGTCGGAGGGACCGGCCTCGGTGACGGCGCGGCCTTTGGGGTCGAGCATGGCGCGGACGCGGCCGTAGGTGAGGCCGGCGACCAGCGTATCGCCCACGTGCAGGGTACCGCGGGTCACGAGCACGGTAGCGACCGAGCCGCGGCCCTTGTCGAGCTTGGCCTCGAGGACGTTGCCGGAGGCAAAGGTGTCCGGGTTGGCC
This sequence comes from uncultured Collinsella sp., assembly GCA_902388345.1. GTDB lineage: Bacteria > Actinomycetota > Coriobacteriia > Coriobacteriales > Coriobacteriaceae > Collinsella. The sequence continues at coordinate 5,794 of CABMOY010000090.1, forward strand.
TTGAGCTCGAGCACGTCGGCCTGGAGCAGCACGGTCTCGAGCAGATCGTCGATACCGATCTTCTGCTTGGCCGAAATGTTGACGAACATGTTCTGTCCGCCCCACTCCTCGGGGATGACACCGTACTCGGTGAGCTCCTGGCGCACGCGGTCGGGGTTGGCGCCCGGCTTATCGATCTTGTTGACGGCGACGACGATGGGTACGCCGGCGGCCTTGGCGTGGTTGATCGACTCGACGGTCTGGGGCATGACGCCGTCGTCGGCAGCCACGATCAGAATGACGATGTCGGTCACCTTGGCACCACGGGCACGCATGGCCGTAAAGGTGGCATGGCCCGGGGTATCGATGAAGGTGATCTTGCGGTCGTTGATCATAACCTGCGAAGCGCCGATTGCCTGGGTAATGCCGCCCGCCTCGCCGGCAGCGACGCCGGTGTGACGGATGGCGTCGAGGAGGCTCGTCTTGCCGTGGTCGACGTGGCCCATGACGGTGACGACCGGGGCGCGCGGCTTAAGGTCGGCGGGATCGTCGTAGAACGAGAAGGTGTTCTCCTCCTCGGGGGTGATGATCTTGATCTGACGACCCAGGTCGTCGGCAACGAGCTCGACAAGGTCATCGGACATGGACTGCGTCATGGTGAGCGGCGTACCCAGCAGGAACAGGCGCTTGATGATGTCGTTGGCCGGAACGTCGAGAGCCTCGGCAAGCTCCTGGACGGTAACGCCCTGGGAGACCTTGATGGCGTCGAGCTCTTCGGGGTTCACGCCCTGGGCCAACGCCTCCTCTATCTTGCGCTCCTCCTGAGCCTTGGCAGCCTCGCGCTCGCGCTTCTCCTTGCGCTTCTTGCGGCGACCGGTGGACTCGCGAGAGGCCTCCTCGACGGCAGCACGAGCCTCCTCGAGTACCTTCTCGCGACTGTACTCCTCGGCCTCGCGAGCCATACGGCTGTAGTGGTCCTCTTCGTTGATGTGACCGCCCTTGCGCTTCTTGCCCTTGCCCTGCTTGTCGGGGTTGGGGAAGTCCATGCCGGCAGCGACGTTGTTGCTGGCGTTGGTGCGATGGCTGTGCGGACGGCTCTCGGAGGCGTTGCGCTCGGAGTTGCTGTCGGAGGCGTTGCGATCGTTACGACGGCCACCGCGGCGGTCGTTGTTGCCGCCACGACGGTTACCGCGCTCAGCGGCGCGCTCGGCCTTGGCCTTGTCCTCGGCGTCCTTCTTCTCCTTGAGCACGGTCTCCTGTGCGGCGATCTGGTCGAGCAGCGAACGGAAGCGCGAACCGGAGTCGGAAGCGGGAACGGCGCGGCGCTGGGCCTCGCGGGCAGCCTCCTCCTTCTCGCGGGCAAGGCGCTCCTGCTCGGCCTTCTTCTTGGCCTCAGCCTCGGCACGGGCGGCCTCCTCGGCAGCCTGAGCTGCGGCAAACTGGCGGCGCTCCTCCTC
>CABMOY010000091.1 GCA_902388345.1 uncultured Collinsella sp.
CGCATGCGTTCGCGCGGCGGCTCGGAGTACGGCAAACAGGGCGCTGGCAAGGGCGGCTCGGGCGAGCGCGCCAACATCGCGCGCCGTCGCCTGCCGCTCATCGAGGAAGGCGGCCTTACCTTTGCCGTCAACTTTGACGATTACCTGGACGTGGGCATATTCTTGGACCACCGCGTCACGCGCAATCTGGTGCGCGAGCACGCCAAGCAGGCGCGCCGCTTCCTCAACCTGTTCGCCTACACCGGTACCGCCACCTGCTATGCGGCAGACGGCGGCGTCGAGGAGACCGTGACGGTCGACCTTTCCAACACCTACCTGGACTGGGCCGAGCGCAACATGCGCCAGAACGGCTTTGTGGGTCCGCAGCATCACTTTGTGCGCGACGACGTGCTCGCCTGGATTCGCGACCAGCGCCAGACGCGCAACCGCTGGGACCTGATCTTTGTCGACCCGCCCACGTTTTCGAACTCGTCCAAGATGGGCCGTCGCACCTGGGATGTCCAGCGCGACCATGTTGAGCTTTTGGCCGGCGTATCGCGCCTGCTCGCACAGGGCGGGCACGCCATCTTTAGCTGCAACCTGCGCGGCTTCCGCCCCGAGACGCGCAAGCTCGCACGCGCGGGCGTGGTGCTACAGGACATAACGGCGCAGACCATCCCCGAGGATTTCGCGCGCAACCAGAAGGTGCACCATTGCTATATCGTGCGCCGCCTGCCCATCGAGGATGCCATGGCCGAAGTCGGCTTTAGTGCCGAGGAAATTGCCGAGCGCGTCGAGGAGCTGCGCAACCCCGCGGCTCGCAAGCCTCGCGCAACGGCGCCCGCGCACGTACAAGCCGGCGACCGAGGAGCGCGTGGCAACGGCGAGGCTGCCTGCGCAGGCAAACCCAAAAAGAAAAAGTTCTACGCCAGCAAACCTAAGGGCAGATAACAAAGTTGCGGTGGAATACGGACTGTTTTGCCTGGAATTAGGAAGATTTAGACCGTATTTCACCGCAACTCATAGTGGGATGGTGGTTGGCGATCTACCCTTGGGTGACCAGTCGGTAGCCGATACCCACGTGCGTTTGGATATAGCGCGGATGCGCGGGGTCGGACTCAATCTTCTTGCGCAGCGTGCCCATAAAGACACGCAGGCTCGCCAGATCGCTCTTAGTTGCCGTGCCCCAAATCTCGTGCAAGATAAACTGGTGCGTGAGCACCTTGTCGGCGTTATGGGCCAACAGGCACAGCAACTTGTACTCGATCGGCGTCAGGTGCAACTCCTCGCCATCCATCGTGGCGATGCCGGCATCAAAATCGATATGCAGTTCACCGGTATCGAACGAGCCCTCGGACGCACCCATGCCAATCTGCGCATACGAGAGGCGCCTGAGCGTCGTGCGAATACGCGCGAGCAGCTCCTCGACCGAAAACGGCTTGGTCAGATAGTCGTCGGCGCCGGCATCGAGCGCGCGAATCTTGTCCGCGTCCTCGCTGCGCGCCGAGACCACGATGATCGGCATGCCCGACCATGCGCGCACCGACTCCACCACCTTGACGCCGTCCATATCGGGCAGGCCCAGATCGAGCAGCACAATGCTCGGTGCCTGCGATGAGGCGGCGGCGATGGCGGCGTGGGCGGTCTCCACAGCCATATGGCGTAAGCCGTGCGCCTCGAGCGCGGCAACGATAAGATTGCGGACGGCGGGGTCGTCCTCAACGACCAAGATGAGCGGTTTTACGGCAGAGTTCGGCACAGCGCTACTCCTTATCAAACGAAACGTCGGCGGCGGGAAGCTCAATCGTAAAGACCGAACCGTGCGGGTCCGCCGCGGCAACCTCTATGCTACCGCCATGTGCCAGCGCAATGGAGCGGCAGAGCGAAAGCCCCAGGCCCACACTGCGTCGGCTATCGGCCAAACCATGGTTGGCGGTGTAGAACGACTCAAAGATGCGCTCGCGATCCTCGGGCGCAATGCCCGGGCCATCATCGGCCACCGAGCACGCCACGCATCCATCGTCGACGCCAATCGAAATCACGATATGCGAGCCTGCGGGCGTATAGGTGATGGCGTTATTCACCAGGTTCACCACCAGCTGCACCATCAGACGCGCATCGACATTGACCAGCGCCGGCTCATCGCACGCCACCACTTTAAGGTCGTGCTCGCGCACGGCCGGGTTCACATGGCGCAGCGCCTCCTCGACGATATCGCCCATGAGCTCGAGCGTAGTCAAAAGATGCATGCCGCCGCCTTCGAGTTTGGTGATGGCGAGCAGGTTCTCGACGGTGGCGTTGAGCCATTGCGCATCAGAGCGAATGGACAGCAGCATGCTGCGGCGCGTCTGGGCATCGAGCACCGCGGTGCCGGTCGAGCCCTGGTCGAGCAGAACGTCGGCGTTACCCGAGATACTGGTGAGCGGCGTGCGCAGATCATGCGAGATGGAGCGCAGCAGGTTGGCGCGCAGCTGCTCGTTCTTGGCGAGCACCGCCGCCTCCTCGCGGGCCTCCATGGCGCGGGCACGACCGAGTGCCAGCTCGCCTTCGCTCACGATGGCATCGGCAAGAGTCCGCTCCTCGGAGGACAGAGCATCGGACTCGGCGACAATAGCGAGCACCCCCACCACCGAGGCCGGATCGCCCGCGCGTACCATGGTGTCGCCCGAGCGCACCGTCAGGTAGATGCCGTAGAACGCCGAGCCACCAAAGGTGGCGTCGAGCGGTGTTCCCACGTAGACCGAAGCCGAGAGCAGCGGCGGCATCTGGGGTGCCAGCCGATGCAGCGGCGCGGCATCGCCCACGGCCGTATACGTCGCACGCGGCAGCAGGTCATCGCCCTCGGCGTCGGCGCTGTACCACACGACCGGACAGCCCGAAAGACGCGCCAGCTGCGTGGCCACAGCATGCACAATCTGCTGCTCGTCGGCGCAGCGCTGCAACATGCGATTGGTCTCGAGCACCATCTGCGTGCGGCGATCGCTTGCCGCGGCCTGCGCCAGGGCGCGGCGCAGGGCCAGAGCGATCGAGCTTGACACGAGCGAGACCACGAACATGATGAAAAACATGCCCGGATGGATGTGGTCGATAAGCGTTAAGGAGTAACGCGGCTCGATAAATAAAAAGTTGTAGAGCGAAACGGCGGCGGCAGAGCTCAGCAGACAGTACAGGCGGCTCCAGGTAAAAAATGCACACAGCTGCACCACAAGCACATACACAATCATGATGCTCGGGGCAAGACCGGGGCGGTCGAGCACCGCGCCGACAACCGTCGCGGCCGCGAGCAACCCCGCCACCACGCAGGTGTCGTACAGAGGGCCGCGCCGCGTCTGCGTCGAGCGCCTCCACCAAAAACTGTCGGCAAGATCGCCATCCGAGCGAACATCCATCGACGCCGCGCCCTCCCTCAAAAACAAAAACCACCACGAAGGGGACAGGCACCTTTGTGGTGGTTTTCCCTCGTGGTGGTTCCTAGTGTAAAGCCTTTACAACCTGCGGTCGCTAGACAAACAGCACGTGCGCGAGCAGGGCACATACGCACGTCGCGGCAAATACCAACGCCACAACTGAGATCACGCGATCGGCAATATCCATGTTGGCTCGGTTCGTAAAGAACTGGTCCTCGGCGGCGTCGATACCCGCCTCGCGCACATCAAGTGTCCTTGCATCCATGTTTACCTCCCCGGCTTTCATTTCATCCATCGATGATCACCTCCGTGTAGCCCGCTGGCGACTACGGGCGCTCGTTGGGAGCCAGGCGCTGCATCTTGTTCACGGCCTTGAACTTGGTGAACAGCGGCACGTACTCAAAGCTCACGTTGGAGTTCTCCAAGCCGTACCAACGCGCGGGCGTGCCGGCGGCGCGGCGGATGATGTACTTGAGCGTGATGGCCGTGCGCTCGCTGGGCTCCACGTCGCTCTCGGGCGCCAGCAGCTTGCGGATCATGACGAACTTGAACGTACCGATGTTGCCCGGGTCCTTGTAGACCGAGTAGTCGTGCTTTTGCGGCGGCAGCTCACCGGTGGCGGCAAGGTCCTGAACGACCTGACGCAGGTAAGCATTGACGCGCTGGTTGACCTTATAGCCCAGGTACAGATGCACGCGGAAGACGTAGTCGGTATCGAACGTCTCGACCGAATAGGCAAACGTATACGGCTCGTCCATGGTCTCGACGTTCACGAACCACCAGGCGTGAGCGCGCTTGGGATGCTTGTCCAAGATCGAGTAGACAATATCGCGGTCGATATAGTCGGTGTTAGTGTCCTTGGTCAGGTACACGATGTTGTCGCTCATGCGCTCGTAACGGTCGTCGTCGCGCAGGCGCTTGAGCTGCGGCAGGTAGCTGCGCAGCGGCAGCAGCGTAAACTGGCGCTGCTCGACCGCCGTGCCGTTGTACCAGCACACCATGATGCTCATGATGAGCGCGGCCATAAGGATGGTGAAGTAGCCGCCATGGAAGAACTTGGTGAGCGAGCTCACAAAGAAGAAGCCCTCGAGCATGAGGAAGAAAGCGACGAAGATCCACGGCGCAACCTTGAGCTTGCGCTCCACGTGCAGATAGAAGAAGAGCAGCAGCGTCGTGCACATCATGGTGAGCGTAATGGCCAGACCGTATGCGGCCTCCATGTGCGCCGAGTTCTGGAACAGCAGCACCACGATGACGCAGCCCACGAGCATAACGTTGTTGACCATGGGGATGTAGAGCTGGCCCTTGGTCTCGGCAGGATAGAAGACCTGCATGTGAGGCATGAGGTCCAGGCGGCTGGCCTCGGATACCAGCGAGAAGGCGCCGGTGATGAGCGCCTGCGAGGCAATGATGGCCGCGACGGTGGAAAGGCCGACGGCAAAGGGACGCAGGCCCGGGGCGAGCATCTGGTAGAAGGGGTTGAGGTCGGCGATGCCCATGAGCTCCGGGTTGCCGGCGTTGTTGATGAGCCACGCGCCCTGGCCCATGTAGGACAGCAGCAGGCAGCACTTAACGAACGGCCAGGTAGCGTAGATATTGCCGCGCCCTACATGGCCCATGTCGGAGTAGAGTGCCTCGGCACCGGTGGTGGCAAGGAAGCAGCTGCCCAAAATCATAATGCCCGCATGGTTGTTGGGGCTCAGCAGAAAGCCAATGCCACGCAGCGGATTGAGGCACAGCAGCACGGCGGGGTGCTGAAGGACAAAGAACAGGCCCGTACCGCCCAGGAACAAAAACCACAGCGTCATGATGGGACCAAAGGCGCGACCGATCTTGGCCGTGCCAATGCGCTGCACCAAGAAGAGTACGATGATGATGGCGAGCGTGATGGCGACAACGCGGCCCTGGTCGTCACCGAGCACGGCATGAACCGCCGGGATGGTGCGTAGGCCCTCGATAGCCGTAGTCACGGTAACGGCAGGTGTGAGGATGCCATCGGCGAGCAGCGCGGCGCCGCCCAGCATAGCGGGGATGATGAGCCACTTGCCACAACGCTTGACCAGGCTGTACAGGGCAAAGATGCCGCCTTCGCCGTGGTTGTCGGCGCGAAGCGAGATCAGCACGTACTTGACGGTCGTCAGCAGCGTGACCGTCCACACGACAAGGGAGAGCGCGCCGAGCACGAACTCCTCCGTGACGCTTCCGATGCCGCCGTTGCCGGCGACGAGCGCCTTGGTTACATACATGGGGCTGGTGCCGATATCGCCATACACCACGCCCAGCGTGACGAGCATCGCCGAGATGCTCACAGGAATCGCAGCGTGCGAAGCTGCCTCCTTGGCCTTTTGTTCCATAAGCCGGTTTCCTCCCAACTTTAACGTTCGAGGGGATTATAGGTAATCGTCCACGTTTTATTAGGCATTGTTTGCCCAGTTGAATAAAGATTTATGCGGCCTTTAGGCCATCGCGGAGATATGGGATGTGACAAAGGGACAGTCCCTTTGTCACATCCGTCATTTTCCAAGCCAGTTTTTGAACCACCATTCCATGGAGCGGCTCATCTCGGCCATAAAGGAACTCGTGTGCTTGCGGGTGTAGATATCGACGACGCGCTCGCCCACCTCGCGGGCGTGCGGGCGAAACATCGCATCCATCTCGGCCACCTGCGCATCCATGGTCGCGGTATCGGCGCGGCGGTAGTGCTCCTCGTGCACCAGGTTCACCACGGGATGCGCGATCGCCGGACGCTCCTTGCGGGGCGTGCCGATGATGAGCATCGACAGCGGCATGGTGTAGGGCGGCAAATCCAGCAGCGCGGCAACTTCCTCGGCGTTCTCGATGATATCGCCGATATAGCAACTCCCCAGCCCCAGGGCCTCGGCGGCAACCACGGCGTTTTGGGCGGCGATCACGGCATCCTGCGCCGCGATGGCAAAGTCGCCCAGACCCGGCGCACGACGGGGCGACTTGCCCGTGCGCTCTACAAACTCGGGCTCAAAGCAGCCCACATGCTCAAACAGATCGATCCACTTGGCATAGTCGACCACAAATATAAGTGCCCAGGGCGCCTTGGCGATCATCGGCTGGTGGTCGCACAGATCGACCAGGCGATCGAGCGTGGCCTGCTCGCGAATGCTCACGATGGAATACATCATCATGGCGCCCGCCGACGGCGCGCGACTCGCCGCATGCAGAATCGCCGCCCGCTGCCCGTCGGTCACCGCCACGGGACGGCCGTCGTCATCACGCGCGAAGGCACGCGTAGAGGAACGGTGCTCCAAGATGTCCAGCACCGCATTGCCCGTAGTCTCGACCGGATAGCCGCACGTATCGACCGCAGCTCCGTCGCCGCCCATGTCCGCCTTGCAACCCTGCTCACCCATCGCCCTACCCTCGCCATTTCTTTAAGGAGCCTTTACGTTTCCGTGTAATTCCCGTCCATTATCGCGCAGGTCGCCACTACATTGCGCAACACTGCCACATGCGCGCGTTAATATGGCTGGTTATGTGCAGCCATCAAATGCGGCGCATAGCTTGGTAACAATCGGGTACCCCCCCGCTTTCGTAGGTTTTAAGTTTGTGAGGAGTCTGAGCATGTTTGCAGCCGCTATCTCGCTCGTCGGTCTTGCGGCGACCGTCCACTTTGTTTTACGTGAGATCAAGACCGTCAAGGCACAGTCGGGCACCGTTGCCAAGGGCGCTATCGCCTGGAGCGTCGCCTTCGGTCTGTTCCAGGTCTTTTTAACTATTTGGGGCGCCGTGGGCCTCGTCGCCCAAAACGAGCCGCTCGCCTTTGTGATGCTCA
>CABMOY010000092.1 GCA_902388345.1 uncultured Collinsella sp.
GGCCAGCCCGTGGGAGGCCAGGGCGCCGCTGACCGGTGGACGGCACCGAGCCGTCATCGAGATTGAAGAAGGGGGAGGCCTCGCGGCCTCCCCCTTTTTTGTATCTCGGGCAATTTGTCTCACATAGTAGCTGTGTTTTATAACCCTCGTTTGTCGCATCTTCTGTGAACGGGCTACAATAACTTAGTCTGTGCGATATGGAGGTGAACATGGCTGAAGCTGGTATCGGCGTTGATATCGTCGAGATTTCCCGCATGAAATCAATTCTTGAAAAGACGCCGTCGTTTGCTCGGCGTGTGTTTACCGAAGAAGAGCGTGCGTATTGCGATGCATCATCGCGTCCCGCTGCTCACTATGCGAGCCGCTTTGCTTCGCGCGAGGCGGTGCTTAAAGCTCTCGGCACGGGTTTTAGTCAAGGCGTGGGTCGCAAGGATGTTTCGGTAACGCGTGATAAACTCGGCAAACCGAAGGCGCTGCTTTCGGGCCGTGCTCTCGAGATCGCTCAAGAACTGGGCGTTGTTGAGGTCGCTCTTTCCATTACGCTTACGGGAGACTTGGCCGTTGCGAATGCCATCGCGATTACCGAAGATGCTCGGCCTAAGCCAAAAGATGAAAAGGTGAGCACCAAGAAACGCGTTGCGCAGACATTTAAAGAGGCTCGCTCTGTATTAGATGAGCTCGAGCAGCTGCAGAATTCAGCATTGACGGAGCACCTGGGCGATGCTTCGCAAGATACGCTAGGAGCATAGATGAAACCGGTTTTGAGTACCGAAGAAGTCGTTCGTCTCGAGGATATCATCGAACGCGAAGGGACTTCGAAGGCCGAGCTTATGGAGCTAGCGGGTGAGTTTGCCGCTAACGAGGTCTTGAAGCTCAATCCCGATCGGGTTCTCGTTTTGGTCGGTTTTGGTAATAATGGCGGCGACGGTTGGGTTGCCGCCGATATCCTGAGCCATAAGGGTGTGGACGTGGATATCGTTTCTCCGGTTGAACCGGATGAGATTCCTGCTGCTCTGGCACGTCATGTTGCTCGTCGTACTGCCGGCCGCGATGTGCACGTTTGCGTCGGCCCCTCGCGTGATGAACTCGAGGTTTTGATCGATAAGGCCGATGTTGTTGTCGATGCCATTATTGGTACCGGTTTCCACGGGAATCTGCGTGCGCCGTTCTCCATTTGGATTCCTACGGTCAATGAATGCGCCGATTGTGTCGTATCCATTGATGTCCCCTCGGGCCTGAATGCAGAGACGGGCGTTGTTGATGACGACTGCATTCGTGCCGAGCGCACGGTGACGATGATTGCGCCCAAGATTGGTCTGTATAGCGCTGATGGTCCTGAGTATGCTGGCGATTTGATCTGCGGCAATCTTTACGACCGTCTTGACGAGGTCATCGATGATGTCGACCACGCCGCCGAGATTGTCGAGCCCGGTGACTTAGTTGATTACTTTGCTCCGCTACCATCGAATATCGATAAGTATTCCCGTGGCTCCGTGCTTATTGTCGCCGGATCTGCGCAATATCCTGGTGCTGCCATTATGGCGGCCAAGTCTGCAGCTCGCGCGGGTGCTGGTTACGTGGCAGTCGCGGCTCCTGACGCCTGCGCCAATCTCATTCGCATGGCACTTCCTTCGATTCCGGTCTTTGCTATTCCGTCTGATTCCCGCGGCTCCTTTGGCGCCGCTGCGCGCATGACGGTGTGCGAGATCGCAAAGAAGTACAGCTGCGTGCTGTGCGGTCCCGGTATGACGACGTCTGCCGGCGCTATGCAGGTGGTTTCGGGCTTGCTCGAGCTTGATGTACCGCTAATTTTGGACGCCGATGCACTCAACTGCCTTGCTAAGATTGCCATTGACGGTATTGATAGTAACCCCGAGATGTATCGCCGCGAGCAGCCGTTGGTTATGACGCCGCACTATCGTGAGCTTTCGCGCCTGGTTGCCGGTGACGAGGTGAACGACCTTGGTACCGCGATTGCGGCCGCGCAGAAGGTTGTCTGGGCTGCAGGCTCCGACAATCTGGTGGTCATTGCCAAGGGGCCGACGACGGCTATCTGTGGCGTTGAGCGTGTGCTGCTGCCGCTCTCGGGTCCGGCTTCTCTGGCAACTGCCGGTTCGGGTGATGTTCTCGCGGGTATTTTGGCCGGCACGCTTGCCACCATGCGCGACGAGATGGATCGTTGGGAGTTGCTGTATTCGTACGCCGTCGCACTTCACAGCTACGCCGGTTTTGCCGCGGCGACGGAGTATGGTGAGAAGAGCGTCATCGCGACCGATCTTATCGACTTGATCGGTCCTGCCATGGAGCTGGCGGCAAAGGATGCGCTCGAAGATCTGGGAATCATGGACGAAGGGTCGGATGACTAATCATGAATAAAGCCGATTTGACGCGCTGGTCCTGGGTCGAGATCGACCGCGGGGCGCTCCGTCGCAACACGAGGGCCTATAAGAACTTGTTGAATCCGCGTCAGCGCCTGTGCTGCGTGGTCAAGGCCGATGCTTATGGTCATGGAGCTGTTGAGTGTGCCAAGATCATGTATTCGGCCGGTGCCGACATGTTTGCCGTGGCGACGGTTAACGAGGGCGTTGGGCTCCGTCAGGGCGGGATTACTAAGCCCGTCCTGATTCTAAGTGAGCCGCCTATCGAGGCTATTCCTGCATTGCTCGAATTCGATATCATGCCCTCGGTCTATACGTCCGATTTTGCTCTTGCGTATGGCGAATGCGCCGTCGCGGCGGGCAAGGTGGGCAAGTACCATCTTGCCATCGAGACGGGCATGAATCGTATCGGTGTTCACTACACACAGGTGCTCGACTTTGTACGCGGCATCAGTTTCCATCGCGGCATCCAGTGCGACGGCGTATTTACGCACTTTGCCACGGCCGATGAACCTTCGGGTTGGGACTACAAGCTGCAGTGCCAGCGTTTTACCGAGGCCGTTCAGGCCATTAAGGACGCAGGTTTTGAATGCGGTATCGTGCATTGTGCCAATACGCCGTCCTCGATGCTCGATTCTTCAATGCACTTTGACATGATTCGTGCCGGCATCGGTTTGTATGGTCTGCAGCCATGTGAGCTGAGTGGTCGCGTGATGCAGCTTGATCCCGTCATGAGCGTCCACGCGCGTGTGACGCGCGTGGCGCATCCTGCGATGGGCGAGGGCGTGGGCTACGGCTTTACCTACCGCGTACCGCGCACGCGCGTTCAGATCTGCACCCTTCCGATCGGTTATGCCGATGGCCTTTCGCGTACGCTTTCCAATCGTATGGACGTGCTGTATCGCGGCGAGCGTGTGCGTCAGGTGGGCAATATCTGCATGGACCAGTTTATGGTCGCCATTCAGTCCAACCCGGCGCATGAGATTCCCGAGGCCGAGTATGGTGACGAGATGATCATTGTCGGCCGCGATGGAGATGCCGAGATTACCATGGACGAGATGGCGCGCCTACGCGGCACGATTAACTACGAGGTCGCTTGCGGCTTTGGTATGCGTCTCGACAAGGTCTACGTGTAGGAGTCGCTATGGGCGTCATGCACATCCCCGGCCATAGCCATCAGGCGCCGCGTGAGGTCGCACTCGAGGAGATCGAGGCCGTTCTGGGCGATTGTCACCTTTGCCAGCTTTACCAGTCGCGCCATAACATCGTGTTTGGCGTGGGAAACCCCCACGCTCGCGTGATGTTTATTGGCGAGGCGCCGGGCCGCAATGAGGATTTGCAGGGCGAGCCCTTTGTGGGGGCGGCAGGCGAGGACCTCAACGGCATTTTGTCGCTGGCGGGGCTCAAACGCGAAGACGTCTACATTGCCAACGTGCTTAAGTGCCGCCCGCCGGGAAACCGCAATCCGCGTCCCGAGGAAGTGCTGGCTTGCTCGCCATTTTTGCGTGAGCAGATTCGAAGCATCTGGCCCGATATTATTGTGACGCTCGGCAACCCCGCGACGCACTTTGTGCTCAAGACCGAGATCGGCATTACCAAGCTGCGCGGCAGGTTCCATCAGATGGGGCACTTTGTGGTGATGCCCACTTTCCATCCGGCAGCAGCGCTACGCAATCCAGCGTGGCAGGAGCTGCTGGAGGAAGACTTTAAGATGCTGGGCGACTATCTGGGGCGACATCCCGCACCAGAGGACGCCTCGGAATAATAAGGAGCATATATGTCCCTGGAGCGCCTGGGGGTAGGTACTTACAAAACGACTTGCGCTGCCGATACGGAGTACTTTGGCGAGCTAATTGCACCGTGCCTTGAGGACGGAGATGTGCTCATCCTGACCGGTGGCCTGGGAGTGGGCAAAACTCACTTTACCAAGGGCGTCTCGCGCGGGCTGGGCGATGGGCATATGGTTACGAGTCCTACGTTTGCGCTCATGGCCGTTCACGATCAAGGTCGTATTCCGCTGTTTCACTTTGATCTATACCGCCTGGAGCATGCCTACGAGCTCGAGGATACGGGCATTTTCGATGTGCTGGGCTATGAGGGTGCTTGCCTGCTGGAATGGGGCGAACAATTCCAGGACGAGCTGACGGATGAGTATCTTTCGGTGACGCTCAGGCGTGATGAGGGCGACAGCGACGTGCGAACGATAACGCTTGAGGCGCACGGTGACCGCGCAATGGAGCTTTCCCATTTGATTGATAAGGCTGTACAAGATGAGCTTGCATAACGACAACGCGCTGGTGGTGGCGCTCGATACCTCGACTGACATGCTTGCCTGCGCGGCAAGCTGGATTGATGGGCAGACGGGTGAGACGAAGCTCGTGAGTGGCGACCACATGTGTCGCCGTCACGCCAACGTTGAGCTCGTGAATACCGTTGATGGCGTGCTGGCTCAAGCCGGTCTGGATCGCAGCGATGTTGGTTGCTATGTGGTCGGCCGCGGCCCGGGGTCCTTTACGGGTGTGCGCATCGGCATCTCCACTGCCAAGGGCCTCGCGCGTGGTGCCAATGTTCCGCTGCTGGGCGTGTCGACGCTCGACGCTTGCGCTTGGACGGCGTGGAAGGCTGGCGTGCGCGGCAAGCTTGGTATCTTGGCCGATGCTATGCGCGGTGAGGTATATCCGGCGCTGTATATGCTGGTCGATGAGGGTCCCGAGCGTCAATTTGAGCGCGAACACGTGGTCAAGGCCGCCGTGGCGCTCGATGAGTGGCGCCAAGCAGCGGACTGGGGCCAGGTTCAGCTGACCGGTGACGGTCTCGTGCGCTATGGCAAGCTGCTGGGTGAGGACGAGGCCGCCCGCTGCGTGGAGCGCGACCTGTGGTGGCCTTCGGGCGAGGGCTTGCTGCTCGCGCACGCTGCGGGTGACGGCGATCCGGCCCGCGTCCTGCCGATTTACACGCGCCTTTCGGATGCCGAGGAAAACGAGCGCAAGCGTCTTGGTCTTGCCGAGAGTGCGCAGAGCGAAATTACGGGTGTTGCCGATGAGCTCGCCGGTCGTCATCTGCAGTTCCGTCCCATGGGCGCGGCGGATGCCGAGGGCGCAAGCGCGCTGGAGGCTGCCTGCTTTGAAGGTGCCGGACACGAGGCATGGACGCCGGGCATGTTCCTGTCCGAACTGGGCGAGGACGTCGCTGCGCCGCGTAGTTGGTGGGTGGCACACGACGACGGCAAGCTGCTGGGCCTTGCCGGCGGTATGGTCGTGGACGGTGATGTGCAGATTCTGGATGTCGCCGTCGACCCGGCACATCGCCGTGAGGGCATTGCCCGCAAGCTGCTGTCGCATGTGAGCTATGATGCCCAGATGCTCGGCTGCACTACGGCTTCGCTCGAGGTCGAGGACGGTAACGAGGGAGCGACCGCGCTTTATAACGCTCTGGGCTTTACCGAGGCTGGCCGTCGCCGCGGCTACTATGGTGCCGGCAAGGACGCCATCGTCATGACGGCTCCGCTGCCCCTGGTGCTTCCGGTCGATAATGCTTCGCCCGAGCCGACGGCGGCAGAGCAGCGCGTATGGCCGCTGCCTGCGCCTGGGCGCTCCGAGGGGGAGCGTGCCGAAATTGAGCGCCGCCGCCTAGTGCTCGCTATCGAGAGCTCCTGCGACGAGACGGCCGTGGCGATTATCGATGCGGATGGCAATATGCTGACCAACCAGGTGTCGACACAGATTGATTTTCACGCCCGCTTTGGCGGCGTGGTGCCCGAGATCGCCTCGCGCAAACACGTTGAGGTGATTGTGAGTGTCGTGGATGCGGCGCTCGAGGATGCCGCAGCATCGCTTGGTCTTGAGGGTGGAGCCATCGCGCCGAGCGAACTCGCCGCTGTTGGCGTGACGCAGGGTCCGGGCCTGGTGGGTGCTCTGGTAGTGGGCGTCGCCTTCGCCAAGGGCTTTGCCTATGCCGCCGGCAAGCCGCTCGTGTGCGTCAACCATCTGGAGGGCCATCTGTTCGCCAACCTGCTGGCGCAGCCCGATCTCAGGCCGCCGTTTATCTTCACGCTCGTCTCGGGCGGTCATACCATGCTCGTGCACGTGAAGGCATGGGGCGACTACGAGGTACTTGGTGAGACACTCGACGATGCTGTGGGCGAGGCCTTCGACAAGGTAGCCAAGGCGTTGGGTCTGGGCTATCCCGGTGGCCCCATCATCTCCAAGCTGGCCGAGACGGGCAACCCCCGCGCGATCGATTTTCCTCGCGCGCTTAACAGCAGGGGAGACTACCGCTTCTCGCTTTCGGGCCTCAAGACGGCGGTGACGCTCTACATCGAGCAGGAGACCAAGGCCGGGCGCACGATTCACCTGCCCGATCTGGCGGCTTCGTTTGAGGCAGCTGTCTTTGACGTGCAGTACAAGAAGGCAAAAAACGCACTGCACGCTACCGGATGCAAGGAATACTGCATCGGTGGCGGCGTCTCGGCCAACCCGCATCTGCGCGAGATGATGATCAAGAAGCTTGGACGTCAGGGGATTCGCGTAACGGTGCCGCCCTTGTCTGCCTGTACCGATAACGCAGCCATGATCGCGGAGGTCGCTCGCCGCAAATTCGACCGAGGTGAAATCTCGCCGTTCGACGTCGACGCCGATCCAAACATGACGCTGTAGCTGGTACGGCGCGGTCCCCGGACGGAGGGGCCGGATATAAGGTTTCCTGCTCTACAGTCCTGCGCAAGACGAAGGCCACATTAAGTGGCCTTCTTTGCGTGCGGAACT
>CABMOY010000093.1 GCA_902388345.1 uncultured Collinsella sp.
CGGCCGCGGGAGAGCTCGGCGGAGGGCACGACGAGAAGGTCCAGGCCCTCCTTGTACAGCACGTCGTTGGTGACGGTGTTGCGGGCGTAGACGCAGATCTTGCCGGGCTCGACGCACAGGGTGTTGGAGCCGTCGTTCCACTGCTCGCGGGAGGCCGCGATCGGGTCGCCGCCGCCGCAGGGGATCAGCTTGACCTGGTCGACGCCGGTGGCGTCCTCCAGGACGTGCTCGAGGGTGTCCTCGATCAGGCGGATGTTCACGTCGCCCGGGTTCTTGCCGGCGGTCAGCTCGTAGACGCGCAGGGTGCCCATGATGGCGGGGTGGATCGTGAACTTATCGACGTCGATCTGGGTGAAGACCGTGTCGAGGTGCATGAAGGCGCGCGAGACGGGGATGTCGAAGGCCAGGATGCGCTCGACCTTGGAGTCGGAGTTCCAGAAGATGTTCTGGGCCATGACGTCGATAGCGGCGGCCTGGGTGCGCTGGGAGATGCCGACGGCGAGGGTCTTCTCGTTGATGTTCAGCACGTCGCCGCCCTCGGTGTGGAACTGGCAGTCGCGGCGGAAGTACAGGGAGACGTCCTTGTAGTCGGGGTGGTACTTGAAGACGTACTTGCCGTACAGGGTCTCGCGGTTGCGGGTGACCGAGTACATGCGGTTGAGGTTGACGCCCTCGCCGACGACCGCGAACGGGTCGCGGGTGAAGTAGAGGTTGGGCATCGGGTCGATGATCAGGTCGGACTCGGACTCGGAGTTGACCAGGGAGTCGAGGGTCGTGGACGCCGTGAGGGGCATGTCGATCTCGGCCTTGGTCATGCCGGCCATGGTCTTCTTGACGAACTCGAGGTTGTCCTCGATGGAGTCCAGCTTCTCGCGGACGATCTGCGGCATGTGCTGGCCGCGGATGCCGGCCTCGGCGATGTACTGGTCGGTGAACTCGGCGCGGGCGCCGGGGACCTGGTCGAACACCTCTGCGACGAGGTTCTCGAGGTAGAGCACCTCGACGCCCTGGTCCCTCAGGATCTGGGCGAAGGTGTCGTGCTCCTGCTGCGCGACCTCCAGGAACGGGACGTCGTCGAACAGGAGTCGCTCGAGCTCGTCGGGCGGCAGGTTGAGGAGCTCGTCGCCGGGACGGTGCAGGCAGACCTTCCTGAGCTTGCCGATCTCGGAAGGCACGTGCAGACCTTTCGTCATGGCCTCCTACCTTTCTTTCGGGCCCCTGTCAGGGCCGATTCGTTAGCGCCCCTCCGTGTGAGGCGTTATTGCTGACGACATATTTATATCCAAAATCAGTCCATACTTCCACCTTGCCCCCGAACGGTTTTATATGAGGGGTGAACGGCATACACATATACTTCACGCATGGCACACTTTGATTTAATAAAGTTTATTTACGTGCTTAAACGCTTTTTTAACCGATAAATCAATTGAAACTAATCTTTGTTAAACCACCCTCAAATTGCATATTTCAAGCAACGATATGAATAGAATTCGCAATTCTCGCTGTGTCTCAACCATTTTGATTTTTATTCAGAAAAAAGTGCGTCCTATTCATTTTTGACAAACAGATTACCGTTTACCAGACGTTGGATACCGTTCACCGGAAGCTCAGTATAAGGCCCATCGAATACCCGATCGATCTTGCGTCTCCATTTGTAACAACTTGACTTTTTCGGCAGCAAAGACAAACAGACCCGTTCCCCAAAAGGGAGCGGGTCTGCATTCGGTACACCTAGGGTCCAGCAAGGTTTAGGCCTTCGAGAACCTCAAGGGACTAGCGATCGAGCTCGGCCAGTGCCTCGCCCAGAAGCCTCAGGCCCTCGCGAAGAACATCTTCGCTCGCGCAGTAGCCCAGGCGCGCTCCGCAGGGAAGCTCAAAACGGCTACCGGGGACCAACAGCACTCCCCTATCAGCCAGCAGGTGCTTACAGAACTCCTCGTCATCCTCGGGAATATCCATCTGGATAAACGAGGTTGACACACCCTGCGGGGCCGTCCAGGAGACACGCTGCTGCGTATCGATCCAAGCCTGTGCGATATCGCGGTTACCAAACACGATCTTGCGGTTGCGCTCGAGAATCTTGTCCTTGTGCTCGAGCACGTAGGTCGCCAAAGCATCGTTAAACACGCCACCGCAGATCATGGTGTAGTCGCGGTAGGTGCGGATGCGGTTGGACACCTCTTCATCCGCAACGACCCAGCCCACGCGGGCTGCAGGCGTCGAATAGGTCTTGGACACCGAGTTGGTGACAATGGCCCTCTCGTACACGTCTGCCATCGACATAAAGGACTCGGTGTTCTCGAGCGGCAGATACACCTCGTCGCACAGCACGTAGGCGCCCACCGAACGGGCAATCTCGGCAATCTGGCCGAGCGTATCGGCATTTAGCACCGTACCGATGGGGTTCGATGCGTTATTGATGCAGATGAGCTTGGTATTGGGGCGAACGAGGCGCTTGAGCTGTTCGATATCGGGTTTCCATCCGAGCTCCTCGCGAAGCTCCCAATACTCGATCTCGGCACCAAGCGTACGCGGGATCTCATAGAGCGGCGCATAGGTAGGCCACTCGGCAATCACGTGATCGCCGGGCCCGACAACGGCCATGATGGCGTTGAGGTTGGCACCCGTGCACCCATTGGTCTGCAGAATGTGATCGGGATTGACCTCGCGACGATACAGCTTGGCGACCTCGGCTTTAAACTCCGGCGAACCCTCGATCCAGCCGTAGTTCATCTTCTCGCGATCCAGGCGCTCATAGAACGTGGCGCCGTCCTGCTCGTCGAGCGCGCGCAGCTCGCCCATGGTGAGCGACGAGATCGTCGACTGGGCGATATCCCACGTGGCGCTCTTCTCCCAAACGTTGAGCCACTCCTCAACGCCGATTGTCTTGATATCCATGGCCAAGCTCCTTACAAAAGCAGTCATCCAATCGTGTTGACGTTCCTCATACAAGATTGGGGCGGTGCGAATACCCGCACCGCCCCAATGAGAGACATCTAAAGGCAGCTAGATGTATGTATTAAGACCTGTACGGGTCCTTGAAGACCTTAGAGGTCCTCGCGCCAGAAGGGCATGCTCATGCAGCGCGGGCCGCCACGGCCGCGGGAGAGCTCGGCGGAGGGCACGACGAGAAGGTCCAGGCCCTCCTTGTACAGCACGTCGTTGGTGACGGTGTTGCGGGCGTAGACGCAGATCTTGCCGGGCTCGACGCACAGGGTGTTGGAGCCGTCGTTCCACTGCTCGCGGGAGGCCGCGATCGGGTCGCCGCCGCCGCAGGGGATCAGCTTGACCTGGTCGACGCCGGTGGCGTCCTCCAGGACGTGCTCGAGGGTGTCCTCGATCAGGCGGATGTTCACGTCGCCCGGGTTCTTGCCGGCGGTCAGCTCGTAGACGCGCAGGGTGCCCATGATGGCGGGGTGGATCGTGAACTTATCGACGTCGATCTGGGTGAAGACCGTGTCGAGGTGCATGAAGGCGCGCGAGACGGGGATGTCGAAGGCCAGGATGCGCTCGACCTTGGAGTCGGAGTTCCAGAAGATGTTCTGGGCCATGACGTCGATAGCGGCGGCCTGGGTGCGCTGGGAGATGCCGACGGCGAGGGTCTTCTCGTTGATGTTCAGCACGTCGCCGCCCTCGGTGTGGAACTGGCAGTCGCGGCGGAAGTACAGGGAGACGTCCTTGTAGTCGGGGTGGTACTTGAAGACGTACTTGCCGTACAGGGTCTCGCGGTTGCGGGTGACCGAGTACATGCGGTTGAGGTTGACGCCCTCGCCGACGACCGCGAACGGGTCGCGGGTGAAGTAGAGGTTGGGCATCGGGTCGATGATCAGGTCGGACTCGGACTCGGAGTTGACCAGGGAGTCGAGGGTCGTGGACGCCGTGAGGGGCATGTCGATCTCGGCCTTGGTCATGCCGGCCATGGTCTTCTTGACGAACTCGAGGTTGTCCTCGATGGAGTCCAGCTTCTCGCGGACGATCTGCGGCATGTGCTGGCCGCGGATGCCGGCCTCGGCGATGTACTGGTCGGTGAACTCGGCGCGGGCGCCGGGGACCTGGTCGAACACCTCTGCGACGAGGTTCTCGAGGTAGAGCACCTCGACGCCCTGGTCCCTCAGGATCTGGGCGAAGGTGTCGTGCTCCTGCTGCGCGACCTCCAGGAACGGGACGTCGTCGAACAGGAGTCGCTCGAGCTCGTCGGGCGGCAGGTTGAGGAGCTCGTCGCCGGGACGGTGCAGGCAGACCTTCCTGAGCTTGCCGATCTCGGAAGGCACGTGCAGACCTTTCGTCATGGCCTCCTACCTTTCTTTCGGGCCTTACTGGCCGAATGTATCAGCGCCCCTCTATATGGGACGCTGCTTGCTGACAGCTCTAGTTATATCCAATTTCCATTCGTAATGCCACCTCGCCCCCGAACGGTCAGCAAAGTACGATGAACGGTATATCGCATATGATTTCCCATGATGCACTTCAGTTTCGTAAAGCAGATTTTCCTAGGTAAACGTTATTTTTCTAGGAAATCAAGATTGAACACTCAAAGTTATCCATGATTCAAAATTGCATAGCGAAAACGGTTTTCTGCATATAAATGACGCTTGCCATCGATTCGACCTACATTCGATTATATTCAGCTTGTTATCATTCTTATTCATATATTCTCACCAGTTGAGTGAGGATATAGATCGCTTGCTCAATACACCGGACGTTAGTTCTTCGGTTCGTCAGCGTTAGAAGTAGGTAAAGATACCGTTCGCGCGATACGTCCGCGCCATAGGTCGACTAAATTGAGACAATAGAGAATAGTGTTAGGCTACCGTCCCCTGTAGGGACTGAACGGACAGATGCATATGCCGAGCAAAATCGAAAAGAAGCAAAAGGCCGCTAAGCTGCGCAAGCCGCCGCGCGACTTCTCGTACACGCAAAATCGAGAGCTCAGCTGGCTGCGCTTTGACAACCGCGTGCTTGACGAGGCCTTCGATGAGTCCGTGCCGCTGTTCGAGCGCCTTAAGTTCGTCTCGATCTTCGAGTCCAACCTCGACGAATTCCTTATGGTGCGCGTGGGTGGCCTGTCCGACCTGGCAGAACTCAAAAAACAGCCCGTGGACAACAAGAGTAATATGACCGCCTCCGAACAGGTCGATGCCGTCATGGCCGAAATGCCCGAACTCCTTACCCGTTGGGAGTCCATCTTCAAGAGCATCGAGGGCAAACTCGACGCCTTGGGCGTTCACCGCGCTCGCATCGATTCGCTTACGCCCGAGGAGCGCACCTTTGTCACCCGCTACTTCCAGGCCTACGTGTCGCCGGTCATCTCGCCGTTGGTCATTGACCCGCGCCACCCCTTCCCCAACCTGCGCAACGGCGCACTCTATCTAGCTTGCGGACTGGACGGTGTCACGGACGAGGAAAGTCTGCTGGGCCTCATCGAGATTCCCGCCTCGATGAACCGCGTGGTCGAGATTCCCTCGCCCGCCGGCACCTACTCCTACATCTTGCTCGAGGACGTCATTCTTGCCTGCTTGGACAGTTGCTTTGGCTCCTATAAGCCGCTCGACCGCGCTCTGATCCGCGTCACCCGCAATGCCGATATCGACCCGGACGGTGAGGGCGTCGAGGAGGAAGAGGATTACCGCCAGCACATGAAGCGCATCCTCAAAAAGCGTTTGCGCCTGCAGCCGGTGGTTCTTGCCGTCTCCGGTTCGCTCGAGAAGGCGACGCTCAAGACCATCCGCAAAGCGCTCGAGCTTTCGCGCCGCTCGGTTTTTACCTGCGATATCCCACTCGACCTGGGCTACGTCTTTGGCATCGAGGGCAAAATTCCCGAGCACCTGCGCAACGAGCTCCTCTTTACGCCGTTTAAGCCGCAGCCCAACCCCACCATCGACATGTCCCGCTCCATTCGTGAGCAGGTGCTGCAGGGCGACAAGTTGCTCTTTTACCCCTACGAGGCCATGAATCCGTTCCTGGACCTGGTACACGAGGCCGCATACGACCCCGAGTGCATCTCGCTACGCATCACGCTCTACCGCGTGGCCAAGCAGAGCCGCCTGTGCGAGTCGCTCATCGACGCCGCCGAGAACGGCAAAGAGGTCACGGTGCTCATGGAGCTCCGTGCGCGCTTTGACGAGCAAAACAACATCGAGTGGGCAGAGCGTCTGGAAGAAGCGGGCTGCACCGTCATCTATGGCTCCGAGGGCTTTAAATGCCACTCAAAGATCTGCCAGCTCACCTATCGCGAGGGCATGGCGCTCACTCGACTCACGCTTTTGGGCACCGGTAACTTTAACGAGAAGACGGCCAAGCTCTACAGCGATTTTATGCTCATGACCGCCCATCCCGGGATCGGCGAAGACGCCAACCTGTTCTTCCGCAACCTGTCGCTGGGCAACCTGCGCGGCGACTACCGCTTTTTGGGCGTGGCGCCCGTCGGCCTTAAGCCACTCATCATGCGCGGACTGGACCGCGAGATCCAACGCGCTCTCGCCGGCGAGCCCGCCCGCGTGTTCTTTAAACTCAACTCGCTCACTGACCGCGAGGTCATCGACAAGATCGCCGAGGCATCGTGTGCCGGTGTGCGTGTGGACATGATCATCCGCGGTATCTCGTGCCTGAAGCCCAACATTGCGGGCAAGACCGAAAACGTGCACGTACGTTCTATCGTCGGACGTTTCTTGGAGCACGCGCGCGTCTATGCCTTCGGCGTGGACTCGGACATGATCTACCTGAGTTCTGCCGACATGATGACGCGCAACACTGAGCATCGCGTGGAGATCGCCTTCCCCGTGCTCGACCCCACCTGCCGCGCGCTGGTGCACGAGTACATGGGCGTGCAGCTGCGCGACAACGTGAAGGCACGTAGCCTGACGAGCGACGGCACCTGGGTTCCCGTAGAGCGAAAAGAGGGTGAGAAGCCCTTTAACTCGCAGGAGTTCCTGTTGGAGCGCGCTTATCGCAACGCCGAGTCCGCAGCCGTGGCTTCGGAGCCCGTCGCCAAAGCAAAACCGGAATCCGCACCTGTTCTGGGCCCCAAGCCCGAGCCACAGCCGGCAGCCTCTAAGGTACAGAAGGTCCAGGCGCTGGCCAAGGCGTCACGCGCATACGCTTTCATCAAACACCGCGGATATGTAATA
>CABMOY010000094.1 GCA_902388345.1 uncultured Collinsella sp.
CACCGCCTTTGAGGGCATGCGCGGCGTGACGGTCAAGGCCGAGGGCTTGGACATCGACCAGGTGGCCGCCGCCAAGCCCAAGCTCACCATCACGGCCGAGTCGCCCGTGCGCGCCGACAGCGCGGACGGGTCGACGGGCAGCCTGGAGGCGTCGCTCATCAACACGCCCACCGGCACACCCCCTAGCATTACCACCGGAGGCTTTATGCCCTCGACTGGCGATATGGCAATGTACGCCGCGGCCGCCGCAGCGGTCGCCGGAGCCGCGCTCATCGTGGTCGCGCTCCTGGTCAAGCGGGGAGGTGGCAGCCATAAAGAGTAGCTGGCAGCCCCACAGAGAGCGGGGCGAGACGTAGCGAAGTAGATGCTAAGACACAGACAGATGATGACCGATCGAATGAGAACCAACCGGAAAACGGAGGAAAAGAAGATGAGCATGAGCAAGAACATCGCACGCCTGGCAGTAACCGCCGGCCTCACCGCGGCGTTGAGCTTCGGCGGCGTCATGGCGCCGGTGACCATGGCGTTTGCTGAGGGCGCGACGACTGGCGCGGCCGATAGCATCACCATCAATAAGGACGCTAAGAATGGCGATGTGAAGTACAAGGCATACCAGATCTTTAAAGCCGATGTCATTGATGGAAAGAACGGTAAGGTTGTTTCGAACATTGATTGGGCAAGCGATAAGGCCGAGAAGGCGGTTCTGGGCTATCTTGCAAGTGTACCTAAATCTGGCATTAACGCTAAATCTTCAGCGCAAGATGCTGCTAAGTATCTGACCGACCATTCAGAGGGTACCGGCGAGACAACTCCTATCGATAACAACAATTTGTTCAACGGATTGGCAAAGGCAGTCGAAAATAGCGTAGACCAGGCGGGTACTTCCTTTGCCGCAGACGAGGTCTTTCAGCCCAAGGACACGAGCGGCAATGCCCTGCAAGGTTATTATCTCTTTGTGACCGATGGAAGCACCTTGAGCACCGATCAGAACGTGAAGAAGAACACCGGAACTTCGCCGATTTTTGCTGTTGTTGGTGGCACGGGCGTGACCGTTACCGAGAAGACCAGCATTCCTACCGTCGATAAGCGGATTCTCGATGACACTAAGAACAAGACGGCCGTTAACGCTGAAACGGATGACTGGAAGAACGTGGGCGACGCCTGGATTGGGCAGGTAATCGACTACAAGTTGACTGGTACTGTTGCGGCCAATATTGCCACATATGATAAGTACCAGTATGTGTTCCAGGACCATCTCTCTGTTGGGCTGCGTGCCGACCTGAATTCCGTCGTAGTTACTATTGGAGATGTTATCATCCCTCGTGTAGATGCTGATCAGTCCGCAAATGGCTATACGGTAAATCTTAAGGAAACCAAAGACAAGTCCGGGAACTCTACGGGCAACGATCTGACGATTTCCTTCGATAACCTCAAGGCTGCTGCGGAGGCCGAGGGTGTTACACTCAATGAGAATTCCGAGGTCGTTGTGAAATACAAAGCAACGCTGACTGACAAGGCTGAATATACTGCCACCGGCAACACCAATGAGGTCAAGCTTGTCTATTCTAATAACCCCATGGTTGACGGTACTGGCACCTCCACGTCGAAGCGGGTT
Organism: uncultured Collinsella sp.; assembly: GCA_902388345.1. Taxonomy (GTDB): domain Bacteria; phylum Actinomycetota; class Coriobacteriia; order Coriobacteriales; family Coriobacteriaceae; genus Collinsella. The sequence continues at coordinate 1,616 of CABMOY010000094.1, forward strand.
ACCGACCATGTCTTCCGCCTGGATGTGACCAAGGTCGAAAAGGACAACCAGAATCAAAAACTTGAAGCTACCTTCCAAGTTAAAATGACCAAAGAGGGAGATACTTCGCTTGAGACTAATAGGTGGCTGACCCAAACTGGCGGCATTACCGAAAAAGAGGAAGATGCCGGAAAATTCAAGACCGACAAGGAAACTGGCAAGATTTATATCCCTGGTCTTGTTGAGGGAACGTATGAGATTACCGAATGCAATACTCCTGCTGGTTACAACACCCTTGCTCCGTTTACCATTACGGTGAAGCCGAAGTACAACGCAGACGGTAGCCTGCAGAGTCTCGATGTAACGTCCAGCAATACCGAAATGGTTACTTCCAGTGCTACAAATGACGCGACCATTCCTGTCACCATCCAGAACAAGAAGGGTTCCGGCCTCCCGCTGACCGGTCTCAACGGCGTGACCTTCACTTGGATCGCTGGTGGCGCGGTGCTGTGCATCGGCGTGGCGCACCTCATCCGCAGCCGTAAGCAGGCTGAGAAGTCCGAGCAGGAGTAATGCTCGCTCACCCATCCCTTTGGCAGGTGGGATGTGATGGCCATGAGACTTGCGGACACTTTTCTCGTCCATCCACGTTCTTGCTTTGTCATTCTCTTTTCGGGGCAGACTCCGCACTGGAGTCTGCCCCGTTCTTTTGGGATAACGCAGCCAGCCTCCATCGTCCGATGCGGGCGTTCGTCATCGCGTTTCTTGACTCGTATGAGGTTCGGATTAAGGTCCGTAGGCGCACGCGCGGTGCGGACGGTAGAAGGCATTTGTGCCGCAACAAGCGCAAATAAGAATGCCCGGGGTTAGAGGCCCGGGCATTTAACAAAACCAGAAAACTAGGCCGCCCGCGCTCTCGTACACTTACGCGGGGTGCGTCGTTTCCTGTAGCTATTCTATCCCGAATCGTTTCGCCGATTCGGGACATTTTGAAAACGCAAACACGTCGGGCAAATCCGGACAATGCGGCCAGGCTCCGCTGGGCGAGGAACCGTGTGTGTAACTATCGAACAAATGTTTGTCAAAATCGCGTTTACCAGGCGTGGGTGCATACACTCGCAGTAAAATATCCTTGCGACGCATCCCGTGCGCGGGCGGCCGACGACTCGATCGGAGGTCCCCAAATGCTGAAATTCCTTAACGCGCTCGCCGCCCTCGCGGCGGTTGGCACGTTCGTCATCGCGTTTCTCGACTCGTATGAGGTTCGGTTTAAGGTCCGTAGGCGCACGCGCGGTGCGGACGGTAGAAGGCATTTGCGCCGCAACAAGCGCAAATAAGAATGCCCGGGGTTCGGAGCCCGGGCATTTAACAACGTCGGAAACTGGTCGCCCGCGCTCCTAAGTACTTACGCGGGGTGCGTCGTTTCCTGTAGCTATTGTATCCCGAATCACCCCGCCGATTCGGGACATTTTGAAAACGCAAATATGGGCTTAGGCACGAACGGTATCTCATTAATTCCGAAAATTATGTATAATTCCAATACAAACTGGAATCGAACGAAAACAATGGAAATGAACGAAGCGCTAATCTACTTACAAGAAGCACTAGGCCTTTCCGCCAAGACCAAAACTTGGCCTGGATCCGCACACTTGCCGCTGCATCTGCGGACGATTGAGGTCCGCGCTGTTGACGCAAACGGTTTTTCGTTTTTGCTTGCAAGTTTGCCTACTGGCGTCGGGCTTCCCGAGGCTAAGAGAGTCTATAGTCAGCTAGCCTTGCGCGCGGAGACTCCTGTTGTCGTTTCGTTTCCTGATGCCGATGCACGTCAGCGCAAAGCATTGATCGCACAAGGGATTCCCTTTGTCTGCCCAGGCAGACAGGCTTTTCTTCCATTTATGGGCACAGCCTGCACGGAGAGGGGCGGTGCCCGGTTTCGCAACCACGCGACCAAGATGTCACCCAACGCGCAGGCTGCCGCAATCTGGGGAGCAGCCCAGGAGCCATATCGTCCCTATGACCTTTGTCGTGCGCTTGGGATTTCGGCAAGCCGCGCGAGTGAGGCCATAACCGAGCTTGTTGACAGGGGGCTCGCGAGACGCGAGCGTCGCGAGCGACGTGTCTTCGTGTTCCCTGTTGCCGTTGATCTTCTGCTCAGCGAGCACATGGCAGAGCTCTCCTCGCCTGTCTCGAAGGTCTTTTTTGCAAGGAAGACGCAGCAGATCGACTATCTTGTTGACGCCGGGGAGACGGCGCTCGCTGCGCGTTCGATGCTCGCTGCGCCGGGCATGGAACAAAAGGCCGTCTTAAAAAGTGCATGGCGTCAACTGAGCGACCTCGAAGTCGCAGATGGGGAGTTGCCGGATAACGAAACGGCGATGATCCAAGTGTGGCGCTATGCACCCGTGTTTGCCGGCTCCTCCCGTGTCGACGACATTTCGCTTGCGCTATCTTTGGCGGCAATCGACGATGAGCGAATTCAGCTCGAAGTCGATCGCATTTTTGGAAAGGAATATCCATGGCAAGAAGCGCTGTAGAAGGTCTCCAAGAATTTCAGCAGCATATGCAAGAAGCTGCAGGATCGTATGCTCTTATCGGCGGCACGGCATGCGACATTTTGCTCGCGGAGGCGGGACTTCCGTTTAGGATGACTCACGATTTTGATGTGGTAATTGTCGCCGATGACCGGTTGCCTCAGACGGCAGAAGCTATATGGACTTTGGTGCGTGATGGCGGCTACCGCTGCGGCTGGGGCGAAGGCAAAGGCTCATGTTTTTATCGGTTTACAGAGCCTAAGAGGCCGGGTTACCCCCATATGATCGAACTCTTCGCGAAGTGCCCCGACTTTCTAAAGGGTCGTGAGGGGATTGATGTGGCGCCAATTCACGTTGATGAAAACATAAGCAGTCTTTCGGCAATTTTGTTGGACGATGCTTACTACAGCTTGTTTCTTCAGGGAATTCGGACCGTAGGCGGCGTTTCGGTCCTGGGTACGGAATACATTGTCCCGTTCAAAGCGAAGGCGTATCTCGACCTAAAAGCCAGAAGGGAAGCGGGGGAGAACGTTGATTCGAAGAAGGTAAAAAAGCATAAACGCGATGCGCTGAGGCTTGCTCAGCTGCTTGGCGAGTCGGAAGGTGTCGACCTGCGCGGAGAACTGAAGGACGATATGCTTGCGTTTGTTAAAGATTGTGAGGTGGGCGACGTCAATCTGAAACAGATTGGGGTTGCGGGCGTAACGATGGCGCAGTTGCTCGAGACGATGAAAGCAATATATGGCTTGATTGGTTGAGTGGGGTTACGTGGCCCGGTCGGTGCAGTCTAGCTGCGTTACCCGGCGCGGAAGCTCGCTAATCGGCTATTATTTGTTTAGACAACCTGAGCTGTAAAGGAGTGACCGGCGATGGTGCAGGGCGCCAAACATATGAAGAGCAATAACGCCGCGGCCAACGGCGGCTCAAGCCCCCAGCCCAAACCTCAACCAAAGCCCAAGCGCCGTCGCAAGCGGCTGCCGCGCTGGGCCGACCGGCTCATCACCATCGTCATCATCCTTATCGGCGTGGGCCTTATGACCTGGCCGTGGATCTTGGACCGGCTCGAGGCCTCGGGCGTGTTCAACCAGATCAGCACCGTGTCCAGCACCGTGGACGCGCTCTCTGCCGAGGAGCGCGAGCGCATCCTGCTCCAGGCACGCTCCTTTAACGAGCAGCTGGCGGGCGAGGCCACCGAGCTCCCCGCCGACCAGATCGAGCCCTATGCTCAGCAGCTCATCTTTGACCGCGACCCCATGATGAGCTGGGTCGAGATCCCCTCCATCGACGTGAGTATGCCCATCTACCACGGCACGAGCGAAGAAGTCCTTATGGCGGGCGTCGGCCACCTGGAGGGCACGAGCCTGCCGGTGGGCGGCACCTCGACGCATTGCGTGCTCACCGCGCACTCGGGCATGCGCAACCTGAGCATGTTCGACGACATCCACTCGCTGGAGCCCGGCGACCTGGTGCTGCTGCACACCATGAACAAGACGCTCGCCTACAAGATGGTGGACTCCGAGGTCGTGCTGCCCGAGGAGATGGAGTCACTGACCATCGAGCCCGGCGCCGACAAGGTGACGCTCGTCACCTGCACGCCCTACGGCGTGAACGACCATCGTCTGCTGGTGCATTGCGTGCGCACCAAGTACAACAAGAAGGACGTCGACAAGCAAAAGTCGCTGGCCGGCCGCCACTGGGGCAAGCGCGAGTTTGCCGTGCTCATTGTGGTCGTGGCCATTGTGCTGTTGCTGCTGGACATCGTGATCCACGCGGTCCGCAAGCGCCGCAAGGCCAAGGCCTCGGCATAAGATATCGTTCAGAACCACCACAATGAGGACAGGCACCTTTGTGGTGGTCGGGGCTTCCAAACCATCACAACATTCGATGAAAATCGCGATTTTGGCGAAAAGCGTCGAATGTTGTGATGGTCTTCGTTGTGGACGGCGCGGTTTGCGTTGTGGACGGGACGGTTTTCGCTATGGGCGGTGCGGTTTCGCTGCAGAATCGCCAGCCCATTACCTGCCAGCCCGCCGTCCTCGTTACGTTTTCGCTGCATTTAGGTAAAGCGCCTGCTCCAAGCGGCGTTGCCTTGTATACTAGAGCGGTTTATCTGTTATGCGGAAGGGAGCGCCTATGGCACTCAGCGAGAAAGACGTGCGCGGTATCGCCGAGTACGCAAAGATCGCACTGACCGATGACGAGCTCACCCAGATGACGTCCTACATGAACGACGCCGTCCAGATGCTCGAGCCCGTCTTGCAATATGACTTGCCCGACGTGGAGCCCACGTTCCATCCCATCGGAAGCCTGTCCAACGTGATGGGCGATGACCTGCGCGAGCCCGAGCGCGACCTGCCGCTTGACGTCGCGCTCGAAAACGCCGGCAGCGCGCGCGACCGCTACTTCCGCGTGCCGTCCATTTTGGGAGAGGGGGAGAGCGAATAATGGCGCTAAGCTTCGATTCCCTAACCGCCGCCCAGATCGCCGCGGGCGTTGCCGCCGGCGACTTTACCGCTACCGAGGTGGCCCAGGCCTCTCTTGCCGCCATCGAGGCGCGCGAGGGCGGAGTCCAGGCATTCCTGCAGGTGGCGCCCGAGCTCGCGCTTGAGGCTGCTGCCAAAATCGACGCTCGTCGCGCCGCAGGCAAGCCGCTGCCCCCGCTTGCGGGCGTGCCGTTGGCCATCAAGGACAACATGAACCTCGTGGGCACGCGCACCACCTGCGCTTCCCGCATGCTCGAGAACTACCAGAGCGTCTACACCGCTACCTGCGTCCAGCGCATGCTCGATGCCGGCTGCCTGCCCATGGGCAAGGCTAACATGGACGAGTTTGCCTTTGGCAGCTCCACCGAGAGCTCGGCGTTCTACCGCACCAACAACCCCTGGGATACCGAGCGCGTGCCCGGCGGCTCCTCGGGCGGCTCCGCTGCCGCCGTCGCC
>CABMOY010000095.1 GCA_902388345.1 uncultured Collinsella sp.
CCGAGCCTGCGCCCCGCCGTCAACGCCACGGGTGTGGTCATCCATACCAATCTGGGCCGTGCCCCGCTTGCGGAGTCGGCGGCAAAGGCCGTGGCCGAGGTTGCGCGCGGGTATAGCACGCTCGAGTACAGCGTCGACACCTGTTCGCGCGGGTCGCGCAAGGAGCACGCTGCGCAACTGATCCGCTCGCTCACCGGTGCCGAGGACGCTCTCGTGGTCAACAACAACGCCGCTGCGGTGCTGCTGGTGCTGGCAACCCATGCCGCGGGCAAAGAGGTCATAGTCAGCCGTGGCGAGCTCGTCGAGATCGGTGGCAGCTTCCGTATTCCCGACGTCATGGCGGCTTCGGGCGCCAAACTCGTCGAGGTCGGCGCCACCAACCGCACGCACCTGTCGGACTACGAGCGCGCCATCACGCCCGATACGGCCATGATCCTTAAGGTCCATCCTTCTAACTATCGCATCGAGGGTTTCCACGAGGAGGTGGGTTCTCGGGAGCTTGCGGCGCTTGCTCACAAGCATGGCCTGCTGTTCTACGAGGACCAGGGTTCGGGCGCGCTGCTGCCCGATGACATCTTGGTTCGCGGCGGCGAAGAAACCACGCCGGCTTCGGTTTCGGCAGGGCTCGATCTGGTGTCGTGCTCGGGCGATAAACTGCTCGGTGCCGCACAGGCGGGCATTATCATGGGCCGTCGCGATCTGGTCCAGGCCTGTGGGTCGCATCCGCTTATGCGCGCCCTGCGCCCGGGTAAGTTGGCACTTACTGCGCTCGAGGCCACGTTGCGTATCTACATGGACGGCGCCGATGTTGCCCACCGTGATATTCCGGTGCTCAGTATGCTTACGCTGCCGCAGGCCCATTTGGAACGACGTGCCCGCAAGCTTCGCGATCGTATGGTTGTCGGGCTCGATAAGGTCGGTTGCCCGTGCGCCGTTCAGGTGGAGATCGTCGAGGAATCGTCGACCCCCGGTGGCGGCTCGCTGCCTACCGTGGAGCTGCCCACGATGTGCGTGGCCGTCTGCCCGGTCGACGGGCGCCTGTCCGTCGATGCGCTCAAGCGCTCGCTCGTCCAAGACTTCGATACGCCGGTCGTCACGCGCACCTCGCACGACCGCATTCTGTTTGATGTGCGCACGCTCGTGGGCGACCGCGATATCGAGACGGCGGCATCGACGCTCGTCGCGTGCGTTGAGAAGGCGATTGCTCGATGAGTGAGGTTCAAGCACTGGTGGAGTGTCCCGTTATCGTAGGTACGGCGGGACATGTTGACCACGGTAAGTCGGCGCTCATCGAGGCGCTGACGGGTAAAAACCCCGACCGCCTGGAAGTTGAACGTCGTCGCGGCATGACCGTTGAGCTTGGCTTTGGTGAGCTGGCGCTGCCGAGTGGCAAGATCGTTGGCCTGGTCGACGTGCCGGGCCATGCGCATTACTTGCGTGCCATGGTGCAGGGCGCCACGGGTATCGACGTGGCCGTGCTGGTGGTTTCGGCCGTCGAGGGCGTGATGCCGCAGACCCGCGAGCACGTGCATGTGCTGGAGCTGCTGGGCGTCACACACATGGTGGTCGCGCTGACGATGTGCGACCTGGCCGATGCCGAGATGACCGAGCTTGCCGAGCTCGACGTGGACGATTTTCTTTCGGGTACCGTGTTTGCCGACGCGCCGATCGTGTCGGTGTCGTCCAAGACCGGCGCGGGGATTGATGACCTGCTGGCCGCGCTCGACGAGCAGGTTGCTGCTTGCTGGGATGTCTGCCGTGCCCGTGCCGAGCTCACCGATGCCGCACCGCGTCTGCCCATCGACCGCTGCTTTACGATCAAGGGCGCCGGTACCGTGGTGACGGGAACGTTGCACGATGCGCCGGTTGCGGTGGGCGATGAGCTCGTCGCGCTGCCGTCGCGTACGGTCTGTCGCGTGCGCGGGATTCAGGTGCATGGCGATACGCCGCGGGCATTGCCCGGTCAGCGTGTGGCGCTCAACTTGGTGGGCGATGCCGTCGCCGCGCTCGATCGCGGAGAGATGCTCGGCGTGCAGGGTCGCTTTGGCCAGACGATGCGCTTTATGATGGTGTTCACTTACCTGGGCCGCGAGGGTGCCAAGCCGCGCGTGCTCGAGTCGGGCGCGCGCGTGCATGTGATGGCGGGTACGGCCGAGGTTGTCGGTCGCATCATGTTCATGGAGGGCGAGGCCCCCATGGCGGTGGGCGAGACCCGTATTGTTCAGGTGCGCTTGGAAAACTCGCTGCCGCTACGTGCCGGGGATCATGCCGTGGTGCTGTCCTATTCGCCCGTGATGCTTATCGGCGGCGGGCGCGTGCTGCTTTCGCGCTGCCGTCGCTCGCGCGAGCTTGCTGATGGGGAGCGTGCACTGTATGCGGCGCTCGAGTCCGGCGATACCGCGGGCGGTGTGGGCGCTTGGCTGGCGCTGCAGGCGCTGCCGGTTACGGCGGTTGATGTTGCCGAGGCGCTGGATCTTGGCGTCGGCGAGGTCGATGCCGTACTGCGCGGGTTGGTGGCACAGGGCTCCGTTCGCAAACTTGCCGCGGGTGATTCGGGCCTCTTGGCGGACGCCGTGGTGCTCGACGCCGCGATGGATGCACTGGCAGCGACCTTGTCGGCCATGCATGCCGCGGCTCCCAAGGAGACGGGCTTTACGCCCGGCGCCGTTGCCCATGCTGCGTGGCCTTCCGCTGATGAATGCGTTTCCGCGGCTCTGATTGCCGAGGGCTGCTCGCGTGGCGTGTGCGCCGCCGAGGGTGCCGAGGTGTTCGACCCGCATTCGGCCGCCGCTGCGGCGCGCGTGGTGCACGAGGCTTGCGAGCGCATCGTTTCCTTGCTGGACGAAGCTGGCCTCGATGCGCCGACGTTGCCAGAGGTAGGCGAGCAGTTGCAGCTCGATCGCGACACCATGACGCGAGCTCTGCGCGAGCTTTCGCTTAACCGTTCCATCGTGAAGATCGAGCGCGACGTTGCCCTGTCTGCTATCTCGGAAGCCCATGCGCGCGAGCTTGTTGCCGTTGCCATTGAGGCAGCCGGTGGCGCTGCCACCACGAGTGTGTTGCGCGAGGCCCTGGGTGTGTCGCGCAAGCGTGCCATCAGCATCTTGGAGCACCTGGATGCCGTGCGCTTCACGGTGCTCGACAAGGAGGCCGGCGGCCTGCGCTCCCTGCGCTAGATTGGCCGCTCGGTTTGGTAAAATACCGCCGCACTTGGGAACGGATGGGCTCCGGTGGGCTCCGCGGTCCTCAAAACCGTTGCGAGGCGTGCAAAACGTCTTGGATGTGTTCGATTCACATACGTTCCCGCCATACGCTACCAGTGCTTTTGTGCTCGCGGTCTTGCTGCGTGCCGCAAAGGCGCTGTTTTGTTTTTGCACGAGCTTTTCGAAGCGCCGTTATTTCGGCGGCTGTATTTAGCTTCGTGCACCGGGTTTCGAGCATGCCGATGGAGGTGTTTTGCCGTATGACTACCGTAAGACGGGCCGATCTTTCTTGTGTCGTTCAAGCGGGCGGGTTGTCGTCGCGCATGGGCCGCGATAAGGCTCGCATGGCGTTTTGCGGCGAGCCGCTCATCGAGCGCGTGCTGGGTCGGCTGGCGCCAATTGCCGGCGAGTTGGTTGTGACGACTTCGCGTCCCAGCGAGCTTGCCTATCTTGAGGAACTTATGTTTGATGGCCTGCGCCCCCGCGTGGTGATGGACGTCGACGGTCCCGCCGGTGCCATGCGTGGCATCGCGAGCTCGTTGGCCGCGGCCCGATTGCCGCTCGTGGCGATCGTCGCCTGCGACATGCCGTTTGTCTCGCCGGAACTGATCGGCGCGCTTGCCGATCGTGTCGAGACCGAGGCGCTCGATGTGTGCGTGCCGCGCGAGGAGCGGGGGATTGAGCCGCTTTGCGCCGTCTGGCGCTGTGATGCGTGTGCGCCGGTTGCCCACGAGCTGCTTGCCTGCGACCGCCAGCGCATTCGCTGCCTGATCAATCGCGTTCAGGCTGGTTATATGGATGAGCCGCAGATTGTTAAGGCCGCGGGCTCGACGCTCTGCTTCGAGAACGTCAATACGCCCGAGGAGTTTGCGGCGGCCGAGTTACTCGCCTAGACGATGGGAGATGCCATGTCTCACGATATTTGCCCCGACACGGGAGAGCCTTGCGCTTGCGACGGGTCCGAACCCTGTACCTGCGGATGTGGTGGCTGTGGACATACCGCGGAAGAGGAAGCGGCTGCCGCGGCGTATCGTGAGGCACACCGCGAAGGCCCGTCCGGTGATGCCCTCGACCACGAACGCAAGATCATCGTGTCGTTCGACAGCACCTTCAATGTGATGGAATGCGAGCAGCTTTGCCTTGCCGCCGGCGTGCCCGGGCGCATCATGCCGCTGCCCGGCTCCATTACCGCAGGTTGCGGGCTGTGCTGGGCTATGCCGTTCTCGGGCGATGCGCTCGCCGCCTTCCGCGCTGCCACCGAAGGCCGCATAACCCCCGCCGACTACCATCAGCTCGTCCTCTAGCCACCAAAACCACCACAAAGGTGCCTGTCCTCAATGTGGTGGTTTGGAACACGTGGACGAAACAGGTTTGAAACACGGGTTTTGCGCGTCAGGCACTCAAAAACGCTTCTACCTGCATCGTAATCAAAACGAAACATCTGCTCGTCGGCTTATGCGAAACTTTGCTGCAACAGTGCGATATTATCCATACTCGATAAAGCTCGCGGCGTATGAGGCGCCGCGAACGACACCTTTCTTTTCCATCAATTGGAGGAAGCATGAGCTACACGCAGAAAGTTCTCGACGAGCTCAAGGCCCGCTATCCCGAGCAGCCTGAGTTCATCCAGGCCGCGACCGAGATCCTCGGCACCATCCAGCCGGCGCTCGACGCCCATCCCGAGTACGAGGAGGCCGCCCTGCTTGAGCGCCTCGTCGAGCCCGAGCGCATCGTTATGTTCCGTGTCCCCTGGGTCGATGACCAGGGCAAGGTTCAGGTCAACCGCGGCTATCGTGTCGAGTTCAACTCTGCCATTGGACCCTACAAGGGCGGCCTGCGCTTTAACCCGACGGTCACCCTGGGCATGCTCAAGTTCCTGGGCCTGGAGCAGATCCTCAAGAACAGCCTGACCACCCTTCCCATGGGCGGCGGCAAGGGCGGCTCCGACTTTGACCCCAAGGGCAAGTCCAACAACGAGATCATGCACTTCTGCCAGTCCTTCATGACCGAACTCTATCGCCACATTGGCCCCAACACCGACGTTCCCGCTGGCGACCTGGGCGTTGGCGGCCGCGAGGTTGCCTACATGTTCGGTCAGTACAAGCGCCTGACCAACGAGTGGACCGGCGTCCTCACCGGCAAGGGCCTCTCCTTTGGAGGCTCGCTCGCCCGTACCGAGGCCACCGGCTACGGCCTGGTCTACTTTGTGGACGAGTACCTCAAGAGCCGCGGCGAGTCCTTCGGGGGCAAGAACGTCGTCGTTCACGGTTCCGGCAACGTTGCTATCTATGCCGTCCAGAAGGTCTCCCAGCTCGGCGGCAAGGTGCTGGCCTGCTCCGACACCCACGGCTGGGTCGAGGATCCCGACGGCATCGACTACACCGTGCTCGAGCACGTCTACAACAAGAAGCGCTCCGGCCACGACAAGGGCGTCACGCTCGCCATGTACGTTGACGAGAAGCCCGGTGCCGTGTGGCACGAGGGCGACGGCCGCGGCGTGTGGCAGCTGCCCTGCGACATCGCGCTGCCCTGCGCTCGCGAGAACACGCTGCTGCTCGAGGACGCCCAGGAGCTCGTCGCCAATGGCTGCAAGGTGGTCGGCGAGGGCGCAAACATGCCCACGACCATCGAGGCCACGACCTACTTCCAGGAGAACGGCGTCGCCTTTATGCCCGGCAAGGCTGCCAACGCCGGCGGCGTGCTCGTGTCCGGCCTGGAGATGAGCCAGAACGCCGAGCACCTGTCCTGGACCTTCGACGAGGTCGACGGCAAGCTCGAGCAGCTCATGCGCGGCATGTTCCACAACGTGGACGACACCGCCAAGGAGTATGGCCAGGAGGGCAACTTTGTCATGGGCGCCAACATCGCCGGCTTCCTGAAGGTCGCCGACGCCATGCTCGCCCAGGGCGTCTGCTAGATCCAGCTCGACATAGCAACTGATGAGGCTCCCAGCATTTGTGCCGGGAGCCTTTTTCTATGGTGGTGAGGGCCGTGCGCCCTCGTTTGGTACACTAGAGGACACTGGACAAGTGAAGAGATGGGGGAGAACGTGCTCAAGTTCGGTACCTACGTCCGTGTTGGAAACGCGGCCGAAGCCTATGAGCTCTTACAGAAGAACCGCAACAACAAGATTGTGGGCGGTGGCATTTGGATGCGTCTGGGTTCGCGTCGCGTGGCGACGGCGATTGACCTTTCGGCCTGCGGACTCGATCAGATCGAGGAGACCGAGACCGAGTTTCGCATCGGTGCCATGTGCACCCTGCGCCAGCTCGAGCGTCATGCCGGGCTCAACGCGCTTGTCAACAATGTCTTTGAGTTCGCCGTCCACGACATCGTGGGCGTGCAGCTGCGCAATACCGCCACGGTGGGCGGCAGCATCTACGGCCGCTTTGGCTTCTCGGACGTTCTCTCGGCGTTCCTGGCGCTCGATTCGTATGTTGAGCTGACGGGCGCCGGCCGCGTGCCGCTCGCGGAGTTCGTGCGGATGGGCTACGTGCGCGACGTGATCGAGCACATCGTGGTCGTTAAACACGAGTACCGTGCGAGCTACGAGGCCGTGCGCAAGGCCGCGACCGACTTCCCCTCGTTGAACGTCACCGCCGCCTGGTGGAACAACACTTGGCACGTCACCGTGGGCGCCCGCCCGCTGCGCGCGACCCTGCTGCAGGGCGTGGCGTGCGGCCTTACCAACGAGCGGCCTTCCGAGGACGAGCTTCGCGCCCTTGCTGCATCCGTGCGTGCCCTGAGCTACGGAACCAACCTGTGGGGCTCGGCCGACTACCGCCGTCGCATCTCTGCCCCGCTCGCCGTCCA
>CABMOY010000096.1 GCA_902388345.1 uncultured Collinsella sp.
CCCGCCCTGGCGCGCGCCGACGTGGGCCTTGCCATCGGCACCGGCGCCGACATCGCCAAGGAGGGCGCCGACGTGGTGCTCATGCGCAGCGACCTCATGGACGTCGCCCGCGCCATCGAGCTTTCGCGCGCCACGATCCGCAACATCAAGCAGGACCTGTTCTGGGCACTGTTCTACAACGGCATCGGCATTCCGCTCGCCGCGGGCGTGTTCTTCCCGCTCACCGGATGGCAGCTCTCGCCGATGTTTGGCGCCGCGGCCATGAGCCTGTCGAGCGTGTGCGTCGTAAGCAATGCTCTGCGCCTGAAATCCTTTAAGCCTAAGACGGCGCACTGATGCACCCGACCTTGCCCCTCAAACCGTCGCTCGCGTACCCAAGTACGCTTCGCTCCTCTTTCGGGGCAATCTCGGGCACCTCAGCGCACCTTTAAGATGACGCTGTTCACGACTAAACTGTCAGATAATCTCAATCGATAAGGAGTACACCCATGCGTTACACGATTAAGACTTCGGGCCTTATGTGCGGCCACTGCGACGCTACTGTCGAGACGGCACTGCTCAACGTTGCCGGCGTGACCGACGCCGATGCCGATCACGAGACTCAGACCGTACAGGTGGAGTGCGCCGACACCGTGACCGCTGAGCAGCTCGCTGCCGCCGTCGAAGACGCCGGTGAGAAATTCCATGCCCTGTCCGTAACCGCCGCGTAACGCCCCGCACGTACCCCCCCCGACCAGAAACGAGAACCCGCCATGATGGCAGACCATAAATCGGTGACCCGCATGCTCAAGACGGCACGCGGTCAGATCGACGGCATCCTGCGGATGGTCGATGAGGACCGCTACTGCGTCGATATTTCTACGCAGCTCATGGCCACACAGGCGCTCCTCGCGCGCATCAACGCCGACGTGCTCAAGGCGCATATCGAAGGCTGCGTGACTTCGGCAATCGAATCGGGCGACGAGGAGCTCAAAGCCGCCAAGCTCGCCGAGATCGAACGCGTCGTCGACAAGCTCTCCAAGTAATTGGGGCATTGGGGACAGACTGCTTTGCACCATCTTGGTGTATCGGGGATAGGTACGTTTGCACCACCTTGGTGCAGATTGACCTGTCCCCCTTGCTCTAAATCGGGTATAAAGGCGTGCAGCATATCGAACGAAAGGCAATTTGCATGAATGACTTTATGAAGGGCCGCAATGGTGCCGATGAACTCACCATCGTGATGGGCTTTGCCGGCATCGTCATCGCGATGATCGGATCGATAGCCCGCATCCAGTGGCTCAGCTGGATCGCCATCGCCGTGATCGTGATTGGCGTGCTGCGCGGCCTGTCCAAAAACATCGATGCGCGTCGCAAGGAAAACGCTGTCTTTGTCGCCGCGACCGCGAACGTCCCCGGCTTGGGCAAGTTCGTCGCCAGCTTGGGCGGCGGCGCTGCAGCAGCCAGCACCTCGCGCGCGGCTGGAACGAGCAAGGAAGACTTTGAGCGCGCCAAGCGCACGGCCAAGAAGATGTGGAAGGGTCGCAAAACTACGGCATACCTCAAGTGCCCCAACTGCGGCCAGATGCTCTCCGTCCCCAAGGGCAAAGGCAAGATCCGCGTCACCTGCCCCAAGTGCCACGCCAAGATGGAAACCCGCTCCTAACGCCCGCACGCGGGACAAATTAATCAGGTTTGTTTGTCCCAAATCTTAAGTATTTGTTCGATAAAAAAGCCGAGGCCTCGTGTTGAGACCTCAGCTTTTTGCATGCGGCAACGGAGCTGCCCCTTTGTCACATCTACGCCACACCGTCGCGGGCCAGCTCCTCAGCCAGCGCTTCGGCAGGCATGGCCATAATCGCGTCGAGCTCGGCGTCCACCTCGGGAATACGCTTCACCTTGAGCTTGCGTGCCAAATCACCGCGACACATCACATGCGTCGGCTCACGCAGAGCGCACAGGTCATCGAGCGGATTCTTGCGCGTCACCAGGATATCGGCGGCCTTGCCGCACTCGATCGCACCGGTCTCGCCGCCCAGCCCCAGGAGCTCGGCATTGACCTGCGTAGCCGTATGCAGCGCAAAGGCGTTGCTCACGCCGACATACTTGGCAAAATAGGCCACCTCACGCCACATGTCGTACTGCGTCACGAACGGGCAGCTCGAATCTGTGCCAAGGCCCACCTTAACGCCAGCTTCCAGCGCCGCACGAGCACTCTCGATAATGCCCGAGCACACGATGTCGCCGTTCTTCTTTTGCGTGTCAGTCGAATGGGTCTTCTCCGGATCGAGCAACACAAACGGCAGCGCCGGGCTGATAGTGCAGGTAACGCTGGGCGCACGTCCCTCGAGCTGCGTGCCCGCGGTGCCACGGTACAGCTCCAGGATCTCGAGCGTCATCGGGGCACCGTGCTCGATCGTGTCGACCCCGGCCTCAAGCGCGGCCTTCACGCCCTCGGTGCTCTCGACATGAGCCATAACCGGCAGGCCCACCTCGTGCGCCGCCTTGCACGCCGCCGCGGCAACCTCCACCGGCATACGCAGCACGCCCGGCTCGCCCACCTCGGTCGCATCGAACACACCGCCCGTTACGAATAGCTTAATGACGTCGGCGCCGCGCGCATACAGGTCTCGCACCTGCTCGACTGCCTCAACGGGGCTGTTGGCCACCTGGGCGAACAAGCCCGCGCCATGGCCGCCCGGCACCGTGACGCCCGTTCCCGGCGCTACCAGGCGCGGGCCCTGATACTTGCCGGCGTCGATAGCGTCGCGCACGGCAATGTCGGCAAACAACGGGTCGCCCGCGCCGCGCACCGTGGTCACGCCGCTTGCCAGCTGCTGCTGGGCACTGCCCTTGAGGATGCGGCGGACGATGGCACGGCCCACGGGATTATCGAGTTTCTTCATCAGCGCTCCCGCATCGCCGGCCGAGACAGGCTTGCCCGAGCCGCACAGGTGCACGTGCATATTGATGAGACCGGGC
The DNA here is from genome assembly GCA_902388345.1 of uncultured Collinsella sp. Taxonomy (GTDB): domain Bacteria; phylum Actinomycetota; class Coriobacteriia; order Coriobacteriales; family Coriobacteriaceae; genus Collinsella. The sequence continues at coordinate 2,962 of CABMOY010000096.1, forward strand.
ATGAGATACGCACCACCCAGGTCGATAACCTCGGCGCCCGCGGGCGCCTGCGCCACAGCACTCGGCCCCATCCAGGTGATGATGCCGCGCTCAACAGTCACGGCCATATCGGGTTGCGGCTCCATATGTTCCGAACCATCCAGAATGGTCGCATTGATAAACAACGTGGAACGATCGGCAGATGCCATATCGAGCTCCTCCCTCACGATTAACTTGAACATTTGTCCATTATCACCTAGTCCCGCTGGATTGCTGCAGACGCATCGGTTAACGGAAGGAAGAGAGGATGTGGGGGACGGAATACGTTGCAGTCCCATCCCAGCGGCACTAGGGAAATCTCTCGATCTATAACAGGTACAGGGTTATTGGGCCCCCTGATGTTACAGATCGAGACATTCGGTCGACGTTTTACCGGCTTGTCTCGATCTGTAACAATTACGAGCTCAAACAACCTCTAAACGTTACAGATCGAGACAAAACCTCTCAGCGCCCATACCACTGGCATCTCCACTCCTCAGCCAATTCAACCTGCCGAGGAATACCCGCCAGCCTCATTTTCTCGACTAGCTTCCCCGGGCCTTTGAGTTCGTTAAACGTAAATCGAAGCACCTTATGCCCGAGCATTGTCAGATGAGATTCCCGCTGACGCTCTGCCACGAATGGGTCAACCGACTCCCGACCCTCGCCGCTCTGCAAGGTGTACTTCCCCTTTCCGTCGAGCTCGCCGATGACACACGTCCCGTCCTCGAGCCGCCAAAAATAGTCGACGCGAAACACCTGGCTCGGATCGAGCGGGTCGCGAAACTCCACCTGCAGCTCCGGAACCGGAAAGCCGTACGCAATAAAGAATGCTCGGAACCGAGACTCGCCGCCGTTTTCAGACAGCCCGTCCGCATACGACGCAATCACCTGTGCCCTGCGATACCCTCGCCTGCCCTCGCAATCGGCGCGGAGGCGCTCGCACAAATCCCCACGTGATACGCCTTTCGCCCGCAGTGCAGAATCGGCAATCGCCAACCCGTAGGAGAACGGCGCACGCAGTAGGCAATCCTCCACCGTGCGCCAAAACGACGTCACCCGCACGCCATCAACATGCTCGAGTGCGCCCGCCATCTGCGGACGCAACAACCTGCACCCGCCGCTCAACGTCACCGAACAACCCGTCTTAACAAGATATCGTGGCCCAAGCAGATCATTCGGCACCTCCAGACCCCACAAAAGCGCCGCGTCATAGCCCCAAAACGCCCAATCGGGATGAAACTCCGCAAGCCCTTTGATGGACCGCAGCGCTCGCTCCGCCGGCGTCAGCGCATCCCAATCATGTTGAAAACAGAACAAATACGGCTCGGGCTCCGCAATGTCATCGGTCCCCACATGACGCCGCAGCCACATGAGCTCGGCATTGTCGTGCGTCACAAGCAGCACGCCTTGTTCAGCCGCCTCCGTGAGCCTGGCAAGCATCCTATTCCGCGCCAAGGTGTTACGTGTTGCATGCTTGTGTTTGAAAACGGTATTAGACACTTTCATCACCGCCACATCGGAGAAATGGGCCATTGTCACCGTTGCCTCCGCTGATAAACATCTTGATCTGTAACAGTTAGACGTTCTCCAGGCCCCTAAACGTTACAGATTTAGACAAACCAGCGGCGCCCAAGTATTCGTCTCGATCTGTAACAGGTAGACCGATTTTTTGTCCCTAAACGTTACAGATCGAGACATAAAGGCAGAAAGCAAGGCGGGCGACAACCGTCCATCCCCTACTCCCATTCCTGTTCGTAGATGTTGAGCGACTTCACATACCGCCCCTGGGCGCCCATGATGTCGCGGACCAGGCGCAAAAAGAAGCTGATGCACGAGGTGTCGAAACCGTCCTCTAAATCCTCGGGATGCACCGCGCCCGGCCCGTCGACCGCCGTGTCGCACAGGCGCGCGATGTCATACAGGTAGAGTTGCCCCGCCGTCAGCCAGACATCGTCGACGCACGCGAGTCGCACCGCAATCGCGCCATCGTTCCAGTGCTCCTTTTGCACGATATGTGGGTCGTAGACGTCAAAGCGACAGTCAGTGCGCGTGTCCTTCAGCACGACCATGCCAGTCGCGGAATCCTTGTCCAAAATGCCAAAGCGCGAGAAATACTGCGTGTCACGCACCTGCTTAAGTCGCCCGAGCGAAGCAGGAGAAATTGACGCTGGCGGCTCGTCCACATACAGCTCCAACAGCGTCTTGCCGTGGTAATAGGGGCGCTCAAACAGCAGCCAATCGGTAAACGCCATGTTGTAGGCCATGATTTCGTTTTGAGAAGGTTCCTCGCAATAGCTCAGCCACGGATCGACGATAATCTCGAACTGCTCGCGCGCCGGCTCCAGGAATTGAAACTTCCGCAGCATCCAAAAGTGAGCCATGTCGGCAATATCGTTGCCGACGGCCTCGGCCAGCTGCGCTCGATCAAAAACTTGGTCAGTCATGGCATCCTCCTCAAACTGATGGACCTCAATTTGAGCTTACGAGGAGGGTGGGCAACCGAGGCAAGCGCGGGCAAAATAGGCCTTCGACTGCAAACCAGATGCTAACCAAACACTTGACGGGACACTTGACCGAATGAGCGCACCACAACAAAACCGCAGGTAGACATAGACAGCCAACCCGCCCTTTTGAGCCAGATGCCCGCAGCCACCACAGAAACAACAGGTGACCACAGCCCAAGAAGTCGACAAATGAACACCCGTACGTCGACAAACGAGCAAATCGCTCGCAAAGAGTGTCCCCAACGACTAGACAAAAAATGACTAGTCATTGGGGACGTTCTTAAATGACTACTTTACAGCTCCAACGCCTCGGCGACTTCGGCGGCGCAGGCCAGGGCATCGGCCATAGCACTCACCACGAGCGAGCTGCCGTTGCGGGCGTCACCGGCCACGTACACCGGTGCGGCATCCGCGGCGACACCCTCCGTGCGAGTCGCGAGGTGCGAGCCCTCGGCAGCCATCACCGGCAGCGGACGACCAGCGGTGGCAACAGGCACGCCCACCGCATCGAACACGCCGTGCTCGGGACCCGTAAAGCCGCAGGCGATGAGCACCAGCTGCGCCGGCACCTCGTGCTCGGAGCCCGCAATGCGCTCGGGCTTTCCCGCCGACCAGTCCAGATCGACCACGCGCAGACCCGCAGCCGCACCCTTCTTGTCCAGCAGCACCTCGAGCGTATCCACGCCCCAGGCACGCATCTCGCCACCCATCGCAGCGATAGCCTCCTGCTGGCCATAGTCGGTCTTCTTAACGTTGGGCCACTGCGGCCAGGGGTTGCTCGCCGCGCGCTTATCGGGCGCAGCCGGCAAGAACTCAAACTGGCGCACGCTGTGCGCGCCCTGACGCACGGCGGTACCCACGCAGTCGTTTCCAGTATCGCCACCGCCAATGACCACAACGTCCAGGCCGCGCGCGTTCACCGCGGGCTCGCTACCATCGAGCACCGAGACGGTCGAAGCCGTCAGGTAGTCCACCGCGCACACCACGCCCGGAGCATCCACGTTCGCAGCCGAAAGACCGCGGGGTGCACGAGCGCCGGCAGCCACCACGACAGCGTCAAAGTCATCGAGCTCGGCCGCCACCGCAGGGTTCGTAACGTCGACACCCAGCTCAAACACAATGCCCAGTTCGCGCATGAGCGCCACGCGACGCTCGACCACGGACTTCTCGAGCTTCATGTTGGGAATGCCGTACATGAGCAGGCCGCCCGGGCGGTCGTCGCGCTCAAACACCGTCACGCGGGCGCCACGACGCGCAAGCTCCCATGCTGCCACCAGACCAGCAGGACCGGAGCCCACCACGGCAACCGTGGGCGCGCCCTCCCCTGCCGGCTCAACCACGACAAAAGCGTCGATATTCAGC
>CABMOY010000097.1 GCA_902388345.1 uncultured Collinsella sp.
GCTGCTGGCGCTCGGTGCCGAGTTGCGCTCGGGCGTGGAGACGGTGCTCGATCTCGTGGGGTTTGACGAGCGTGTACGCGATGTCGACCTGGTCATTACAGGCGAGGGCAATATGGATGAGCAGTCCGCCGCCGGTAAGGCGCCGGTGGGCGTGGCACGCCGTGCCAAGCGGTGTGGCAAGCCGGTGATCGCTGTCGTGGGCGGTCGCGCTGTCAACCTGGATGCGGTATATGGGCAGGGTATTGACTTGGTTTTGCCGATCTGCCGCAAGCCCATGGACCTGGAGCGGGCACTCGATTCGCAAGAAGCCACAACCAACCTCATCTGTGCCGGCGAGTCTGCCGCGCGAGCCTATGATCTCGCTCGCCTCTAAAACCCATCCCTCCAATAACTTGCGGTGAAATACGGAGTGTTTTTGCCTTTAAGGTGCCAATTCAGTCCGTATTCCACCGCAACTTCGTGAATGGTCATCCGAGGCTGGCCGCCTTGGGCCTTGGGTCGGACCGTTTGCCACGAAATGCGGCCATCTACTACGTTAAACCGGTCACCCTCGACCATCCCGGAATTTGCAAAAACAAAACCGCAGGTAGAGAGCTTGCCGATTTCCGAAAAAGTCGGCTATGGTCGACCCCTGCGACCTAAACGTAGTAGATAGGCCCTTTTCGTGGCGCAGCACCAGATCAGTCTTTTTGGGGCTAGAAAAACACCCGTAAAGGCATGTGAATCTGAACAATTTAATCCTGCGCCTTGTGGCGCTCGATGGTGCTGTCTAGGGATCGGAGGCTATGCACTTCAGGTGTTGACGCCGCCATTTATGTGCCATTAGTAGATTGCTCTTCGTTCAGTTGTTCGCCAATTAATCCTGCCAATTTATTACCATTTCGGGCGAAGACGTGGATTATCTCCATGATGGATCTCTTTGGGCATAATGTTGTCTTTAAACTGTCCTAATCAATAGATCGCTCTTGGGAAGAGAGGGCGACACCAGAGGGGGAGAAGGGAATTGGAGAGGAAAGTTTTCGGCGGGGGGCAGAGAGTCGCTGCACTCTGCCTTGCGCTGGTTCTCGGCTTCGGATGTTTATCCGTTGGCGCGACGGCCGGTGTCGCATATGCGGCCACGGAATCGCGGACTGCGTATACTGCGGAGCAGTTTGAGATCACCCAGGACGGCGTGACCTATTCGTGCGAGACCACGGATAAGGGCACGGCGGAAATCACATGTATTGTTGCCGACGACAGTGTGACCGCGGTGAGTGTACCCAGCTCCATCGCGCATGGTGGCCAGACCTACAAAGTCACCGAACTTTTTTTCTCGTCTGGTATCGTGGCCAAGAACGTTGAGCAGCTGACGCTCCCCGACACGCTCGAAAACATGCGCGGATGGTATTTCCGGAAGTTCGTAAAGGTCAAGGAGCTCCATATCCCTGGCTCCATCAAGGACTTCAGTTGCACGCTGCAAAACGTCGGCTCGCTCGAAAAACTCTATTTCGATGAGGGCGTCGAGAAGATTAGCGCCAACTCGATGGTCACGGGCTGCAAAAGCCTTTCGGAGATCGATCTCCCCTCCACCCTCAAAATGATTTCGGGCCCGAGCGCCTTCGGGGGGGCTACGGCCCTCACAAGCATCGAGTTTCCAAAAGATGTCGCCTTCGCCGACACCATAACGGGCGTGCTCAAAGGCTGCACGTCTCTGACAAGCGTGTCGTTGCCCGCATCGGTTACGAAGATCCCCTCGCACATGTTTGACGGATGCACCTCTCTAACGTCCGTCACCGCGCTGAGCGAAATTGAGTCCATCGGAGATGGGGCGTTTCAGAATTGCTCGAGTTTGACCGGCATCGATTTCCCGGGCACATTGACGAGCATCGGATCCTCTGCTTTCCAGGGGTGCGCCAGCCTGGTGAGCGTGCCCAATCTAAGCAAGGTGACAAACATGGGCTGGGGGGCTTTCTACAAGTGCAAAAAGCTGCGGGCGTCCGTGGACCTGTCCTCGCTTCAGAGCATTCCGGGCTATGCGTTCTGCTACGCGCCGGTCAAGATCGTGGGGCTTTGCGACAGCCTGCAGAGTATCGGTGACTGGGCCTTTATCTGGAGCAACGTCGCCGTTCAGCTTCCCGAGACACTTGAGAAAATTGGCAACTACGCCTTCTTTCGCGGCACGTTGCCGGAGCAGCTTTCCATTCCAGATTCCGTGACTTCCGTTGGCACGGCAGCCTTCTCGGGCGTAGATGGCGTGAAGGATGTGACGATCGGGCGCGGCCTCACCAAAATACCCCGGGACATGTTTGACGGCAGCACGGTTCAAAAGATCACGATCGAAAACAGCAGGGACGACATCACCGGCTCGGAGAACCTCCCGTCCTCTGGCGTCGATATCGTCTACACGCGCGAGTCCATCGATGACAGCGTCGGCGATACCGTGAGCGATGGCAGCACCAAGACCCTTCAGGATCTGGTCGACAAGGCCCCCGATGGCAAGGAAACCGTCATCACCCTGAAAAAGCACGTGAAGCTCGGCTCCACGCTCACGATTCCTGCCGAGAAGATGATTAAGATCACGTCGGATGAGCCCTATGCCATCTTGGCAACAAAGAATAGCGGCGTCTCCGTACTGGTCAATGTTGCCGAGAGGGCATCCCTCGAGCTGTCGGGGAAAGTGTCCCTGAGTGGTCGCTACAACAAGGGCGCCATTATTTCTAGCAAGGGAGCAGTTGTGCTCTCTGACGAGGCCGTTGTGTGTGACGGCGCTGCGAACACCGTCAATACTGGTGTTGTCGACGTGTCGGGAGACAAGGCTTCGCTTACCATGACGGGCGGCGTTATCGAGCAGTGCGAACTTAAGGACGCGTATTGCGGCGCTGTCCACGCGAAGGACGGCGCTCATGTTGTCATGAAGGGCGGCGTTATCCGTAAGAACGGAATCGTCGTTACCGGAGACACTAACGGCTATCACCTCACATCTTCTGGCGTCATGTTGGTGGGCAATGCCCGCTTCGACATGAGCGGAGGCAGCATCGAGGGCAACAGCGGCTATCGAGGCAGCGCGGTCCTTGCGCACAGTGAGGGGGAGGGCGATAGCCAAAGAGCCAAGTTCACGATGACTGGTGGTCAGATTTCCGGCAACAGGAGCAGTAAACTGGAGGCGGGGCCCTTAGATCCCTCTGGAGCAGTTCACATTGAGGGCAACGCCGAGTTCACCATGAAGGGTGGAGAGATTGAGAACAACGTTGCGTCTGGCAACGGCAAAGGCGGCGGAGTGTGTGTGGTCGACCCGGGCTGTCAGGGCGGCGAAACAGGGAATACTGCTTTCACCATGCAAGGCGGGTCCATATCTGGCAACTCCGCTTCCGCCGGCGGAGGCGTCTATGCCTATTCGAATGGCGTCACGCTCAGCGCGGGCAAGATCGAGGGTAATACTGCTCGGAGCATGGGCGGCGGCGTGTATAGCGAAGGCAACGAGGCTCATGGCTATAGCACGCTCCGCATCGAAAACGCCCTCGTTGTTGATAACCATGCGGATAAGCAGGGCGGCGGCATGTGGTTCTGCCCGACCGGAGATGCCAAGGTCTACGTCCAGGACGGCGGCCTGATCGCCAAGAACACGGCTGATGAGGCGGGAGACGACTTCGTCTTCACCGGCGCCAAAGACGCCAAATACAAACTGACCTTGGCCAACCGCGCTCCGGGCGGCGGAAAGGTCAGCTGGTACAGAGACGGTGGGCTGTTTGAGCCCTACGGCACTATTGCGGCAACAAACCCCAAAATCCCGCGATTCTCGCCCGATGGCGACAACGGCGATCCCCTGTCCTTTACCGACGCCACGCCGAACGTCGCGCTTAAATCTGTGATGAGCGAGGATGTGTATAACCTCGGCGGCGGCCAGGCGTCGCTGACGATCTCTGGCAATACGGCGCCGTTGGGAGGCGGCATCGGCGCCAACGGCGGTGTTGTCATCGGCAGGTCCGAGAACATCAACATTCCAGTCAAAAAGGTCTGGGAGAACCCTAAGATCCCCCATCCTAATAAGGTCAAAATAAATCTCAAGAACGGCGATACCGTCATCGATTCGATCACCCTGAGCGAGTCTGACGGCTGGGAGGGTGTTTTCTCTAACTTGCCGAAGTGTGATGCCTCCGGCTCCGTGATCGACTACGCCGTGGCCGAGGTGCCCGTCGAGGGCTACAGCTCTAAGGTCACCGGCGACGCCGAGCGCGGCTTCACCGTGACCAACACCTCCACGGCCAAGGTCTCGGTGCCCGTCGAGAAGAAGTGGGTCGGCCCGGCGGCCGAGAGGGCCACCGTGCGCCTGCTCGCCGACGGCAAGGCCACCGGCGACCCGATCGAGCTCAACGAGTCCAACGGCTGGAAGGGCTCCTTCAAGGGCCTGCCCAAGTACTCCAAGTCCGGCTCCGTGATCGACTACGCCGTGGCCGAGGTGCCCGTCGAGGGCTACAGCTCTAAGGTCACCGGCGACGCCGAGCGCGGCTTCACCGTGACCAACACTGTGAAGACGGGCGAGCTCGACGTCTCCAAGGCCGTCGCGGCGCGCGAAGGCCTGGCGGTCGACGCGGACAAGACATTTGAGTTTGCGGTCGAGGCCACCGATGCCGCGGGCCACGGCGTGTCCGGCGCCTACGGTGACGCGACGTTCGAGGACGGCAAGGCGACCCTCAAGCTCAAAGATGGCCAGACGGCGAGGATCACGGGGCTGCCCGCGGGAACCGCCTACACGGTGACCGAACGTGCCGCCGATGGCTACAAGGCCGCGGTGAACGGAGCCGAGGGATCCAAGGCCGATGGCTCCATCTCGGCTGACCAGGTCTCCTCCGCCGCCTTCACCAACACCTTCGACCCCGCCCCCGCCACGGCGTCCGTCCCCGAGCTCACCAAGGTGCTCGCGGGCGGCCGCAAGCCCGGCCTCCAGGAGGGGGAGTTCGCCTTTGAGCTCTCCCTCGCCGACGGCGCGGGCAATGTGCTCGAGGGCTACCCGATCGAGGCGAAGAACGACAAGGACGGCAAGGTTTCCTTCGGCGAGCTCAGCTTCGCCAATCCGGGCACCTACCACGCGACCGTGACCGAGAAGGCAAGCGGCGATGTCCTGATCGAGGACGATGCGCACGCCTACACCTTCGACGTCACGGTGACTCAGACCGGTGCCGGCCTTAAGGCCGAGATCTCCAACGAGCGGGGCAAGAAGACCTTCACCAACACCTTCACGCCGCACGACAACACCAAGACCGTCACCAAGGCGGACGCCTCGGGCGCCAAGGTCGATGTGGATGGCAAGCCGGTGGGCGTGGGCGATACCCTCACCTATACCATCGGCTGGGCCAATAACAGCGTCGACGACAGGGGCGCCGCGCAGGCGGCCGACGTGACGGTGACCGATGTCCTGCCCAAGGGCGTTAATTATGTTGAGGGTTCTGCCGACGGTGCCGCCTACGATGCCGCGACACGCACCCTTACCTGGTCTCTTGGTCAACAGAATGCAGGCGCTACGGGCACGTTGAGTTTCGACGTGATTGTTTCTGCCGATGCCGCTACGGTCGACGACATCGCCAATACCGCAAAGGTCGAGGTGGGGGAGAACGAATCCCAGACCAACACGACCCACAACGGCGTGTCCCGCGAGGGCAGCCTCACCGTCAAGAAGACGGTCGTCGGCGGCGACAGCCAGCGCGAGTTCGGCTTCACGGTCGCGCTGGCCGACGGGGACGGCGAGCCCGTCTCTGGCACCTTCGGCAAGGGCGAGCTCGCCGTGACGTTCACGGACGGCAAGGCGAACTTCACGCTTAAGGACGGCGAGGAGAAGACCGTCGCCGGCCTGCCCGTGGGCGCGCACTACACCGTGACCGAGGATGCTGCCGAGGGCTACACGACTGCTATTAACGGGGCTGACGGCTCCAAGGCCGAAGGTGCCGTGACCGAGGGCGGCGCGACCGTCGCGTTCACCAATACGTACGGAACGGCCACCGAGGGCAGAGACGTTTCCACCGCGGGACTCTTCACCAAGACGCTCAAGGGTCGCGACTGGGCGGAGGGCGACAGCTTCCAGTTCGCGCTCGCGGGTAAGGACGGCGCGCCCATGCCCGAGGGATCTGCCGACGGCTTCAAGACCGTCAGTGTGACGGCCGCCGGCACCAAGGCGGGCGATAGGGTCGCCTTCGACTTTGGCTCCATCCGCTACACGCTCGATGACATCAAGGATGCTAGGTTCGCCGAGGTCGGCGGCAAGCGCGTGCGCGCCAAGACCTTCACCTACACGGTGCGCGAGGTCAGGCCCGATGACGGCTCTGCCATCGCCGGCATGGCCTACGACGACCACGTCGCCACGATGACGGTGACCGTGACCGACGACGGCTCCGGCAACCTTACGGCCACGACGCCCGCGATCGCGGAGGTGAGCGGCGGCGACTTCGTCAACACCTACACGACCGAGCTCGAATACTCGGCCCGTGCGGGCGTGCGCCTGTCCAAGACGCTCTCCGGCCGCGCCATGGAGGCGGGGCAGTTCGCCTTCACCGTGACCGCCGACGCCGAGACGGCCGCCAAGCTCGGCCTCAAGACCGACAAGGACGCCTACGCCGTGGCCGCGGCC
>CABMOY010000098.1 GCA_902388345.1 uncultured Collinsella sp.
TAGGAGCTCTTCGATATCCTCAAGAAACCTGTGATCGAGCGGAGGGGCAGGGCGGTCGCCCGCCTCAATCTCTCGCCGAGCTCGCACTTGCTCCTGTTCGAGATCGAAGCCGGGTCCCACCCTTCCGCTTTTAGGTCGGCCAACACCGCCCTGAGCAGCAGGTTCTCTATCTGGTCCTCGTTGAGCCCGGCGAGCGGGCCGGTCGCCGGCGGGGCGTAGATCGACTTGTCGGGGCCCAAGCTGGCCTCCTTCCGTGGCGGTTCCCTCGCCACGATTCTACAGCCCCCGCCGGTGTAGCTGCGCGGGAGGTGCCCCGTCGCCCACTTCTTGGCCGCGCTCACCGTGACCCCCGCGAACTCCGCGGCGGCAGTGGGCCCCATGCCGTCCTCCGTCGCCAGGAGGAAGAGCTCGACCTTCTCCCTGCTGTACATGCGAACCTCCAGTCCGGACCGCCCCGCGGTCCAACTTTCTGTCCGCACCCCCTTACCGGCCCATTTAGGAACTATTTCACCGCAACTTATTGGAGGGCACTCAGGCTGGGGGTCCAGCCGATGGTGGGTAGCTCGCCGTCGAGGGTCTCGTTGATGGTGGCGGTCATACCGGCGAGCAGGCTGTTCTCGCTCACGGTAAGCGCCCTGTAGCCACCGGCGCGCATGAGTTCGCGAATCACCACGGCACCTGCCAAGATCACGCCAGCGCGTTTGGGCTGCACGCCCGGCAACGCAGCGATGCCATCCGCGTCCAACACAGACATGCGCTCGATAGCGGCCGAGACCTGCTCCAGCGAAAGCTCGCGCAGGTGCACAAAGCTCGAATTGTACGGTTCCAGCTCATGAACGAGCGCCACGAGCGTGGTGACGGTGCCACCCACCGCGACCAAGCGCTCGGCGCGTTCAAAATTGCTCGGCAGGCCTTCAAAATAGGCAGCGAACTGCTCGCCCGCCCAGTTGGCGGCGGCAGCAAGCTCGCCGTCCGCTGGCGGCAGTGCCGAGAAAAACCGCTCCGTCACACGACGGCAGCCAATGTCCAGCGAACGCGTGCCCTCCAGCGCAAAGACCCCACGCTCCGGTGCGTACACACCCGTCGCGAGTTCCGTGGACCCGCCGCCCGAATCCGCGACAATAATGCGCTCGCCTGCAAAGTCGTGCGCCACGCCAAAAAACGTCAGGCGCGCCTCGACCTCGCCCGGAATCACCTGCGGCTCAAGCCCCAGATCGCGCAGGCCGTCCAGCAGCAGTGCGGCATTGGATGCATCGCGCGCGGCGCTCGTGCAGGTGGTGCAGATGCACGCGACCCCAAAGGCACGTGCCTCGTCCACAAACATGCGACATGCGGCAAGCACGCGCTCAACGGCCGCCTCGCAAAAGCGCCCCGTCGCGTCGACACCCTCGCCTAGATCGGTAATCTCGGTATGCTTGGACGATTCCACGATCGCCCCGCCCTCGACCTGGGCCAGCACCAGTCGCGACGACACCGTTCCCAAGTCAATCGCCGCCACCTTATATCGTTTGCAATTCGTCATTGCAGGCTCCCCTCCGGGCGCTATTTGCCGTTGGACACGACCGTCTGACCCTCGACGCCGTTAAATCCAAACAGCATGTCGAGCGTCTGGATGTACCACGGCGCGTCCTTGCCCACCTCTTCGATCTCTTTGGCCACTTCGCTGGCCTTTTTGGCGTTCGAGGACTTTTTGCTCGACGACGAGTCCGAATCGTCATCCAAGCCCAGCACGTCAATCTTGGTCTCGCCGGGCATTACCAGCCCCAGGTCCTCGGTCGCCGCGTCCTTAATGCCCTCCTCCGAGAGCAGTTTGTCGACGCTTTTCTGCAGCTCGTCGTTGTACTGCTGGCGAATCTCGACCTGCTTGGCCAAGATATCGCTCGAGCGTTTGGCAACGTAGAGGTCGCGCACGGGAAAGTACAAACTCACAAGCACCAGGGCAACGACAATACCGATAAACAGTCCACGCTGGGGCCCATGGGTAAAGTCGTAGATTGCCTTAATCACCGCGTTGTCGTTGGCGTAGTGCATGAAGTCCGAGCCCGAAAGACGGCTCGAGGGCTTGGTCGACTTGTCGTGCGCTTGAGCAGACGGGCGCGATTCGTACGTCGCGCGCGACGGACGGTCCGGGCGATGCGTCGACATATTCGTTTGAGCATGGGAGTGCGAAGTGCCCGGCGTGCGATGCGTGGGACGGTCAGCACCCGTATATTCGGGCCCGCCAAGCTGCACCGAATGCGCGCGGCGAGACGACGGCTCACGCGAACCGGCGGAATAGTACCTGTTGTCGTAAATCTGATCCATGTGCGCCTTGTGCGGTTGAGGTTTGTTTGCGCTAAGTATTCTAGTTATAGCACGAGCGCGCGCACCGCCTTCGGCAGCCTTTGCTCGACATAAAAAAGGCGCTGAGCCACACGGCCCAGCGCCCAATAGCGGCCATCAGAAGTGGAACGGAGCCGAGTCAACCCCGCCCCCGCACACGCCGCTTGCCTAACGAATGTTGTAGAACGCAGACTTGCCGGCGTAGCGCGCGCTGCCCTCGAGCTCGTCCTCGATACGGATGAGCTGGTTGTACTTGGCGATACGGTCGCTGCGGCACGGGGCGCCCGACTTAATCTGGCCAGCATTAACACCCACGACCAGGTCGGCAATCGTGGAGTCCTCGGTCTCGCCGGAACGGTGGCTCACGATGCAAACGTAGCCGGCCTCCTTGGCAGTCTCGATAGCCTCGAGCGACTCGGTGAGCGTGCCGATCTGGTTGACCTTGACCAGAATCGCGTTGGCGGCGCCCAGCTCGATGCCCTTCTTAAGGCGCTCGGTGTTGGTGACAAACAGGTCGTCGCCCACCAGCTGTACCTTGTTGCCAATGCGACGGGTGAGCTCAACCCAGCCGTCCCAGTCCTCCTCGGCCATGCCGTCCTCGATGGAGATGATGGGATAGGTGTCGACCAGCTTCTCCCAGTAATCGACCATCTGGGCGCTCGTGTACCCTACGCCCTCGCCCTTGAGCTCGTACATACCGGTCTCGGCGTTGTAGAACTCGGTGGATGCCGGATCCATGGCGTACATGAAGTCGACGCCGGGCTTAAAGCCGGCCTTCTCCACGGCCTTGGTGATGTACTCGAACGGCTCGGCGTTGGTCTTGAGGTTGGGCGCAAAGCCACCCTCGTCGCCCACGCCGCCGCCCAGGCCGGCCTCGTGCAGCACGCCCTTGAGGGTGTGATAGACCTCGGCGCACCAACGCAGGCCCTCGGCAAAGCTCGGGGCGCCCACCGGCATGATCATGAACTCCTGGAAGTCGACGTTGTTGTCGGCATGCACGCCGCCGTTGAGGATGTTCATCATGGGCGTGGGCAGCAGATGAGCGTTGACGCCGCCCAGGTACTGATACAGCGACAGGCCCGCCGACTCGGCAGCGGCGCGGGCGACGGCCAGCGACACGCCCAGAATGGCGTTGGCGCCGAGCTTGGTCTTGTTGGGGGTACCGTCCGCGGCGATCAGCGCGGCATCGACGGCGCGCTGGTCGAAGGCATCGAGGCCCACGACGGCGTTAGCGCACTCGTTGTTGACGTGCTCGACGGCCTGCGAGACGCCCTTGCCCAGGTAGCGACCCTTGTCGCCGTCGCGCAGCTCGCATGCCTCAAAGGCGCCGGTCGAAGCGCCCGAAGGCACCATCGCGCGGCCGAAGCTGCCGTCCTCGAGCACGACCTCGACCTCGACAGTGGGATTGCCGCGGCTGTCGAGTACCTCGCGACCGTAGACATCCAAAATATCGCTCATGTTGTCTCCCTCTCACTTGGAAACGGGTTGAATGCTTGGCGACACGGCTTGCACGCTACAGTGGCGCGCAGGTTCATAAGTTAGCCTTATCGCACTTTTTGCATTATGCCCTAAGTTAGCCAAGGGATACAATCTTTTTGAAAAATAATGGGGGCGATGAGAAAGTCCGTCCCGTCGCCCCCGCAGTCTTACTCCTCTGCCTTTGCGGCATCCCAGAGGTCGTTGAGGCCATGGGTCGAAAGCTCGGCCAGATCCACGTGGGCGTTGGCCGCCATCTGCTCCATCGCGGCCCAGCGGCGGCGGAACTTTGCCGTGCTCGCGCGCAGGGCGCTCTCGGCGTCAATCCCCTCTTTACGCGCAACGTTGACTAGGGCAAAGAGCAGGTCTCCAAACTCCATCTCGCGCTCGGGCGTTCCGGGAGCCTCGGCCTCAAACTCGGCACGCTCCTCGGCAACCTCGTCCCACACATCCTGGACCGTCTCCCACTCAAAGCCCACGGCCGCCGCCTTGCGCGACACCTTCTGAGCTTGCATCAGCGCCGGCAGGTGCGTGGGCACGCCGTCGAGCAGGCCTTCGGGCGCAGCCTCGTCCGCCGCCACAGCCTTGTCCTTGGCAGCCTTCTCGGCAAGCTTGACCTCATCCCAGATCTTGAGCACCTCGTCGGGGTTGTCGGCATCCGCATCGCCAAACACGTGCGGGTGGCGGCGAATGAGCTTGGCGTCAATATCGCGTGCCACGTCGGCCAGCGTAAACTCGCCGGCGTCCGCCGCAATCTGCGCATGCAGCACCACCTGCATGAGCACGTCGCCCAGCTCCTCGCGCAGATGCGTGGCATCGTCGGCCTCGATGCAGTCGAGCGCCTCATAGGCCTCCTCGATCATGTTCTTGCCAATGCTGCGGTGCGTCTGCTCGCGGTCCCACGGGCAGCCGTCGGGCTGACGCAGGCGCCAAATGGTCTGCACCAGATGCTGCAGCTCGGCCGACGCGTCGACCAGCGTGGACAGGTCGCGCGAGCCCTCGGCATTTTGCTGAGCCATGTGCTGCGCCATGGTTATTCCTCCTCCAGGATCACGTGACGGAACGCGCCGCCCTCGTAGATGCCGTAGCTGTGCGTACCGTCCTTGGGAATGCTCACGCTGCCGGGGTTGAAAAGCCACAGGCCCGGGTGCGCCTCGCTTGCCTCGTTAACCTTGATATGCGTGTGGCCGTAGACGAGCGCGGAGCCTTCGGGCAGCGCGGGCACGTGGTCGACGCTGTTGTGCATACCGGCGCCAAAAACGTGGCCGTGTGTCAAGAACAGCTCGCGGCCGGCCTCGTCGAACAACGTGGCGTAGTTGGCCATGACGGGAAAGTCGAGCACCATCTGGTCGACCTCGGCGTCGCAGTTGCCGCGCACCGCGATGATGCGGTCGGCCAGGGCGTTGAGCAGCGGAATCACGCGCTTGGGGGCGTAGTCGCGCGGCAGGTCGTTACGCGGGCCGTGGTAGAGCAGGTCGCCCAGCAGCACGATGCGGTCGGGCTGCTCGGATTCGATGGCAGCGCAGAGGCGCTCGGCCCAGTATGCCGAGCCATGGATGTCGGAGGCGATGAGGTATTTCATGGGGAGTCCTTTCGAAGCGGAGTTGATGGGGGCTGAATACGGGGTCCGGCGGATGTGGAGCCCATCTACCGTGTTACTCAAATCGCAGCGCCGCGCTCTGAGCCGCCTGCATCACGCGTTGGAGCGGCGCGCCATGCTCGCGGGCAAGGCGGGCGCAATCCTCGTATTCGGGAGCCGCGCGCTCGCTGCCGTCGGGCAGAGTCGCCACCTTAACGGATACCTCGCCCCAAGGCGTCGTCACCTGCTCGAATCGGCGCGGCAGGCAAACGCGTTCCATCACCTGGCGACGAACGGCGTTGGTCGTGGTTTCCAAAAAGATAATCGTCTGCAGGCGTTCGATATCCTCATGCGAGCAAATCACCTGCAACTGCCATCCGGGGCGGCCCTTTTTGCAGTAGAGGGGCAGCCAGTGCACCTCGCGGGCGCCGGCCTCGCGCAGGCGGTCGGCGGCGTAGGCGAGCACCTCGGGCGACGCGTCATCGATGTCGCACTCCAGCTTGACGATAGTTTCGGGCGCATCGGTCTCGCGGGACAGCGGAGATGTACTTCCACGTTGCATACGGTCCGAATCCTTTCCGCACGGGCTCGTTTTATTCACCCAAACGCTAGCACATCGGACGTGGCACAGGCGTGACTTTCGTCCGTCGCCGCCCTCACCCCTATCCAAACGTGTACGTCAGCCTCCAAACATGTCATTTTTTGTCGGTTTTGGAGGCTGACGTACACGTTTTGGAGCGAGGCCGCACACGATCAGAATTGCGCCCGCACTCCGTCCACCACAAAGTTCGCCGCACTCAACAATTTTGGACTTTCTACGCAGTTCATCGACCAAAAATTACCCTCGGCATACTTACCCGCTGCACGATGTTACTCTAGTTGCATTTGGCTAACTAAGCGGCTGCCGAGGACCCCCGCCCGGCATCGTTACGGCATAGGAGGTTTCATGTTCGAGAAGCGGCTCTTCTCCCTGGTTCCGCAGGCAACGCCCTACATTATGGCAAGCGTCCTGTTTAAGTGGATCGCGCTCATGGCAAACATCACGGTGATGTGGGTGCTTGCGCGCATCTTGGGCGGCATCGTCACGGACGGCCTTTCCAGATC
>CABMOY010000099.1 GCA_902388345.1 uncultured Collinsella sp.
CGCCCGCGAGGAGGATCGCCTCGAGCAAGCTCGACCCGTACAAGCCCGTCATCCACCAATAGCTCGAGGACGACGCCCAGAACTGGTGCAAGCGGCCCTTCAATAAGTTGCGGTGAAATAGTGTCTGTTTTTGCTGCTAGATAGCATATTCGGTTCCTAATTCACCGCAATTTTTTGGTGGTGACTTACTGGTAGCGTAGGCACTCCACCGGGTTGAGCTTTGCCGCGCGGCGAGCGGGGTAGAAGCCAAAGATTACGCCGATGCCGACGGAGACGCCGAAGGCCAGCAGCACCGTGGCGATTGAAAAGCTCGGTGTGATCTGCCCACTGGCACCGAGCTCGTTGAGAACCCCTGATCCTGCGGCAAACATCGCGAGGCCCCAGGCCAGCAGATAGCCAATCAGGACACCCAGCAGGCCACCGGTGACGCACAGCGCCGAGGACTCGGCCAAAAACTGCGCGGTGATATCGCGGCGACTGGCGCCCAAGGCACGGCGAATACCGATCTCGCGGATGCGCTCAGTCACGTTGGTAAGCATCATATTCATAATGCCGATACCGCCGACCAGCAGCGAGATACTGGCGACAGCGCCCATGATGAGCGAGAAGGCGCCCATAAACGAGTTGAGTGCATCGATGGCGCTTTTCATGGAGGTCGCCGATACGCTGTCGTACTCATCATCCTCCGAGATGCCCTTCATCGCGCGCACCTTAGACTCGATGGTCTTGCAGAGTTCGTCCATGTCTGTGCCCTCGGCGGCAAGTGCCGTCACGCTGGGAAATGAAGGATTCTCGTCGCCAAACAGGCCGGAGATGGTTTCGCGTGGCATATACAGCGTGAGCGAGCCCATGGAGTCGCTGCCGCCATCAATCACGCCTACAATCTGCACCTCGCCGTTGGACACCTTGATGGTTTTCCCCAGTGCGTCCTGTTCGTTGCCGTAAAGCTGATCGGCGCCGCCGCGGCTGATGAGCGCCACGCGCGAGCCTGATTGAGACTCTGCCTGTGAATAGACACGTCCCGCAACGAGCTTGCTGGCACCCACGGCATCGAGCATGTCGCTATCGACGCCGTGTGCCATGACGGTATAGCTTTTATCCCCGACCTTGTACTCGGAATAGGCGCTATCGACGATGCCGATCTGCTCAATCTGCGGCACCAGTTTGCGAAGCTTTTCCACATCCGAATCGGTGAGTTCTTGGGACGAATAGATCTCTACCATGCGGGCTGCATTGAGGCCCAGGCTGTTGACCAGGCTGTTTTGGATGCCGCCGATGAGCGAAGTCATGGCGATGACCGAGGCGATGCCAATGACGATGCCAAGGATGGTGAGCAGGCTGCGTCCCTTGTTGGCCTCGAGCGAGTGAAGTGCTTCCTGGATGAGGTCGCGCGTGCTCACACCATCACTCCTTTCTGTGGGATGGTCGGGTCGGAGATCGTGGGTAGGCTATCGACGGCGCTGCGGAGGGTCCGCGGTGCATGTGGAATATACGCGCCGTCGTGAATGCGACCGTCGCGGATGGTTACGGCACGGTCGGCCTCGGCGGCGATGCCGGGGTCGTGCGTGATGAGTATGATGGTCTTGCCGCGCTCCTGGAGCTTATGGAAGGTTTCCATGACGAGCGCTCCAGTGGCGGAGTCCAGGTTTCCCGTCGGCTCGTCAGCCAAAATGATAGGCGGATCGTTGACGAGGGCACGTGCGATGGCGACACGCTGCATCTGGCCGCCCGAGAGCTCGGATATGCGGTGGTCCCAGTGGTCGACGGGCAGCGTGACGGCCTGCAGCGCGTGCACGGCGCGCATTTCGCGCTGGCTACGGGGTACGTTGGTGTAGGCCAGCGGCAGCATGACGTTTTCGATAACCGACAGGCGCGGCAGCAGGTTGAAGCTCTGAAAGACAAAGCCGATGCTCAGGGCGCGGACTTCGGTGAGCTCGTCATCATCGAGCTCGGCCACGTTGAGCCCTTGCAGGTAGTAGTCGCCCGCCGTCGGCTTATCCAGGCAACCTAGGATGTTCATGAGCGTTGATTTGCCCGAGCCCGAGGGGCCGGTAATGGCGACGAACTCGCCGGGATCTACCGCCAGGCTCACGTTGTGCAAGATGTGGGCGCAACCCGCTTCGCTCTCAAAAATGCGGTGCACGTTGCGGATGTCGATGACGGGACGCATTACATACCCTCGTCGGCAGACATACTGCCCGAATCCGCGCTGTAGCCGCCGTCAGCCGTTGTGTCCGCCCCGTTGTCCATGACGAGGGTGTCGCCGTCGCGCAGTTTGGTTGTGGGCACGCCAGGGTTGATTTCGTTGCCCTGGTCGTCGCGCTTGACCTGCGTCTTGCCGACTACGGCTTCGTTGTCGTTTTGCGTCACGACGGTCACCTTCACGCGACGGGTTTGCTTGCCCTCGTCATCGGTTGCCACGTTGACGTAATAGTGTTCGCCATCTTCGGTCATGAGTGCCATCGTCGGCACCATAACCACGTCGTCGAGCTTCTCGGTCACTACCGAGACCTCGGCAGTCATACCCGGCTTGAGGCGACTGTCGGGTGCTTCGATGAGGATGTCGACGTTAAAGGTCACGCTGCCGCCGCTACCGGAGCCGGAGTCAGAGTTTGCCACCGAGGCGATAGCCGTGACGGTGCCTTGACTCACGATATCGGGAAACGCGGGATAGGTCACGTTGGCGCTTTGGCCCACGGCAATTTTGGCGATATCCTTTTCGCCCACCTGAACCGTCACCTTCATCTTGGACAGGTCGGCGATTTGCATGCACTGCTTGCCGCCGCTCGTGTCGCCTTCGCCCATGATCGTGCCTCCGGTCACCGTGGCACCGACTTTGGCGTTGAGCTCGACGATGTTGCCCGAGCTGGGGGCCTTTACGGTGCGCTCGGCCGCCTTTGCAGTTGCCTGCTCCAGCGTTGCCTGGGCCGAGGCGAGGTTGCGCTGGGCGGTCGAGACGGCATTTGCGTTGGTGCTTGCGTCCGATGGGCCGGTCGATCCGTCACCGTCCGTTGCCGGTGCGGCCTGTGCGGCCGCGAGCGTCGCCTTTGCATTGTTCAGGTCTTCCTGGGCGGCCGCGACCGCGCGCTGCGCCTCGGAAACAGCGTTATCGAGCGCGTCGTTCTTAATAGTCATGAGCACGTCGCCCTCGTTGACGCTCTGTCCGGCCTGCACGTTGATCTGCGCCACCGTACCATCGACGGAAGGGGAGACGACCGAGGCTGAAATAGGCTTGAGCTGTCCCTTGGCTTCGACTGTGGTGGTAAACGTGCCTTCGGTGACCATGTCGGTCACCGGTCCGTTGGTGCCTGCGGGTTGCGCGTTGATGACCAGCGTTGCGATGATGGCAATGAGCGCGATGGCAACAACGACACCGACGGCGATACCGCATCGGATGAGCTTTTTGCGCCGACGCTCGGCACGCTTTGCCTTGAGCTTTGCATAGGCTTCTTCATCGGAAATCTCGGCGGTATCGTTCGTGCGTCCGCTCTGCTTTTCGGCATGTACGTTTGTAATCAAAGGAATCGTTTCGGTGGCACCTTCGGGCGTGTACTCGGCATCATCCGGGCCTGGGGTGATGGTGGGGACATTCGGCATAGCGTCTCCTTTATAGAAAGTTCCTCAATAAGTATATGCGCCCGTCGCGTAAGGCGGGCGCATATGGCGGATTCTTTCGGAACTGTTAGATTGGTCGCAGCGGCTCCACGTTGTGGGAATGCGCGCGTTGCACTACGAGTGGACAACCACGCACAGGCCGACTTTGATGCAGTCGTGAAGTGCCTTTGCATCGGCCAGGCGCAGGTTGATGCAACCGTGGCTGCCGCACCACTTGTACGACTCGGCATTATCGAAGCTCTTGTCGTTTTGCCAGGTGGCGTCGTGGAATCCGACCATATTGCCCTCGAACGGCATCCAATAGCTGACCGGGCTCTCGTATTTGGGCTTGCCGGTCTCGGGGTCCTTGGCACCGATAAGCTTGCTGGCGCCATTGTTGCTGTTGATCTGCCATACGCCCTCGGGGGTGGCGTCCTCTCCCGGCTTGCCAGAAATAAAGTTGGCCTCCCAAACGATATTACCGTTCTCGTCATAGTAGCGCGCGTGCTGCTCGGACAGATCGACGTCGATATACGCCTTCCAGTCGGGCTCTCCCTTTGCGGTAAAGGTGTCGGCCTTCTGGGAGTACTTGATCTCGATTTCGCCGGTCTGCTTGTTGTTAATGGCGTCCTCGACCTGCTTGGCGAGCGAGCTGCTGTCGATGGACCAACCAAAGTCACCGCCTTCGACGGCACACTGCTTGCCATCGGCGCGCGTCCACCAGCGAGTGGAGCCCACGGTATTAAAGCCGTTGGCGAGCTCGGCTGCCCAACTGCTGATCTGCGACGTATCGAGCGTGGGGTTGGCCGGATCGGCAAAGCTGATCCACTGCAATACGGAGCTGCCATCAACCTTGCCGGCATCCTCGCCGTTGAGCTTGAGGGTCACGTTGACGCCCAAGAAGTTGTTGGCGGCATCGCATGCGGCCTGAATCTGATCATCGGTCAGCGTTCCATTGAGCGGCTCATAGGCATCGTTGCCGAGCTTGGAAAGATCTACGGTCTCGGCCAGCGAGGCAAGCTCGAGCTCGGCATACTTAATGACATGCTCGCGGTTGAGTTTTTCGTTGGAGCGCGCCTTCTCGACGGTAAACTTGCCGGCCTGCTCGTCATAGGAGCTATTGGCCTCGAACGCGCCCGAACGCCCCTCGTTAAACTCGTCGATGGCGGCGCCCAGATCCTTCTCAAACTGCTTTTGGTCAAAGGTGTCGGAGAGCATGGACAGGTCGACGTCTTGATCAAGATCGACTTCGTTGGAGCTAGCGGTTGTTTTGGTCTTGCCGCTTAAGGATTCTACAAGGCGAACCGGCCATACAAAGGCTTCGTTGCGGCTGATAATCTCTTTTGCGGCAGCTTCGCCGTCGACAATGGGCTCATTGGACTCGGGCTGATAGGTCCAGCTAAAGTCATCGCCTGTCACGGTGAGCTTATAGTGCTTCCAAGCCGAGTTGACCTTGGTGGCGGCAGACGAAGCGTTGGAGAACGAGACATCGACGCCGGCGATAGTGGTGTTGGGGTAGGCTACCTGCGAAAACGCTACGAGGCCTACGATATAGACAATGACGATAAGACCCAGGACGACAAAGAGCGTCGTCTTTTTGCCCGACTTATTGTTCTCGGCGGGTTTGCGTGCGGGGCCGCGCTCGCCTCGAGCGTGCGTGGGGGGCTGCTTGGGCGCATTGCCATTTGCCTGGCGCTGCTGATGCTGCTTGTTCGGACGTTGGGAAACGTTTGCCGCACCTCGCTGCTGACCGCGGCTCGGCGCGATAGGACGCGGCGACTGAACGCCGCCTGTGTGCCTGCTCGGCTGCTGCGGATCGGGAATCAGTTGAGTTCGATCGTTTTGCGACATCGTATGCATATCCTTCGAATTTCGCCTTGCGGCTCATCGTGTTTTTACTGGGCTTGCATTATAGCGATTACCTAGTTGTTTGTGGTATGGAAACGGTGGCATTCAAAAGAGGTGGGACATTTGTCCCACCTTCGAGTCTTTCTTTGTCGCTATCCGCACACACCGCATTTTGCACAGGCCGAAAGTGCGGCCGGAGCCTGCGCGATGCCACCCTTTGCCGTCTCGCGCAGCGTGGCCGGCAACGCGTGGCCCACGGAGAGCATGACGTGCGCCATCTGGTCAAACGGCACCAGGCTCTTGATACCGGCAAGTGCAAGCTGCGCCGAGCTAAAGGCGGCTGCCACGCCGATGGCGTTGCGGTTTTGGCAGGGCACCTCCACGAGGCCACCGACGGGGTCACAAACGAGGCCCAGCAAGTTACTCAGCGCGATGGAACTGGCGTCGAGCGCCTGCCCGGGCGTGCCGCCGAGCATCTGCACCAGCGCGGCGGCTGCCATGGCGGCCGCACTTCCTACCTCAGCC
>CABMOY010000100.1 GCA_902388345.1 uncultured Collinsella sp.
CCTCAATCGTAGCCCGAGACGGGCCCGGGCTGACAATTTCGACTGTAATGGACGTACTTAAATGAGTGGTCTCGTGAGTTTGTGGGCGAGGCGGGCGCTCGATACAAGGTGCGTGTCGTGGACACATGAGGCATGACGGAGGAGGAGCTTCCCGGAACCTTTGAGGGCAAGTTCCGCATCGATCTCCCAAGTAAGCAGTATATGATGCTTCGCCTGACCAAATTAGAGGCGTAAAACAGAGATAATCGGCTCCGGGTGTGACTTGCTGCACGACCATCGCAGGGGGGTGGCCCCTGTGATGGTCGCGGCGATGCGCGTCCGGGGCTACGCTTGTAAGGAGTGAACATGCAGGAGTTTTTTGGAATCGATGTGGGCGGTACGGCCGTTAAATGGGCTGTGCTGGGCGAGGATTTTTCCATCCGCGAGCGCGGAAGCCTGCCGACGGGCTTTACCACGGCTGATGAGACGGTCGCGGCGCTGATCTCGCTCGTCGAGCCGTATCGCGAGCGCGTGAGCGCCGTGGGCGTGAGTGCGCCCGGCGGCATCTACGAGGGAGATGTCACAGGAACGATCCATCGCGGTGGTGCGCTCACGTTTATGGATGGCTGTCCGCTCGGAAAGCTCATGCGCGAGGCTCTGGGGGTGCCGATTGCCGTCAATAACGACGGTAGGTGCTGTGCACTCGGTGAGTATGCGGCTGGCGCTCTGCGCGGGACGCGTTTTGGCGTGGTGCTCGCTATCGGCACGGGCATCGGCGGCGGTATCGTCATCGACGGCAAGGTCCTGCGCGGCGCGCACTGCTTTGCAGGCGAGTTTAGCTTCTTGCGCAACGATGTCACGACTGCTGCGAGCATGGAAAACTCCTTTGCGGGTTCGGGCGGTTGGCGTGCGCTCCGCGATGCCGCCGTTGCCGAGAAGGGCCTGCCTGCGGATTCTCCGGTGGACGGCCGCCGCGTCTTTGAGTGGATCGCGGATGGCGACATGGCGGGGCAGCGCGCGCTCGACCGCTACGCTCGCGCATTTGACGGACAGCTCATCAACCTGCAGGCCGTGCTCGACCCCGAGGTCTTTGTGATCGCAGGCGGCATCTCGTGCCATCCCGAGCTCGTCGATGCCCTGCGTGCGCAGATGCCGCTGGCCCTCTCGAGTTACGAAGGGACCCTTGCCGGCATTCCTGTGCCGCAGATAAAGGCGGCCGAGCTCGGCAACGACGCCAACCTTTACGGTGCTGTCCAGGAGGCCATGCGCCTGGTGTAGCGCATTGGACATAATCATTGGGGACGTTCTTGTTTGACTAGTCGTTTAAGAACGTCCCCAATGGCTACCCACAGAATGAGAGTGGATAATCTCCCGTTTTTGGCCTGCATACAGGCTCAAAGTGGGAGATTATCCGCTCTCGTCATTTGATTGGCACTTGCGTCACTTGCACTCATTGGGGACGTACTTAAATGAGTGGCAGTTGGGGACACTCCTTGCCGAGCTGCAAGCCGTGCGCGCCCCTTCTGGGCCTTGCGGCTCAAAATCGGTTTACGCCGTGGGCTGTTGGGGTCAAATTAGCGACATTTTGAGGATAGGTTCGATATTAGGACTGGTTCTCTAATAGAATGAGTTTGCAGGCCATTAAGCGACTGCGGGGGGGGGGTATTCATGAAAGGTATGGGAGACACAACAGCGTATTTGCGTTGGGGCATTCGGGAGATTATATGCCTGGCGCTGTTCTATTTTACGTTTTTGGCTGGCGAGTACCTCTTCGACATGCGCGTGGCCGAGTTTGTGCCGCCGAGCGAGGTTGCTACCTACGAGACCCTCATCGTCGGTGCGAGCGTAATCGGCTTTTTTGTGCGTCCTATTCTGTACTATCGCCGCCCCCGCGCGATCGATACGACGAGCGACATCACGGGCGTGCTGCTGGTGTCGGCATTGCTGCTGATGATTATGGCGGTTCGGTTTGAGGTGGTAATTGCCGGCGGTTTGATGGCGTGTTGCACGCTGGGCTACTGCGGATCGACTGCTCACGCCAACTTTGCGCGGCGCTTTGCGCGGACGCCGTACTTGGCGCGCGCGGCGGCGCTTTCATATGCTCTGGGCGTCCTGCTTCAGGTGTTCAGCCACATGGTGATACCCGCGGGGATTCCGCAGCAGTTTGTTTTTGTTGCCTGTGCGGTCGCGCAGGTGGCGCTCCTCCACGGCGTCCGCCGTGCCAAGCTGCGCGGCGAATCTGAGTTTGGGCCTGAACCCGATATCTCCGAGCTTTCGGTGGATGCATCGGAGTTTGGCGCCAAATGGCGAAACGATCCCGAGTCAACGGCGGCTTTTCGGCGCGCCGTGGTGCGTCTGACGATTGCAACCGCCTGCCTTACCGGGGTGTTTGCCGCCCTCAATGCGGGGCTCACGATCTCGCACGCCGCCGGGTCCGTTGACTTGGGCGATTGGTCGCGCTTGCTGATGGGCGTGAGCGCTCTGCTCGCCGGCGCCCTATTTGACCTGCGCGGGCGCTCGTGTATGAACATCATCATGACCTGCGCCGCCATGTTGTCCACGCTCTCATTCGCTGTGCTTATCACCGATGCCAACGGCGCCAACATACTTGCCGCCACCGTCATCTTCTATCTGGGTGCGGGCTTCTTCGTGGTGTTTTTCACGGCGAAGTTTGCCGCCATTTCGGTGTATGCGCATTGGTCGTATCTGTGGCCGTGTATGGGCCGCGTCATCAATAACGTTTGCGCGATGCTCGTGACGGCACCGGCGGTGGCGATTGTCTCGAGCCAGAACGTGCTGTTGGCAGTGGGCGTGGGGCTTGTACTGCTTGTGGGCATTGCGATCTCGCTGCTGGGACAGTCTGGGCATCAGGTCTATGACGTTGAAGTGCGCGGCGACCTGGCGTTTGCTGCTAGCGACCTTGGCACGGATCCCGTATCCGCCCAGAGCGAGCCCGCCCCCGCAGAGGTGCCGGAGTCCACACTCGACGAGCGTCTCGATACCTTCGCCGTCGCCTTTGAGCTTACGCAGCGCGAGCGCGATATTTTGGAGGCCTTGGTCGCATCGCGCGAGAGTGTTCAAGACATCGCCGCAACGCTCTTCCTTTCGCGCTCCACGCTTTACCGTCATATCGCCTCGATCAACAAAAAGACCGGCGCCTCCTCACGTGTGGCCCTCATCAACTTTTTCTGGTCCTGGGCGCCCAAGGACTAGCCCATTTGGGACGGGGCTTTTTTAGCTGTTTTGGGCAGCCACTGCCAGCGCGAACCACCACAAAGGGGACAGGCACCTTTGTGGTGGTTTTGACGGGAGCGCCTGTGGAGTTACAGCAGTTCGCCGTGGCGGGCGATGTAGCGGCGCTTGGCCAGCTGGGTGAGTGCGATGTAGGCGGCGACAATGCCGATGAGCAGCGCGAAGAAGATTGGCGGCAGCGGCATGAGACCCAGCGCATCGGCGATGGGGCTTGCCGGCAGCCAGGTGACGAGCACCAGGCCCAGCACGGTGAGGAGGCACAGCGCGGGCGCGGCGTGGTCGCGCGGGCGTGGCAGGCGCGGGGAGCGCAGCATGTGGACCACGAGCGTCTGCGACCACATGGACTCGACAAACCAACCGCTCTGGAAGAGCGCCGTAAAGGCCGCCATGCCTGCGACGTCGCCTATAGCGGCAAGCTCTGCCCAGCTTGCGCCCACGGCGGCGGGGCACACCACAAAGAAGAGCGCGGCGAAAGTCGCGATATCAAACAGTGAGCTCACGGGGCCCAGCTCGAGCATAAAGCCCTTGATGGACGCGGCGTCCCAAGCACGCGGACGGGCAGTCCAGGCGTCGTCGACGGTGTCCCACGGCAGCGCGATGCACACGATCTCGTAGACCAGCGACAGCAGCACCAACTGCAGAGCGCTCATGGGCAAGAATGGCAAGAACAGGCTCGCGACGGTCACGGATAGCACGTTGCCAAAGTTGGAGCTCACCGTGGTCTTGAGGTACTTGAGCAGGTTGCCGTAGGTGCGGCGGCCTTCGATGATGCCGCGCTCGAGCACGCCCAGGTCTTTCTGGAGCAAGATGATATCGGCGGATTCCTTGGCGATGTCGACGGCCGAATCGACCGAGATGCCGCAGTCGCTCGCACGCATGGCGGCGGCGTCGTTGATGCCGTCGCCCATAAAGCCCACGGTGTGGTCGAGCAGCTCACGCATGACGCGCACCAGACGCGCCTTCTGCAGCGGCGAGAGCTTGGCGAAGAGGTGGGTGTTCTCGGCGCGTTCGGCAAGCTCGGCGTCGTCGAGCGCATCGATCTCGGAGCCGAGCAAGACGTTGCTCGCGTCGATGCCGATCTGCTCGCAAACGGTGGCGGCGACACGGTCGTTGTCGCCGGTCAGAACCTTGACCGCCACGCCCTTGGCTTCGAGGGTAGCGACGGCGCCCGCGGCACTTGCTTTGGGCGGATCGAGGAAGGCCAAAAAGCCCATCAGCACCATGTCGCACTCGTCAGCGATGCCAAACTCGCCCACGCAGCGCGGATTGGTCTTCTGCGCCACGGCAATCACGCGCAGGCCCTCGGCATTGAGCCCGGCGACCTGCTGGCGAATCTGGGCGAGCTTATCTTCGGTGAGCGGCTGGGCGGCACCATCGACTTCGACAAAGGAGCAGATCTCGAGCATTTCCTCGGCAGCTCCTTTGGTAACCATCTGGGTTTTACCCTGGGCGTCGGCGACAACTACGCTCAGGCGACGGCGCGAGAAATCGAAGGGCACCTCGTCCACCTTGGTATAGCGGTCGCGCAGGCTCTGGCCCAGCATGGAATCGGGTGCTGCTGCCGAGGGCGTCACATCGGCGCGGTCGATGACGGCCAGGTCGATAAGGTTCTTGAGGCCAGTCTGGAAGAAGCTGTTCAAAAACGCATGGCGCAGTACGCGCACGTCCTCGTTGCCGTCGGTGTTGAGGTAGCGCTCGAGCACGATGCGGTCTTCGGTGAGGGTGCCGGTCTTGTCGCAGCACAGGACGTCCATCGCGCCGAGGTTTTGGATCGCCGGCAGTTCCTTGACGATAACCTGGCGACGGGCGAGGTCCTTGGCGCCCTGCGACAGGCTCGTGGTCACGATGACGGGGAGCATCTGCGGCGTGATGCCCACGGCCACGCTCGTGGCGAATAGCAGCGCGTCGATGACGTTGCCCTTGGTGGCGGCGTTGATGGCAAAGACGGCCGGCGCCATAACGAGCATGAGGCGTACGAGCAGCATGGAGACGCTCGAGACGCCGCGGTCAAACGCGCTCTTCTCGCCGCGCCCGTTGAGCATCTTGGCGATGCCGCCCAGGTAGGTGTCCGAGCCGGTGGCAACGACGAGCGCCATGGCGGTGCCGTTTTGCACGGAGGTGCCGGTAAAGACGATGTTCTTGCAGGCAGAGAGTGGCAGCGCGGGGCCGTCGGCGCCCTCGACGGCCGTGGCGGCAGCGGTCTTCTCGACGGCCTCGCTCTCGCCGGTGAGCGCGGATTCGATCACAAACAGATCGCGCGCGGTGATGATGCGGGCGTCGGCCGGCACCATATCGCCGGCAGAGAGGCGGATCACATCGCCGGGGACGAGCTCGTCGAAGGGGATCTCGAGGCGCTCGCCATCGCGCAGGGCACAGCAGGTGTTGGAGACCAGGTCCTTGAGGGCCTCGGCCGCATTGCCGCTGCGGGCTTCCTGGATAAACTTCATGCCGCCCGATACCAGCAGCATGATGCCGATAACGATGACCGTGGAGGGGTCACGCTGCAGCTCGGGCGCGGCGAGCACGTCGATGTAGAGCGAGACCAGCGCGAGCGCGGCGAGGATGCCGGCGAAGGGGTCGATGAACGCGTCGGCGATGCGGCGGGCGAGTGTCTTGGTCGGCGCATCGATGGTGTTGGGGCCGATGGCGTCTAGGCGCTCGGCGGCGTGCTCGGTACCGAGTCCGCCGGCCCAGATCGGAAGAG
>CABMOY010000101.1 GCA_902388345.1 uncultured Collinsella sp.
GATGCGACACTGAATGTGTCCATCCTCGCAGTATCCGGTTCTCAAGGTGCACGCTTTGCGGCTCATCCGGTCCGACCGGGCCGCGCGGCAAGGAGATATATTGCCAGACCGGAGGGGCGCCGGGGGCGGGAATCTGGGTGTACACATTTCCTACACAATTTGGGATCCGACTAACGTTTGCCAGCCGTTAACTACCGCTCACCGAGCATCTCTTTATATAAGGCAGTCTCATGGTTAAAGCGGATACGTTCCCCTAGCTAAAGCACAGCCAGCATCGAGCAACTCATCACGTTCTTCCACCGAGAACCCCTCGGCGTAGACGCGCACCACTGGTTCGGTCCCGCTAGGACGGACCAGCAGCCACGTGTCATCCTCGAATGCTAAACGCAAGCCATCCATATGACTAACGTTTTGCGGCACCTTGCCACAAATCGACTTGGGGTTTACGCCCGGCAGCAGGGTTCGTAACGTTTCGGCATCTTCGGCCTCAAGGCGCAAATCGCGTCGACCGTAACTCGTCTTACCAAAACTGTCCTCGAGTTGGTCGACCAGAACGCCCAAAGGCGCGTCCGTCTTTGCCATAAGCTCACACAGAATCAGACAGGCGAGGATTCCATCGCGCTCGGGCATATGCGCGGCGATGCCGATACCACCGGCTTCCTCGCCGCCTATGAGGACGCCACCCTTCTTCATCTCTGCCGCTATATATTTGAAACCGACTGGTTTGACGGTCACGCGGCAGCCAAGCGCCTCGGCAATGCGACGCACGAGCGTCGAGCACGAAAGATTGACGACGACGCGTCCCTCCAAATTACGAAATTGAACCAAGTCGCCCAAAACGAGCGCCATGATCTGATGCGGATGTATATATCTGCCGCGCTCGTCAACCGCGCCGATACGGTCGGCGTCGCCGTCGGTCACCAGGCCAGCGCAAGCTCCGTCCTCGATAACCGTATGCTCGCAAGCGTCCACCCACGGCTCAACGGGGTCGGGGCAGATATCTTCTTGGTCAGGCGCCTGCCCGGCGTGAATCTCGTGCACCTCAACGCCAAGCTCGCGCAGCAAGTCGGCTAGATAGCCCTGGGCTGCGCCGCCCATGGGGTCAACAACCACGCGCAGGTGCGCGGCGCGGATGGCTTCGGCATCGACAAACGATGCCACCGCTTGCATATAGTCAGGAATGATATCCGCGATGCGATATTGCCCCTCGATCCCCATTGGCTCGGGAGCCATGGTCTCTTCGAGCTCTTCGATGACATCCTGGTTGGCGGTCGAGCCGTCACCCATGCGAATCTTGAGACACAGATAACCCTGCGGATGATGGGACCCCGTCACCATGAGCGCGCCGCACGCCTCACCGTCATAAGCCGCCGCCCACGTAAGGGCAGGGGTCGGAACAGGTCGCGAAGCGAGCACGGCGTCTAGCCCGTGCGCTGCTAGCACACCCGCCGCAAGCTCAGCGAACTCGCGCGCCAGGGGCCGAGTGTCGAACCCTATATATACCGTTTTGCCCGGATTGGTCTTTTGCCACAACTCGCCGACGGCATCGGCGATACGGGCAACGTTATCGGCAGTGAAGTCCTCATCGACGCGAGCGCGCCAACCGTCAGTTCCAAAATGAATTATCGCGCACACGCGCAGACACCTCACAGTGTTTGGATCATGGTACGCATGAGGTATACCCGCGATACACGCTCGGCAACCTGCCGGCACCAGCATTCACCATTTGGGCAAATGCTGCCGAGGACATGCAGGCAATAAAAAAACCGCCCCGTATGGAGCGGTTTTGCCCTTTATATATCGAGCGCCTCGGCCATCGCTGCCGTAGTGATTGCCGTGGTTCCACAGCAACTGCCCACCATTGCGGCACCGGCATGTCTCCATTCGATGCATGCGCGCGCGAAAGCTTCGGGGTTCTCGTGCCATACGGGGCCATCCTGAGTCTGGACCGGATCGCCCACGTTGGGACGCACCGTGACGGGAGTAGTCGCCGATGCAACCATCCTGGGCACCGCCGCGTTCGCGGCCGCAAGCGAACAGCAATTAACACCAACCGAGTTTGCGCCGTGTTTTTCGGCGTACAAAACGGCTGCCTCGATGTTGAGGCCATCGCCCAACAGGTCGCCCTTATCGTCAACGACAAAACTCACCAGAACAGGCATGCCGTCGGCGGCATCTCGGGCGCCGGCAAGCATGGGCTGCAAATTACGGATAGACGTCACCGTCTCGATCAGCAGACCGTCAACACCAGCATTGAGCAAGGCGTGCGCCTGTTCGCGCGCAATGCCTCGGATCTCACGAAACTCGGCCGAGTCCTCGGCAAACCACTCAATACCGATCGGACCCATCGAGCCCAGCAGCAGCTGAGGGTGCGCCTGGCGGGCATCGTCGACGGCCCCGCGATTGACCTCCGCCACGGACGGCGCAATCTGGTCGTGCTTGAGGGCATAGCTTGATGCCTGAAAGGTATTGGTAATGAGTACCTGCGCGCCGGCGGCGACATACAAGCGATGGATACGAGAAACGGTCTGCGGCTCTGCCAGATTCCAAAACGCCGGTGGAATATCGGCGGCGTCGTACTCACTCAACAGAACACTGCCCATGGGGCCCTGCGCCAACAAGGTCTCGCTCGACAAGCGGCGCGTAAGTTCCTCGGCACCAAAGCGATTGTAATAACTCGTATCCATATATATCCCGCTATTCCTCGACGCTGATTCCCTGCTTTTCGAGATAGGCGAGCCAGCGGTTCATCGTGTCCTCGGATAGCGCATGCTCCATCATGCAGGCCTCGGAATCGGCTCGCTCAAATTCGACACCGAGCTCCTGAACCAAAAACGTGCGGACGAGGCGATGACGGTACCAGATAGCCGTACCAACCTCGCGGCCGCGAGCGGTCAGGACTACCTTGCCGTAGTGCGATTGCTCGACAAGTTCGGATGCCTTGAGCGCCGAAACCGCTTTATTGACCGATGCCTTGGAGACGCCAAGGCGCTGCGCGATGTCGACCGATCGCACGCCGTTGGTTTCCCCCTCTTCGCTTTCAATGCGAACCATGCACTCCAAGTAGTCTTCGTTCGCCACCGTCAGATGTAGTTCGCGCGAGCTATTTGTCGTATCCATGATCTTCCGTCCCTTCTGCATTCATTGGCTGATTCTACCCCATCCAAGCGTCGCGGCATGCCGTGGCATACCGTGCTAGAGTTCTTGTTGCACACGACGACCAAGATTGGAGCGGTCTTTATGGAAAACACCACCACGAACCCCGATGTCCTCGAGCGCTTTTTGCGCTACGTCCAGATCAACACGCAGTCCGAGGATGCAAACTGCGACCAGGTACCCTCGAGCGCCGTTCAGTTTGACCTTGCCAACGTGCTGGCTGAAGAGCTGCGCGAGCTTGGTGCGGAAGATGCCCACGTGACCGAGCACGCCTATGTCTGCGCGCATATCCCCGCAAGTGTGGGCGCTGAGGACAAGCCCGCCCTGGGCCTGATCGCCCATCTCGACACCACCGAAGTTGCACCGGGCGCCGGCGTGAAGCCGCACATCGTGCACTACGAAGGCGGCGACCTGGTCTGCGGCACGGTTGACGGTAAGCCCGTTGCCATGAGTACCGCCAAGCTTCCCGCCCTGAACGACCTCGCGGGTGAGGACCTGGTCTGCAGCGATGGCACCACGCTGCTGGGCGCGGACGACAAGGCAGGCGTCGCCGAGATCATGTCGCTTGTCGCGCGTATCGCTCAGGACCCTTCTCTGCCCCATCCCGCACTCGGCATTTGCTTCTGCCCTGACGAGGAGATCGGCCACGGAGCCGAGCTGTTGGATATCGATACCTTTGGCTGCAAGTATGCCTACACGGTCGACGGTGGCCCCATCGGCGAGCTGGAGTGGGAGTGCTTTAATGCCGCTGAGGCGACCGTCTGCTTTGAGGGCCAGTCCATCCACCCGGGCGACGCCAAAGGCCGTATGGTTAACGCAGGCAATCTGTTCTGCGACTTCAACGCGTTGCTCCCCTACGTGCAGCGCCCGGAGTATACGGAAGGCTACGAGGGCTTTTATCACCTTGAGGGTGTATCTGCGACCGTCGATCACGCCACAGCGCGCTATATCGTCCGCGACCATGACGCAGCCAAGTTCCAGCAGAAACTCGACCTTATTGATGCCGCCGCCTCGATGCTCAACCAGCGCTTGGGTGACAAGCGCGTGACGGTCGAGATTAAGCAGCAGTATCGAAATATGGCCGAGATCGTTCGTGACTATCCCGAGCTTATTGATGTTGCCAAGGAAGCCTACCTTGCCTGCGGCGTTGAGCCCCAAGTGCTGCCGATTCGCGGCGGCACCGACGGCGCGCAGCTGTCGTTCCGCGGTCTGCCCTGCCCCAACCTTTCCACCGGCGGCTATTGCTACCACGGCGTCAACGAGTTTGTCCCGGTCAGTTCGCTCGTCAAGATGACCGACGTCCTGCAGGAGCTCGTCGCCCGTTTCGCATAAGCCTGGCTGCATAAGCCCAAAAGACGAATCGCCCCGTCCTCAACCGAGAACGGGGCGATTTTTTGCTGCAATGAGAACAGGTTGACGCACGCCAGCCTCTTAACGCAAGGAGTGTCCCAAACTGCCGGCATAGACGATATGAGCAGGACATAAAACATTGAGAGCCCCTGCTGCATGAAGGACCGCGGATTAGGCCGACAATGGTGAGTGTCTAATTCAGCCGCGGCGGCCACGCCGCATTCATGGAAGGGGCTCCCATGCTCGATACTACCACCTTCGTCGGCCTCGACGTCCACGCCCGCTCGATAAAGGCCGTCTCCCTCGACGTCATGACCGGGGAGGTGCGCTGCGCGACCTTCGGCTACGACGCCGGCGCCGTCGCGGAGTGGGTCCGCTCCGTGGACCCCGGGGCCAGGTGCGTGTACGAGTCCGGGGTCACGGGCTTCGACCTGCAGAAGAGGCTCTCCGGCCTGGGGGTCGACTGCGTGGTCGGCGCCGTCTCGAAGATGATCAAGCCCAGCGCGGACAGGCGCAGGAAGAACGACCGCAACGACGCCGAGTTCCTCGCCCGCATGCTGTCGGTCGGCAACGTGGTCGAGGTGTGGGTCCCCGACGACGAGTGCGAGGCCGCCCGCGACCTGACCAGGGCGCTCGAGGACGCGAGGGACGACCTCTCGCGCTCGAAGCAGCGGCTCTCCAAGTTCCTGCTCAGGCACGGCTTCGTCTTCGACGAGAGGACGCCCACCGGCCGCAGGAAGGGCAACTGGACCCGGGCCCACTGGTCCTGGATCGAGTCGATAAGGTTCGCGGAGGGGGCCGACGAGGAGGTGCTCGCCTACTACGTCGACGCGGTCAGGCGGGCGGCGGAGGAGAAGGCGAGGCTCGAGGGGCTCGTCGAGGGCGAGGCCCGCAAGCCCAGGTGGAGGAGGAGGGTCGACTCCCTGCGCTGCCTCAAGGGCGTCGACACCGCTTCCGCCGCCGACCTCGTGTTCGAGGCCGGCGAGTTCTCGAGGTTCAGGAATGCCCGCTCGTTCGCCGCGTGGGTCGGCCTGACGCCCTCCGAGCACTCCAGCGGGGAGAGCGACCGCAGGGGCGCGATCACCAAGGCCGGCAACAAGCACCTGAGGAAGACGCTGGTCGAGGCCGCGTGGCACTACCTGACGTGCTCCGGGCGGCCGAAGGACCTCGCCAAGGGCCAGGCCCCGGACCGGGGCGCCCGGAGGCATGCCGCCAAGGGCGTGCGGAGGCTGGTCGAGAGGCGGGAGGCGCTGCTCGCGCGC
>CABMOY010000102.1 GCA_902388345.1 uncultured Collinsella sp.
CTGGCAGTCAAGAGGTCAGGGGTTCGATCCCCCTCGTCTCCACCCGAGCATTGAATGAGGCTCCAACGCAAGTTGGGGCCTTTTTTCATATAGGCACACAAGGTCAAAGGCGGCACCATGATCCTCCTGGTCGACAAGATCGAAAAAAGCTTCGGCGCGCGCGTCCTCTTTAGCGGCGCGTCCTTCCAGATCAACCCCGGCGAGCGCTTTGCGCTCGTTGGGCCCAACGGCGCCGGCAAAACCACCATGCTCAAAATCATCATGGGCATCGACAGCCCCGACGCCGGCCAGGTCCAGTATGCCAAAGACTGCCAGGTGGGCTACCTAGAGCAGGAAACCAACCTAGAGCACAAGGACACCACCATCCTTGCCGAGGTCATGGCCGCCGCCAAGGAAATCCGCCGCATGGGCGAGCGCGCCAACGAACTGCAGGCCCAGATCACCGAGCTCTCCGAGCAGGGCAAGGACGTCGACGCGCTCCTTAACGAGTACGGCCAGGTCCAGGACCGCTTTGAGCACCTGGGCGGCTACGAACTCGAGAGCAACGCCCGCAAGATCCTGTCCGGCCTGGGCTTTAAGGTCACCGACTTTGAGCGCCCGTGCTCCGAGTTCTCGGGCGGCTGGCAGATGCGCATCGCGCTTGCCAAGCTCTTCCTGCGTCACCCCGACCTGCTGCTTCTGGACGAGCCCACCAACCACCTGGACCTCGAGAGCGTCCAGTGGCTGCGCGGCTTTATCGCCAACTATGACGGCGCTGTGCTCATCGTCAGCCACGACCGCGCGTTTATGGACGCCTGCGTCGACCACGTCGCCGCGCTCGAGAACCGCCGCGTAACCACCTACACCGGCAACTACAGCAGCTACCTCAAGCAGCGCGAGGACAACCTGGAGCAGATGCGCGCAAAGCGTGCCGCCCAGGAGCGCGACATCGCCCACATGCAGGTCTTCGTAGACAAGTTCCGCTATAAGCCCACCAAGGCCGCCCAGGCGCAGGAGCGCATCCGCAAGATCGAGCAGATCAAAAAGGAGCTCGTCATCCTGCCCGAGGGCCACAAGCACATCGACTTTAAGTTCCCCGACCCGCCGCGCTCCGGCGACATGGTCGTGGGCCTCGAGTGCGTATCCAAGTCCTACGGCGACAAGCACATCTACAGCGATATCGACCTCAAGCTCTACCGCGGCGAGCACGTGGCGCTCGTCGGCCCCAACGGCGCCGGCAAGTCCACGCTCATGAAGATCCTCGCCGGCCTGGAGCCGCCCACCACCGGCACCCGCGATCTGGGCACCAACGTCGGCGTCGCCTACTATGCCCAGCACGCGCTCGAGGGCATGACCGAGTCCAACACCGTCCTGCAAGAGATCGACACCGTCACGCCCAAGTGGACCGTGCCGCAGCAGCGCAGCCTGCTGGGTGCCTTCCTGTTTAGCGACAACGACGCAATCGAAAAGCAGGTACGCGTCCTCTCCGGCGGTGAAAAGGCGCGTCTGGCCCTGGCAAAGATGCTCGTGGCCCCCGAGGCGCTCCTGTGCCTGGACGAGCCCACCAACCACCTGGACATCGACTCGGTGGACATGCTCGAGAACGCCCTGCAAAACTTCCCCGGTACCATCGTGCTGATCAGCCACGACGAGCACCTGGTACGCGCCGTGGCCAACCGCGTCATCGACATCCGCGACGGACAAGTCACGGTCTACGACGGCGACTACGACTACTACCTCTACAAGCGCGAGGACCTCGCAGCCCGCGCCGCCGCCGAGGCGTCCACGGAGAGCGCGCCGCCCACGACCAAGTCCGCCAAGGCAAGCGCCGCCCAGGCCGACACCCCCGCCGCGGCGCCTAAGCCTGCCGAGGGCAAAAAGACCAAGGAGCAAAAGCGCGCCGAAGCCCAAGCCCGCGCCGCGCTCAATAAAAAGCTCAAGGGCGTGCGCAACCAGCTCAAGAAGATCGAGACGGAGCTCGACAAAAAGCGTGCCCGCTATGACGAGCTTATGGAATTGATGGCAAGCGAAGAGCTTTATGCCGATCAAGACAAGTTCAACGCCGCGCTGGGGGAATATAACGGCCTTAAGCAAGAGCTGCCCAAGCTCGAGGACGAATGGCTGGAGCTTTCCACCCAGATCGAAGAGGAGACCGCGCGTGAACTCTCGTAAGGCCGCTGCCGTGGCGATGAGCATCATCGCCATCGCCTGTCGCATCTGCGGCATCTTTATGAGCGCGATGACCGTGCTGCTGTGCTTTAGCGGCCTGACCGCCAAGCTGCAGATCGTAGGCTTTGTCGTTGAGCTTTCGCGCGCGCTGCCGAGCGCCATCGCCGGCTACGGCGTCATCACATCGCCTTTTGGCGGCGTGTTCCGCCTAGATTACGCCATCGTCGCCGTGATCCTGTTTGTGATCGACTACCTGCTCACGCGCGCCTCGCGTCGCGTCCGCTAGAGGAGCGCCATGTCCAGCAGCTACATCATGAACCTGCTCGCCAGCGCCGTCGCCGTCATCGTGGGCATCGTGATCCACGAGAGCGCACACGCCGCCGCGGCCTGGGCGCTCGGCGACAAGACGGCCCGTTCGCGCGGCCGCGTGTCGCTCGACCCGCTTAACCATATCGACCCGTTTGGCACCATCATCCTGCCGCTGCTCATGCTCGCGGCCGGCGGTCCCGTGTTCGCCTTCGCCAAGCCCGTGCCGGTCTACCTCAACAACCTCAAGCACCCCAAGCGTGACGAGGTCCTGGTGAGTGCGGCCGGCCCCGCATCGAACATCGCACTCGCGTGCCTCGCGGCCGCCCTCATGCACGCAACGTACGGCAACCTCTACACCAGCATGTCCTTTGCCGTAGCATCACAGATCATGAACTTCGGCGCCACCTTTATCGTGGTCAACCTGTCACTCGCGTTCTTCAACCTCATCCCGATCCCGCCACTCGACGGTTCGTCGATCATCGTGCCCTTCCTCAAAGGCAAGGCGCTCAACAACTACTACCACCTGCAGCAATACGCCATGCCCATCCTCATCATGGTTCTGTATCTGCTGCCCATGTGGACCGGCATCGACGTGATCGGCCGCTATTTCGACGTTACCGTGTATCCGCTCGCTGAGCAGCTGCTCAACTTCGCAATCGCCGGCATCTAAGGTAAACTTACAGGTCGACCGTGCAAAACGGTCGTAACATGCACCCAAACCGCGCCGCGAAGGCGCCGTCAAAGGAGGTCGAAGATGTCGTATCGCGTGTCGACGCAGGTCTACAGCGGACCGTTCGACCTGCTGCTGCAGCTGGTAACCCGCCAAAAAGTAGATATCGGCGCCATCTCCATCAGCGAGGTGGCCGAGCAGTACCTTGCCGAGGCCGAGCGCATCGAAGCGCTGGACCTGGACGTGGCGAGCGATTTTTTGCTGGTCGCAGCAACCCTTTTGGACATCAAGGCCGCCTCGTTGGTGCCGCAAGAGGCCCCGCGCAAAGCCGATGACGATGACGAGATCGACGATGACCTCGAAGAACTTAGCGCGCTCGACGGGGACGCCCTACGCGAGGTCCTGATCCAGCGCCTGATCGCCTACAAGCAGTTTAAAGGCGCGGCTGCGGCCCTCGGTGCCCGCATGCAGGCCGAAAGCCGCATGCACCCGCGTGTGGCCGGCCCCGACCCCGAGTTCCTGGGGCTCATGCCCGACTACCTGGCCGGCATCACCCTACGCGGTCTGGCCGTCATCTGTGCCGACCTTGACGGCAAGCGACAGACCTTCTTGCTGGAAGCCGAGCACGTGGCGCCGCATCGTGTGCCGCTCGACCTGACCGTGGCCTCGGTCGATCGCTTTACCATGGCACACCAAACCTGCACCTTCCGTGAGCTGCTGGACGGCGACGCCACCACCGAGCAGCTCGTCGTCACCTTCCTGGCCATGCTCGAGCTCGCCAAGCGCGGCTCGCTCACGCTGAGCCAGGACGAGATCTTCGGAACCATCTGCATCAACCGAGTCGAGGGCGCCGAGGCATACGTGCCCGGCAAGGGCCCCGAGCTCACCGAATAGGAGCCGCAACCATGTCAACCCTTTCAACGCTGGAGGCAAACAGCCTCAAAGGCGCCCTCGAGGCGCTGCTACTGGTGTCGAGCGACCCGGTGAGCGCGCCCGCGCTGGCAGGTGCGCTGGATATCGCCCCCGGCGAATGCGCGTCGCTGCTCGCCGAGCTCAAGGTTGAGTACGAGGAGGCCAACCGCGGCTTTCAGCTGCGCGAGGTCGCCGGCGGCTGGCGCCTGTTTACGCACCCCGCCTACCACGACGTAGTCGAGGCCTATGTGTTGAGCTGGGACACGCAAAAGCTGTCGCAAGCGGCGCTCGAAACCCTGGCCGTCATCGCATACCACCAGCCTGTGACGCGCGAGGTGGTCAAGGGCATCCGCGGCGTCAATTCCGACGGCGTCATCGCGTCGCTCGTCGACAAGGGCCTGGTGCGCGAGCTCGGCCGCGACCCCCAGCGCGGTCAAGCCATTATCTACGGCACGACCAACGCCTTCTTGGAAAAGTTCGGTCTGCGCTCCACCCGCGACCTGCCCGACCTGGAGCAGTTTGCCCCCGACGAACAGTCGCGTCAGTTTATCCGCGAGCGCCTGAGCGGCCGCAGTATTCAGTCCACGCTCGAAGAGCAGGCTGAGGACCTGGACGAAGAGCGCGAACTGATCGATACCGATGTTGAAGATGTTGAGGCAGTCGAGAACTTGGAGACCCTGGTCGTCGACGAGACCTCGGAGGATTTGCATGACGAGGACTAACGAAGTAGGGGAGACGCGCGCCATGGGCAACGCAATACCCGCAACCGACACCCAGCCCGTCTATCCGCACACCATGCGCCTGCAGCGCTTTTTGGCGCGTGCGGGCGTGGCGAGCCGCCGCGGCTCGGAGGACCTGATGACCGCCGGCCGCGTGACCGTCAACGGCCAGGTCGCGACCGAACTAGGTACCAAGGTCGACGTCGACCGCGACCATATCGAGGTCGACGGCATGCCCGTCAAGCTCAACCAGGGCGCCGTGTACCTGATGCTCTACAAGCCGACCGGCTACCTCACCACCATGAGCGATCCGCAGGAGCGCCCTTGCGTGGCCGACCTGGTCCCCCGCGACCGCTTTCCGGGACTTTTCCCGGTGGGCCGCCTGGACCGCGACACCACGGGCCTTTTGCTCTTTACCACCGACGGCGACCTGTCGCAGGACCTGCTGCACCCCAGCAAGCACGTCTACAAGACCTACCAGGCACTCGTTGACGGCCAGCTGTCCGACCGCGATCTAGACCCACTCCGCCGTGGCATCGAGCTCGACGACGGCCTGTGCCAGCCGGCGATCTGCCGCGTCATCAACGCGCGCGAGGCCGAGGCCGTAGCTCCCCAAGGCATCAAGCCCGGCACCACCGCCGTGGAGGTCATCATCCGCGAGGGGCGCAAGAACCAGGTCAAGCGCATGCTGAGCAAGATTCACCATCCGGTGATCCGCCTGCACCGCTGCAACTTTGCCGGCCTTGAGCTCGAGGGCGTGGCCAAGGGCTCGTGGCGCGAGCTCACCGACCGCGAGGTGCAGATCCTCAAGGCCGGTGGCATCCCGCCCAAGCATACGGTCGGAAACGGCAACCATGTACGCGGCGGCGCTCAATGCCGGTGCATG
>CABMOY010000103.1 GCA_902388345.1 uncultured Collinsella sp.
CTACCTGAGCCCGGTCATCGACTGCTTCGACGGGATGCCCGTCGCCTGGTCGATCGGGCTGCACCCCGACAAGCGCCTCGCGAACTCGAGCCTGCTCAAGGCCTGCGCGGCGAGGCCGGCGGGCGCGCGCACGACGATCCACTCGGACCGGGGCGGCCACTACCGCTGGCCGGAGTGGATCGGGATCTGCGAGGAGAACGGCCTGGTCAGGAGCATGTCAGCGAAGGGCTGCAGCCCGGACAACTCGGCCTGCGAGGGCTTCTTCGGGCGCCTCAAGAACGAGTTCTTCCGCTACAGGGACTGGGAGGGCGTGACGGCCGAGGAGTTCATGGGGAGACTCGAGGCCTACCTCGTGTACTATCGGGACGGGCGCATCAAGAAGTCCCTCGGGTGGCTGAGCCCGATGGAGTACCGCAGGAAGCTTGGATACGCCTAGGCGCGGTCCAAGAAATCGTCCGCACCCCCTAAACGGCCAAAACAGGAACTATTCCACCGCAACTCAACAGCCGGCACTTAGGGACGTTCCTTTTCTGCCGGCACCTTGGGACAGTCCTTGCGGAGCGTCCCCACAGCGCCTATGCCAGCTTGTCGATCTGTCCAATCTCCCAAAGCGGAATATTGACGAGCGTGCCCTCGTCTCTATATGCCGCCAGGGAGGTCCTCACACAGCGTTCGAGTTTGAATTTATCGCAGGCTATTTTCAGGCTCTTTGCTTTGAGGTTCTCCGCCGCCTTGACCTCAAGCGGAAGCACGGTTCCCGCATGGTCGATGGCAAAGTCGGTTTCGGCATTGCCGGAGGTAGAGGACCAGTACGCAGGACTTTTGCCTTGCAGCAAGAGTTCCTGTGCGACATATTGCTCGGTGAGCGAGCCCTTAAACTCAGTGAAAACAGCGGATCCGTTTAGGACGATGGTCGGGGGAAGGCTGGAGAGCGCTCCAAGGATGCCGGTGTCAATGCAAAACAGCTTGAAACCCGAGAGATCCTCATAGCTCGAGAGCGGTGCTCTGAGGGCAGAAACGCGCGGAACCTTATGAATGATTCCGTAGTCCATGAGCCACTGGAGGCTCTCTTCGAAATCGCGTGCGCGCGCCCCGGGGCGAAGGGCTCCGTAGATGAACTTTTTATTTTCCTTTGCAAGCTGGCCGGGGAGGGATTTCCAAACCAGCCTCATGCGCTCGACAATGCGGGCGGGCGCATGTTTGCCAAAATCGGATTCGTAAGCCTCGATGATTTGTTGCTGAAGCCTGCGGGCTTCGATGAAATCGCGGGTCGCGGCGAAGGCGGAGACGACTTCGGGCATGCCGCCGACAACGAGGTATTCCTTGAGCAAGTGCTCGAGCTTTTCGGTAACGTTTGCCAGAAGATTCATGTCTGCGGCAAGGATGGCGTCGGCGAGCGGGTCGCCATCGACGGCGCGAACGAACTCGGTAAACCCCATGGGACGCATGGTGAGCTGGTCGATTTTGCCGACGGGAAATGACTCGTTTTCGCGCCGGAGCGCGAGGCCCATATAGGAGCCGGCTGCGACGATATGGTATTCGGGCGCAAGTTCGTTGAAGTACTTGAGCGAGGTGATGCCGCGCGGTGCCTCTTGGATCTCGTCAAAGATGATGAGCGCGTCTGCCGGAGTTACGGTTTGGCCGCGAAGAAGCTCTATCTGGGAGATGATGCGCTTGGGGTCGAGGTCTCCATCGAACAGCGAGCGTGCGCTCGGTTCGAGCATAAAGTCGAAACGAATGATGTTTCGATACTGTTGGCTCGCGAATTCGTTAAGAAGCCAAGTCTTTCCTGTCTGGCGGGCACCCTTAAGCAAGAGGGGTTTGCGATTCGCTCTCGATTTCCAAGCGATAAGTTCACTCATAAGCTGTCGCTGCATATTGCCTCCCAACTCTCTTGGCTAGTATAAGGCCATTTGGGCGTTTCCCTTGGAAAATGTGCGAGACAACCACGTTTTTCCATCGGAAAATGTGCGAGACAACCACGTTTTTCCATCGAAAAATGGGGGAGTGCCAATCTAAGTTGCGGTGAAAAAGTTCCTAAATGGGCCGGTAAACGCCCCAAACAGGAACTATTCCACCGCAACTTCTAAAGTCCGCCGGCATCTAAAAGAAACGAGCCCGCATCCCAAAGGGACACGGGCCCGTAAACAATACGTGGTAGGGGCGGTGGGACTCGAACCCACAATCCTTGCGGCGAGAGATTTTAAGTCTCCTGCGTATGCCAATTCCGCCACGCCCCCGTGAGACTAGAAGTCTAGCACAAGCCGCTCGTTACGCGTTGACAGCCATCGAGTGCTGGCCCGACTTTTCCAAGTACTCGGCAAACTTGGCCTCGTCGCCCTTGTTCTTGTACTGCAGGGCCAGCAGGTATTCCAGGCGGCAGCTCTTGACCTTGTCGTCACCGGCCTCCTTGAGCATGCGCTCCAGCTCGGGGATGTCGTTGTGGCGCTTGAGGATCATCGTGTCGTACATCAGCTGGCATTCGTGCGCGACTGCCTCGGCCTGACCGCCCTCAAAGCCCTTGATCTCGTGCAGTAACTCCTTGGACTTTTTGCGGTCCTCCTGGCCAACGTAGTAGTTAAAGGCCTTGATTACCAGGTCGACGCGCTGCATCTTGGGGAGGTTGAGTCCCAGCAGTAGGTCGAACATCTCGCTGGCGCGCTCGTGGTCCTCGCGCAGCAGATAGGAGTTCAGACGCAGGTAGT
Organism: uncultured Collinsella sp.; assembly: GCA_902388345.1. GTDB lineage: Bacteria > Actinomycetota > Coriobacteriia > Coriobacteriales > Coriobacteriaceae > Collinsella. The sequence goes on from CABMOY010000103.1 coordinate 2,706, forward strand.
CGCGGTTGTAGCGCGGGTACAGCATGCTGGTGAGTTTGCCGTCGAGCAAACGATCGAACTCGTCCCACTGCTTGGCAGCCATAAGCTGCTGCAGACGCTTGAACGTGGTGCGTTTTTTGACGCTAAAGAACACCGACACGCCGATGCAGATGATAACGACGGCGGTCCAGAGTGTGCGGGAATCGGGCATATTGGGATCCTTAGTCGCTCATATAGCGAGCGGTATGACAACACGTACTAGATGTATTATACGCAGCGCGCAAGCAAACTGGCATAAAAGCTCATCGAGGCTGAGTGCCATCGCTCGCTGCGGTACACTTACCTAAAGTAAACCATGAAGGGAGACATTACCTATGAAGAAGATCGTTTTGGCTTGCGGTGCTGGCGCTGCTACTTCCACGCTCGTTGCCCAGAAGGTCGCTACCATGCTCGACGCCAACGGTTATGCCGGCAAGTATGAGATCGTGCAGTGCGCCATCTCTGAGGCCAAGGACGCTTGCGACGAGGGCGCCGACCTGCTGATCGCCACCACCGTTGCTCCCGAGGGCCTCACCTGCCCGTACGTGAGCGGCGTGCCCTTCATGACCGGCATGAACCGCGTCGCTGCCGAGAAGGCCGTCCTCGACGTCATGGCTCAGTAGGCGCTGACTGTATGAGTGAGCAGAACGCCAATCCGGTCGAGCTCTTTGGCATGCGCGTTGCCCATGTGGGCATTAACGCCACCGACCCGGCAGATGCCCTGGGGATCGCGGAGCTGTTCTCGACGATGATGGGCCTGCCCGTTATCGAGACCCCGGTTTCGTACTTTAACGATTCGCTGATCGAGGTCATGAAGCAGAACGGTCGTGGCACCAAGGGCCACATCGGCTTTGCCGTCAACGACATCGACGCTGCCGAGAAGTGGTTTGCCGAGCGCGGGCTCGAGGTCAACGAGGAGTCGCGCGTGCTGCTGCCCGACGGCGGCACCAAGCTCGTGTACTTTAAGCGCGAGTTCGCCGGCTTCGCCGTGCACCTGTGCCGCGAGTAGCGCACAGGCTGCTATAGCTAACGAAAAATGGGGTAAGGCCACGTGGCCTTACCCCATTTTTAATGCCGAGAGGGTGACTGACGGGCTGCCGTAAAACGAAGGTGAATGCTTTTCCGCGAAGTGAACGAGTGAAATTGGACCCCTGGAGCATCGACACTTTGGAGGCACCGTTTCCTGCGGTTTCGTAAGGTTTTTCCTGCGGTTTTGGCGTCAAAAAGTGTGGATGCTTCGGGGGTCCAAAATAGGTCGTTCACTTCGCGGAAAAGCATTCACCTTCGATTCGTGAGAGACGCCCCTACCGCGGCAGGCGAATCGTAAAGCGGCTGCCGACGCCCTCGACTGAGGTCACGCCAATGACACCACCATGGCTATCGACGATCCACTTGGCAATGGCAAGCCCCAGACCCGAGCCCTGCGCGCCGGCATCGCGTGCGTTGTCGGCGCGGTAGAACCGTTCAAACGCGTGAGCTGCGGATTCCTGGTTCATGCCGATACCCTCGTCCTCAACACTTATGTCGATCGTGCCTGCGCCCGCATCCGGCGCTACGCCAAACGAGATGGGCGTGCCCGCGTCCGAATACTTGGCGGCGTTTTGCACGATCACGCGCAGAGCCTGCTTCACGAGCGCCACGTCAACGGGCGCGTCGCAGCGCGGGTCGCTGACAAGCGCAGCGTCGTACGCCAGTCGATACGTGTGCGCGGCATCGATCATCTGTGACTCCTCGCATACCTCGCCGACCAGCGCGGCCAGGTTGGTATTCGCACGCCGCAGGACCGTGCGTCCGGCGTCGCCGCGTGCCAAAAACAGCAGCTGTTCCACGAGCTCTTGCATGTGCTCGCTTTCGGCCTTGAGGGACGCGATGGATTCTGCCAGCACGTCCGGGTCGTCTTTGCCCCAGCGGTCGAGCATGTTCACGTAGCCCTGAATCACCGCGATGGGCGTGCGCAGCTCGTGGCTCGCGTCGTTGACAAAGCGCATCTGCTGCAGCTTGGCCTCTTGCATCTGGCGCAGCAGGCGGTTGAGCGCGACCTCGATGCTTGCCAGGTCGGCGTCGCCGGTGGTGACGCTCGGCGAGTCGACGCTTGCGCGCTCGATGGCCTGCTCGAGCGTTTCCATCTTGCCGCCGGAGAGCTGCATGCGGCCGAGTTCGTCCACGCGCAGGGCCAGATCGTTGAGCGGCGCCATGGTGCGGCGCACGCGGCGGGCGCCGCCGAGCATGTTGAGCACGCTGATGACCTGCCAACCCACAACTACAAGGTAGAGAGGCCATAGCGTGACGAGGTCCTGCGCGAGGGGGAAAGTCTTGGTGGTACGCGCAAGCTCGACGGTATAGGTGAGCGTTGTCAGGTCCCAGCCGCGCGCGGGCGTCAGCGACATGCTGCGAACGGTGGCGCTGGGGATCCATCCTGCGGTAAACGCGCCGTTGGGCAGCGTCTGGTTGTATCCATAGACGAGGATCGCCACCGCAATAACCAACAGCAACAGATCGAGCCAGACGTAGCTCATCAGGCGGCGCCACATATAGCTCCAGTTGATGGCGCGGGCGATGGAGGTGACGCGCTTGGCCTCGGCATTACGCGCGGCAGACATAGCCCACCCCGCGCACGGTCTGGATGATGCGGGCGCCGCCGGCGTCTTCGATCTTGGCGCGCAGGTGCGCGATGTGCACGTCGACGTTGTTGGTGTCGCCTACGTATTCGTAGCCCAGCGCCTCGTGCGCGATGCGCTCGCGCGTGAGCACGGTGCCGGCATGCGCCATAAGCAGGGCGAGGACGTCGAACTCGCGGGCCGTGAGCGCGATGGGCGAGCCGCCGACCGTGACTTCGCGGCGGTCGGGGTCGAGCGCAACC
>CABMOY010000104.1 GCA_902388345.1 uncultured Collinsella sp.
GGGATGCAATGCCCGTGCATGCATCCCCGCCCCTTTCGCATCAAACAATTTCGCCGGCAAACCGCGCCGCAACGCCAGCGCTACCCGCGCTGCGGGCCTACTGCCGCTACAAGCGGTTCAAGCCCCAGCTCGCGCGCGTAATCCTCCTGCGTAAAGACTTCGACCAACTCAAACGTGTCGGATTCGTCGTCAAACGCAAAGTGCAGCACCGAGCAGTTGCCCGGCACGCGATCGCGCTCGTCGGCCGCCGCACCCTTCACGTGATCCATAAACTCCTTGATAGCCGAGCCATGGCTTACCGCGAGCACACACGTATGGTCCGGACGCTGCATGAGTTCGGTCAGCGTCGCCACCATGCGCTCGCGCACCTGGATCTGGCCCTCGCCGCCAAATTGACGATAGAAATCGCGCCACGGGCGCTCGGGCATGAGCATCACGCGCTCGGCCTCAAAGTCGCCAAAGAACCACTCACGCAGGCCGTCCAGGCGCTCGTACGCCAAGCCCGGCCACAAGTTGGCGATAGTCTGCTCGGTGCGATGAAGCGTGGAGGTGTAGGCATGATCGGGCTCAATGCCGCGCGCACGTAAAAACATGCCGGCGCGCGCCGCCTGGTCGCAACCCAACTGCGTAAGCGGCGAATCACTCCACCCCTGAATGATACGCTTAAGGTTGAATATCGTCTGTCCATGACGGACCAGATACAGATCTTTATTCATAGGGGTCCTTTCGTTCGTTACCAGCCCAAGAGCGAAAACGCCCCGTCGCAATAGCCAAAATGAAGCACGGCACCGTTGTCGGGCAGCTCTCCCCCGCCAGTCACATACTCAAGAAACTCCTGGCAGGCTGAGCCATGGGAAACCGCCAGCACGCAGTCGTGCTGCGGCCTGGCCATGATGCGGGACAGCGCCGCGACCATGCGCGACTGAAGCTGCACTTCCGACTCGCCGCCAAAGGCCACCGGATAATCGCCCCAGGGCTGCGGCGGCATCTCGCGATTTGATGTGCCCTCCAGCGAGCCAAAATGCCACTCACGCAGGTCATCGACCAGCTCAATGGAACGGCCCTCGCCAACGATAAGCTCGGCCGTATGCCGCGCCCGGCCCAACGGCGAGGAATACACATGATCAAAGGCCACGCCACGCGCCGCAAACGCCGTACGCGCCGTCAGCGCCTGCTCGCGCCCACGCGCCGTAAGCGGCGAATCGTGCCAGCCCTGCAAAATGCTCTGCACATTGAGCTCAGTCTGCCCATGCCGCACCAAATACAGATCTGCCACACACCCTCCCCTCGTACCACCACAAAGGGGACAGGAGCCTTTGTGGTGATTTTGCCGCCGGATTGCACCGCAACGACGCACAACTACAGCAGCACGTCGGCAAGCGGACGCTTGGGTACGTGGTGCACCTGCGCCTCGTCGCGCCAATAATTGATGGAGCCGTCGGGGTTGGAATCGATCGCATCGATCACCTGTGTCTCGGCCGGAACGCCAAACGCCATGATCAGCTTGAGCTCATACTTGTCGTTATTGAGCCCCATGGCTTCGATCGCGCGGGGCGTAAAGGCCTTGAACATGCAGGCTGCCACCTCGGGCGTGGCGCTGCGGGCGGCGAGCATCATCGTCTGCGCGGCAATGCCCGTGTCGACCTCGGTAATGGGAGCGGCAGGCTTGCCCGGAACGGCGCGCTCGGCCAGAATCGCGATATAGCCGGTCGGGCGCTCACCCTCGGCAGGACCCGGCCAGTCCTTAAGTGCGCCGGCCCATGCGAGCTCGTCAAATACACGCGCGCAATCCTCGGCACCGCTCACCACGTGAAAACGCAGACGCTGAGCATTGGCACCACACGGGGTCAGGTGCGCCAGTTCCGCCAGCTCGAGCAAAAACTCGCGCGGCACGCGCATGGACTCGTCAAAGCGACGGCACGTGCGGGCGCGACGAACCAACGCATCAAACGCGTCCAAGCCGAGCTTTTCGCGGCCCTGCTTTGCCATCGATTCTGCGCTTACCGGCGCCGCGGGAACTGCTTCGTTCATAGGGACCCCCAATACAAGCCAATTGTCCTTAGGAAAATCTAACCTAAAACGCAGGCAATAACGAACAGGGCTGCAATGTTCTACACCTGTTGAATAGAAAACCGCGACGTGGGGAACAACGGAAACAATTCGGGACCTTTGGGTTACGTTTCGCCCTCCCCGACCCATACGCCAGCGCCTTTAAGCGATACTGGTTGTAACGATCAAGGCTTACGCCGCACGGAAAGGAGACGTTATGGGTATCTTTAGGAACGATGACCAAAAATCGAGCCAGTTTGGATTTGACGAGAAAAGTATGGCGGGCAAAGCCGTCAAGGCCGTGCGCTGGATCTACGCCATCACGGGCGTCGTGGCGCTCATTGCTGGCATCGCGCTGCTTTTTGCACCCGCCAAGTCCCTCGTCTTTTTGAGGACCGTCCTGGGTTTTTACTTTGTAATCACCGCTGCCATCAGGCTGTTCACTGCCATTTTTGAGCCGCTGCTGCCCACTGGCTGGCGCGTGACGAGCATCATCTCCAACCTACTCATTATCCTGGGCGGCGTCATAATCCTGCGCAACCAGGCCTTCTCGACCGCGACACTCACCACGATGGTGGTTATCGTGGCCGGCTTTGGCTGGATTGTCGAAGGTGTCATGTCCATTCTGGAGTCCGAGCTTTCGTCCAACCGCGCCCTTGCCATCCTGAGCGGTGCACTCTCCATCATCGCCGGCATGTTCGTGTTTATCTATCCGCTGTGGTCGGCCAAGATGCTTGTCATCTTTAGTGGCGCCGCGCTGCTGGTGTTTGGCGTAACGCTCATTGTTCGCGCCATTCAATTTGGCAAACTGGTGCACTAGATGCCGCGAACGCTCTTTATTGATGCCGACGCCTGCCCGGTCACGCGCGAGTCGATTGACTGCGCGCGGCGGGCGGGCGTCGCCGTTGTTATCGCCGGCAACAGCACGCAAAACCTGGAACGACACATTCGCCGCGACGACCCGCGCGATGCCGAGCACGCGCGACGCGGCTTTTGGGTCACGACGCTCGACGTGAGCGTGGGCGCCGACAGCGCCGACTTTGCCATTGTCGAACGCCTGCAGGCGGGCGACGTGGTCGTGACGCAGGACATTGGCTTGGCGAGCATGGTGCTCGGGCGCGATGCCGCCGCCATCGGTGTGCGCGGGCGCGTGTACGACAAGGCGACTATCGACATGCAGCTGTTTATTCGCCACGAGGAAAAGAAGGTACGCCGCGCCGGCGGACGCACTCGCGGTCCGGCAGCATTTACCAGCGAAGACCGCGCCCGCTTTAAACGCAACCTCACCGAGTTGCTGCACTAACCAAGGTAGATTTTTGAGACATGCCTAAAATCTACCTTTTTGTTTTGAGCGGTGTGAGCGCTCGGAATCCATGGCTCAACAAAAAACGGGCTTCAAAATGCCATGCGTCGCCGCATTGCGCAGGCGCTGAGCATGGCTATTTGAAGCCCATTTTTTAGGCCTACTTAGAGGCCAACGGCGGAGAGGATGAGGCCCCAGCCAGCGCCGATGACGTACATCATGATCAGGAACACGGCATTTTCGCGGGCGCTGCGGTTGGTGCGGAACAGCACCAGATAACCCACGCCGGCGGAAATGAGCGTGCCGGCGAGCATCGGCGCCAGTTGCAGCGCGCCTTCCAGATACAGCTGTGTAATGACCACGCTCGCCGAGCAATTGGGAATCAGCCCGACAAGCGCCGAACCCAGGACAGCGAGTGTCTCGTTGCCGCGCAGGAACTGCTCGATCGCGGACTCGCCGAACGTCTCGAGCACGGCGACCAGAATCAGCGTCACCAGAAAAATGAATACCGAGACCTGCACGGTGTGCGAGATCGCACTGCGGATGATCGACAGGACAGGCGTCCCTTCGTGGGAGTGAGAGTGACCGTGACCATCATGGTGTTCATGTTCGCCCTCATGACCGTGATCGTGGCCATGTCCGTGTTCGTGCTCGTCCTCGTCTTCATCACAACCGCAATGGTCGCGCTCGCACAGCTCGTGGATGTGGTCGGCGCTCACGCCTGCCTCGGCCACCTCGTCGATGATGTCACCGCCGCTGTGGTCGTCGTGCGCGCAGTTCACGTGGGCCGGGTTGGCCGCGGTTCCCAGCACGGTACGGCGAATCGCCGCGTGCGCGCGGGCGTTACGGCGCAGGCCGCGAATGGCAGCGTCCACGATAAAACCCGTGACCAGTGCGATCAGCGCTTTCGAAGCCAAAAGCATCGCCATAGTCTGCACGGGAACCTGCTCGGCAAGCAACAGCGGCAGCATCTCATCGGAGGTCGAAAGGAACACCGCCACCAACGTGCCCAAGGTCACGACACGGCCGGCGTACAGCGTTGCTGCCATGGCCGAAAATCCGCACTGCGGCACCATGCCCAGCAGCGAGCCAACCACGGGACCCGCAGCGCCGGCGCGCTTGATAGCGCCGTTGACGCGGTCGCCCGCAACGTGCTCAAGTGTCTCGAGAGCAAGATACGTCACCAACAAAAACGGCACCAGCGACAGCGTGTCCTTGCCGGCGTCGAGCAGAATATCAATCAGTAAATCCATGACGGATGGAACCTTTCGTGTCTTTCGGCAGCATTGTAAAAGTCCTAGCGGTCAACTAGGGTATTGTAGTTGTCCCGGGCGCGGTGCCAATAGTTGCCTATGGTAAACTATCATCTCGCCATAACTCAGTAACCTCGAGCCGCACAACGCGGCCCGTCCAAGGAGTAGCATATGAACGTATCGCAAGCACTCGAATACGAGCGCCAGCCGTTTATCCCCATGTTTATCTACGGCGACCACGGCGCCATGGAGTCCGAGCGCCAGAAGGGCGAGGAGGCCCTCAAGGTGCTCGAGACCGAGTACTTTACCGCCGAGGGCGACCCCGGCTTCGACTTTGCCACCGTGCGCGACCTGGCCGACCGCAACCGCGACCTGTGCGACCAGATTGGCGAGGCGCGTCTGCGCAACGTGACGCCCGCGACGCTCTCGCGCGGCCTGTCCGATGCCGACACCTGCGCCGCCATCGGCAAGATGCAAAAGCGCACCGCCGCGTCCGTTATGCGCGAAATCCGCGGCGACCGCGACGCGCTCGGCGTGGCCTACGCCCGCAAGCCCATCCAGGGCACCGTGCTCGGTATCGACATCGAGACCACCGGCCGTGCACCCGAGCGCGGCTATATCATCAACGTGGGCTGGGAGATCATGGAGCTCACCAGCGACGCCGTCCCGCATGACGCCGAGGCACACTACTGCGGCCTGCCCGACATCTACCGCGGCGAGGATGTGCCGTTGTCGAATATCCACCACATCACCTGGGACGACATCGACGGCAAAAAGCCGTTCCGCGAGAACAAAGAGCTGCAAAAGCAGCTGCTCAAGCTTATGAAGAAGTACCCGTACATGGCACACAACGCCGCCTTTGAGGACAGCTGGTTCAAGATCCACCTGGACGGCTACGCCGAGGCACGCCGCGCCGGCAAGATCATCGTCATCGACTCGCGCCAGATCTGCCGCAGCCTGG
>CABMOY010000105.1 GCA_902388345.1 uncultured Collinsella sp.
ACCGCCAAGGAGCGCCTGCGCCCGGCGACGACCGAGCGACCGCCGGCCCCGCACGCCGACCTAAGTGAGGCCGAGCGTACCGAGATCGAGCGCCAAGTGGCGCCCATCGAAGACCAAAAACTGCGCGAGGCCCTCGAGAATGCCATGAGAGCCAGTGCCGAGTGGGCCAAGGGCGTGCAAAGCAAAAAAGAGCCTTAAATCGCATCTGGTGGCCTTGTAGAGCCAAATACCCTCGTTCCCGAGGGTATTTTTTTACGATAAACTAGTAAGGCTGTACACATTTTCTTGACTGAAGGAGGACGTGTGGCAAACGAAAACGATTACGATGGCGGCGAGATTAAGATTCTCGAAGGTCTCGAGGCCGTTCGTAAGCGCCCGGGCATGTATATCGGCTCGACGAGCGCCAGCGGTCTGCATCACCTGGTGTGGGAGATCGTTGACAACTCCGTCGACGAGGCCATGGCCGGTTTCTGCACCGAGATCCAGGTGACGGTCCACGCCGACAACTCCATCACGGTCGTCGACAACGGGCGCGGCATCCCCGTCGACGAGCACCCTGTTAAAAAGATCCCGACGCTCGAGGTCGTTATGACGATCTTGCACGCCGGCGGTAAGTTCGATAACTCGGCCTATAAGGTCTCGGGCGGCCTGCACGGCGTGGGCATCTCCGTCGTCAACGCACTGTCCAAGCGCGTGGTCGTTCAGGTTCGCCGCGATGGCAACACCTACGAGATGGAGTTCTCGCGCGGCAAGACCGTCAAGAAGATGAAGGTCGTGGGCACCTCGGATTCAACGGGCACCACCGTCACCTTCTGGCCCGACGACGAGATCTTCGAGACCTGCATCTACGATTTCGATACGCTGCACAACCGTCTGCAGGAGACGGCGTTCCTCAATAAGAACCTTAAGATTGTGCTGACCGACGAGCGCGAGGCGACTCCCCACGTGGAGGAGTTTTGCTACGAGGGCGGCATCATCGACTTCGTCAGGTTCCTCAACGAGGGCAAGGACGTCCCCGAGGCCTTTAAGGAGCCCATCTACATCGAGGGCAAATCGGATCCGGACGCGCCTGTGACCAAGATGGGCGAGGTCGAGGTTTCCCTGCAGTGGAATAGCGGCTACGGCGAGAACGTCATGTCGTTCGCCAACGACATCTACACTCCCGAGGGCGGCATGCACCTTGAGGGCTTCCGCACCGCGCTCACCCGCGTGATCAACGACTACGCGCGCAAACAGAACCTGCTCAAGGAAAAAGACGCCAACCTGACCGGCGACGACGTGCGCGAGGGCCTTTCGGCCGTTATCTCGGTCAAGCTGCCCGATCCTCAGTTTGAGGGCCAGACCAAGGCAAAGCTTGGTAGCTCCTATATGCGCGCGCTCACGCTCAAGATCGTGACCGACGGCCTCGCCGATTACTTGGAGGAGCATCCCAAGCCCGCCCGCGAGATTGTCAAGAAGGCGCAACAGGCCTGCAAGGCGCGCAACGCCGCCCGCAAGGCGCGCGAGGCGACCCGCCGCAAGAGCCTGCTCGAGACGGCGTCCCTGCCCGGTAAGCTCGCTGACTGCTCGGTGCGCGATGCCGAGCTGACCGAGCTCTTCATCGTAGAGGGTGACTCGGCAGGCGGTTCGGCCAAGGACGGCCGTCGCCGAGACATCCAGGCGATTCTGCCCCTGCGCGGCAAGATTCTGAACGTCGAACGCGTTGGTGACCATCGCGCGTTCTCGAGCGACACCATCCAGTCGCTGATTACCGCGATCGGCTGCGGCGTCACGACGAGTGCCGGCGACGGCGGCGACTTCGATATCACCAAGGCGCGCTACCACAAGATCATCATCATGACCGATGCAGACGTCGACGGTGCGCATATCCGCATCCTGCTGCTGACGTTCTTCTACAAGTACATGCGTCCGCTGATCGATGCCGGCTACGTCTATGTTGCCTGCCCGCCCATCTTTGGCATTAAGGTGCGCAACAAGATCCACTACGTGTATCCCAACGGCCGCCAGCCCGAAGACGAGATCCTGCGCGACACCATCCAGAGTCTGGGCCTGAACCCCGACGACAACGACGAGGACGGCAGGGCCAAGGATGGCAAGATCACCAAGAAGCGCAAGGGCTATACCGTCCAGCGCTACAAGGGCCTGGGCGAGATGGACCCCAAGCAGCTTGCCTCGACGACGATGGACCCCAAGACCCGCATTCTGCAGCGCGTGTCGATCGAGGACGCCGTGGTGGCGGACCGCGCCGTGCGCGAGCTCATGGGTTCCGAGGTCGGCTATCGCCGCGAGTACATTGAAAAACACGCGCACGACGCACGATTCTTGGACGCCTAGCTTTCCCAGGCACCCCATCTTGCCCTTCAGGATTTCGGGCGCCGCACGCAAGGCGTGCGCCCTCATCCTTCAGGGCAACCTGGGGCACCTGGAAAACCTGGGAGGGTTATTCGGTGTTCCCGGTAATCCGTCTCCGTGGTAGGGAACTAATGGACCACGCAAACCATGAGGAGGTAACGTGGCAGACGATATCAACAATAACGAGGGTATGGGCGAGGCCGGCGATGCCGGCATGCCCGACGATCTGAAGCGCCTGCTTGCCCGTGCTGAGCAGGGCGAGGACGGCGATCCTGACGCCTATAACCCCGATGCCGATGATGATGAGGAAGAAGACGACGGTGAGCTCGAGGAGAGCTTTGGCGAAGTCGATCGTGGCGCCTCGGCAGGCGAGGATATCAACGGCGGCCAGCTCCAGATTTCGGAGTTTGGCCGCGAGATGAAGCAGTCATTTATCGAGTATTCGATGTCGGTCATCACGGCGCGCGCCCTGCCGGACGTGCGCGACGGCTTAAAGCCGGTGCACCGCCGCATCCTGTACGCGATGAACGAGAGCGGCATCTACCCCAACCGTCCGCATAAGAAGTCGGCCTGGACGGTCGGCGAAGTTATCGGTAAGTACCACCCGCACGGCGATTACGCGGTCTACGAGGCCATGGTTCGCCTGGCGCAGTGGTTCTCCATGCGCACGCCGCTCATCGACGGTCACGGCAACTTCGGCAACATCGACGGCGACGGCGCGGCGGCCATGCGTTACACCGAGAGCCGCCTGGCCAAGCCCGCCATGGAACTGCTGCGTGACTTGCAGAAGGATACCGTCGACTGGCAGCCCAACTACGACGAATCGCTTGCCGAGCCCCAGGCGCTGCCTGCGCGCTTCCCCAACCTGCTGGTCAACGGCAGCCAGGGCATCGCCGTCGGCATGGCCACCAACATCGCCCCGCATAACCTCACCGAGGCGATCGAGGCCACCTGCTACCTGATCGACAACCCCGACGCCACCGTCGACGAGCTCATGCAGATCATGCCCGGTCCGGACTTCCCCACCGGTGCCATCATCATGGGCAGCGCCGGCATTAAGCAGAGCTACGAGACCGGCCGCGGCTCCATTACCGTGCGTGCCAAGGCACATGTGGAGTCCACCAAGACCGGCCGCAGCCGCTTGGTCTTTACCGAGATCCCCTACATGGTCAACAAGGGCACCCTGCAGGAGAAGATCGCCCAGCTCGTCAACGACAAGCGCATCGAGGGCATCTCGGACATGCGCGATGAGTCCAACCAGAAGGGCATCCGTCTGGTCATCGAGCTCAAGAAGGGCGTCATTCCGCAGGTCGTGCTCAACAACCTGTATAAGTACACCTCGCTGCAGACGACCTTTGGCGCCAACAACTTGGCGCTCGTCAACGGCGTGCCCAAATGCCTGAGCCTGCGCGAGATGCTGCAGCACTATATCGACCACCAGGTCGACGTCGTCACCCGCCGCACTCGTTTTGACCTCAAGAAGGCCCAGGCCCGCGCGCATATCCTCGAGGGCTACCTGATGGCCCTCGACCATATCGACGAGGTCATTAGCATCATCCGCTCCTCGCAGACCGACTCCGAGGCCAGCAGCCGCCTGATCGAGCGCTTTGGCTTTACGCCCGAGCAGACCACGGCCATCCTCGAGATGAAGCTGCGCCGCCTGACCGGCCTGGAGCGCGACAAGATCCAGGAAGAGCTGGACGGCTTGCGCCGCGCCATCGCCTACTACGAGGACCTACTGGCGCACGAGGAGAAGATTCTGGGCGTCATCAAGGAGGAGATGCGCGAGATCTCGAAGAAGTTCGGCGACAAGCGCCGCACCGAGATCAGCCAGGTTGAGAAGGACCTGGACGTCGAGGACCTCATCGCCGACGAGGACATGGTTGTGACCATCACCCACACCGGCTACGTTAAGCGTATCCCGGTGGCCGCCTACCGTGCCCAGAAGCGCGGCGGCAAGGGCGTGTCGGGCGTCAACCTCAAAGAGGACGATGTCATCGATGAGATGTTTATCGCGTCCACGCACGAGTACGTGCTGTTCTTCTCGAGTAAGGGCAAGGTCTATCGCCTGAAGGTACACGAGCTGCCGGTGGGTACGCGCCAGGCGCGCGGTACCGCGATCGTCAACCTGCTGCCCTTCGAGGAGGGCGAGAAGATCGCGAGCGTCATCAGCTGCCGCGAGTTCCCGGCCGACGAGTACCTGATGTTTGCCACCAAGAGCGGCATGGTCAAGAAGACCGTGATGAGCGCATATGACCGCAGCCGTCGCGACGGCCTGATCGCTATCAACCTGCGTGACGACGACGCGCTGCTGAACGTGCGCCGCGTGCGCGAGGGTGACAAGATCATCCTGGCCACCACTGCGGGCAAGGCGATTATGTTCTCCGAGGAGCAGGTGCGCGCCACCGGCCGCGACACTAGCGGTGTTCGCGGTATCGGCATGAAGGACGGCGTGAGCGTTCTGGGCATGGAAGTCACTAACGGCAACGGTGATCTGTTCGTCATTACCGAGCGCGGCTACGGCAAGCGCACGCCGGTCGCGGACTACCCGGAGCAGAATCGTGGCGGCCAGGGCGTCTACACCATCCAAATGACCGAGCGTAAGGGTAACCTCGCGGCCATGAAGACGGTGGGCCCGCAGCACGAGCTGTTCATCGTGACGGAAGGCGCGACGGTCATTCGCGTCAAGACCGACGAGATCAGCCAGACCGGCCGCGCCACCCAGGGCGTCAAGATGATGACCGTCGACGACAACGACCGCGTATGCGCCGTAGCCCGCATGACAGCCGCCAAGGAGAAGCCCGAAGGCGAAGCCACAGAAGACGGCTCTGCCCCCGAAGAAACCCCTGTCGATCTGGGCGACGGCAACGACATGCCAGAAGATCTCCTAGACGAGTAAGAGGCCCTAGCTGGTAAAAAATTATCAGACCCCATATATCGGCGGTCGGCGCCCTGCGCGCCGCCCGCTTTTTTGACTATCT
>CABMOY010000106.1 GCA_902388345.1 uncultured Collinsella sp.
GTAATTGTATCCGGTGGTTCGGAAGCAGCCGGGCTGCGCCGTTCGCGAGGCCGAGGACGCCGGGCAGATCGATAGCCTGCGTCTGGAAACGTTCCAAAACCTGGCGTCATCCATGCGCGTGAGCGCTCAAATGCTCGATCCCGATGTCCATCTGTAATTGATTTTTCCTATGACAGCCGTCTCCCAACTGTTCGGGAGACGGCTTTTTTTGCTGCGGAAAAGCTTCGAAACATACAGTTTGCTGACGTGCTGACCAAAACCTTGCCACGAGCTTGACGGGCTGGTCAGCTTTTGGTCAGCGATTGGTTTGACATCGAAAACCAAGATTGCGATTGCGCCGCTTTGCACTCTGACCGCTCAGACAATGGTGGTACGGGCATTCGCCCGGCACTGCCATGAGAGGAGCGGCCGTGAACAAGAGCAAGCGCATCGCCATCAGTCTGGTCGCGGGCGTGCTCGCTGCTCTGCTCTGCATGGTTTACGGCTCGTCGATCCGCTCGCAAGCCGAACAGGTCCAGGCTGAGACCTTGGCCAAGTACGGTGGCGATCGCGTCGAGGTTTGCGTCGCGGCGCGCGATATCGATGTGGGCGAGACCCTCGATGAGACCAATGTCATAACCCAGGAATGGCTGACGAGCCTGCTGCCGCGTGACGCAGCGACCGAGCTGCGCCAGGTGCGCGGCGACGTGACGACTTCGCGTATTCCCAAAAACGCCGTGATCTGCAATGTCTACACCAAGGCCGAGAGCCGCAAGCTCGAGGTGCCTAAGGGCAAGGTTGCCGTTTCGGTGGCGGTCGATGCCGAGCACTCGGTCGGCGGTGCCACGGGCGTGGGCAGCTACGTGGACGTGTACGTGCAAAAGGACGGCGTGACCGATCGGCTGTGCGGCGCGCACGTGATCGATACCAGTGAGGATTCCGGTGCCACGCGCGAGGGCAAGATCGAATGGGTGACGCTGGCGGCTGACCCCGAAGACGTCAAGGAACTGCTGGGAGCCTCGGGCAAGGGAACGGTCAGCTTGACGATTCCCGCCACGGCGCGCGGCAAAAAGAGCGGAGGCGACGAGTGATGAAGGCGATCTGGCTTGCGTGCTGCGCGTGCGGCGATTACGGGCTGTTGCAGCGGGAAGTCGAGGGCCGTGATGTGGGTGCACAGGTGCTTCGCGTGGGTGACCTGGACGGGCTGGTTTCCATGGCGCGGGCGTTTCCGTCGCGCCGCGGGGCTGCCATCATCGCGGCGTCTCTGTTTGATACCGAAGATGTACGCAAGACTGTTGCGCGCCTGACGGCCGAAGGCCGCGTGAGTCGCGTGGTCGTGTTGATAGAAGCGCTCGATCCGTCGGATATCGAGGGGCTGTTTCGCGCGGGGGCGACCGAGGTCATCGCTGCACACAGTATATGCGGCAACGGGCGCGCGGGCGAGGGAGCGGTTGATTCCGATCGGAGCATGACGATTGAGCCCGATGCTTTTGTTGATAGGGAACCCGGGGCGCCTCGCGCTACAAGAGGCCCGCGTGTTGATGATTATGGAAAAGCGGAAGCCGAGCATGGTCGGCGCCCCCGGAACCCCCTTGTATACGATGACGCTGGAGGGCCGGCGCAGCATGCTGGCGATTCCCCGGCTGTAGATATGGGATACGTGCACGGCGTGAATCTGGCGGATGAACTCGATGAAGTTGAGGGCTTTGCCGGGTGCGGCGAGTTGTCGCTGATGCAGCATGAGCAGATTGTACAGAACGAGCCTGCCTCGCAGACCGAACAAGCTGCCATGCCGGCTTGGACGCAGCGTGTGGTTGCGGCGGGGGAGACGGGTGCGCTGCCACCGACGCCCGCCCCGCCGCCTCCGATGCCGCCGGCAGACGCTGCCGCTCCGCCGCATCGAGCTCCGGTCATCTGCGCTATTTCGGGTTCGGGCGGTTGCGGCAAGTCGACGATCGTTGCCGCCATGGCACACACATCGTCGCTGTTGGGCTTGCGTGCCGCCGTGCTCGACCTGGACCTGATGTTTGGAAACCTTTACGACTTGTTAGGCGTCGATGCTCCGCGCGATATGGCGGCACTTATCGAGCCGTCGGCGGCGGGCACGCTCACCGAGCCGGATATCGTAGCCACATCGATGCGCGTGGCGCCGGGCGTTACGCTCTGGGGTCCCGTCGCGGCGCCCGAGCAAGCCGAGCTCATGGCGCGTCCGGTGGAGCTACTGCTTGATGTTCTGCGTCGCGAATCCGACGTGGTCTTTATCGATACCTCGGTCTTTTGGGGCGACGCCGTGGCGGCTGCGGTGGCGGCGAGCGACCGTTGCCTGGTCGTTGGCGATGCGGCGGTGTCGTCCGCGACATCGGCGTCGCGCGTCATCGAACTGGCAAGTCGAGTAGGTGTGCCGCGCACGCGCATGAGCGCCGTGTTCAACCGGTTCGGTGCGCGCGGGGCAGACGAGGACGTCGCCATGCGCTTTGAGATTGCCTGTGCGTTGAGCTCCAAGATTCGTATCGCCGATGGCGGGCAGGATCTCGCCGCGCTCATGGCGTTTGGTCGCGCTGACGAGGCGGTGGGGCAGACCAGCGCTTTTGCGACTAGCATGCGCGAGGCCACGCGCGAGATGCTCGTGGAACTGGGGTGCGCCGTCGGCCCTTGGAGCGATATGGTCGCCGACCGTGCAACGCGTACCGAACGCCCGCGTATCCGCCTTCCCTGGTCGCGCGAGGGTGATCAGCGATGAGCCTGCAAACGAGGATTAAGGCTGCCGGCGCTGCAGCGGCGGCAGCGCCTGTAGATGCGGGGCGTCGCCGCGCGGTGAAACGACGCACCAAGCGCGCCGTGATGGACCGCATGGGTTACGACGAAGTGGCGCGTATCAGCGCCTATATCGACCCGGCACTTGCCCGCTCGGAATTGCGTCCTGCGGTGGAGGCGGCGCTCAATGTTGAGGAGCCGACCGATCTCGCGACGCCCGAGCGCGAAACCATCATCGACGAGATTTTGGATGACGTGGTGGGCTTGGGGCCGTTGCAGCCGCTCATCGAGGACGACACCGTTACCGAGATCATGATCAACGGCTGCCGCTCGGCTTTCTTTGAACGCGGCGGCGTTTTGTACCCCATCGAGCATGCGTTTGAGGATGATGAACAGATCCGTGTGCTTATCGACCGCATCATCTCGCCACTTGGCCGCCGTATCGACGAGCGCAGCCCCATCGTCAACGCCCGCCTCAAAACGGGCTATCGCGTCAACGCGGTGATTCCGCCTGTGGCGATTGACGGACCGATTCTCACCATCCGAAAGTTCTCGGACCGTATCTGCTCGCTGGACGAGCTTGTGGGGCTGGGGTCGCTGCCGCTTTGGTATGCGCAGCTGCTGTCGTGCGCGGTGTCGCTGCGACAGGACCTGGCGGTTGCGGGAGGCACGGGATCTGGTAAGACCACCCTGCTCAACGCGTTGTCATGTGAGATTTCCACCGGCGAGCGCATCGTGACGATCGAGGACTCTGCCGAGCTCAAGTTTGCGCATCATCCGCACGTGGTGCGCCTAGAGGCGCGCGAGGCTTCAATTGAGGGTGAAGGCGCGGTGACGATCCGCGACCTGGTAACTAATGCCCTGCGCATGCGCCCCGACCGCATCGTGGTGGGCGAGGTGCGCGGTGCCGAGTGCTGCGACATGTTGCAGGCCATGAACACGGGCCACGACGGGTCGCTCACCACACTTCATGCGGGTTCAGAACAGGAGACCGTGGTGCGTCTGACGTTGCTTGCACGTTATGGCATCGACCTGCCGAGTGAGCTCATCGAGGAGCAGATTGCCATGGCGCTCGACGGTATCGTGATGTCCGAGCGCCACGCCGATGGCAGGCGCTTCGTCTCCTCGTATTCGGGGGTGCGACGCGCCGCATCGGGCGGCGTAGAGCTCGAGCGCTATGTGACGTTCGATGCCGCCGAGCGCACCTGGACGCTTGACCGCGAGCCGCCGTTTATCGCAGAAGGCCTGCGGTCGGGGACGCTCACACAAGAGGAGGTGGACGAATGGAGATCGCTGTGCCCCTCGTCGTAGGGGGCTTGGCAGGGCTTTCTGTCGCGACGGCGTGCGGGGCGGAACCTCGTGTGCCGCAGGTACCGCCGGCGGAGCTGGCACGTCAGGCGCTCGAGACGGTGGCAGAGAAGCTGCCGCGTGAGCTGGTGGAAAACGATCTGCTGAAAAAGATCGCCCGTTCGTGGGCATCGCTGGCTCCGGCGCATCGCCTTGGCCTCGTGATCGAGGATGCTTCGGGATGTTTGGCGTTTCTGCTGCTATCGAGCGGTGTCTGCTGCGTTTTACTAACGATGGTGTCGTTATCGCCCCTCGGATTTGCCTTGGGACTTGTTGCTCCGTTTGCCGTTGGTGCCGCTCGGGATGGCTTTGAGAGCCGGCGCGAGCAACACGATGCAGAAGAGGCAATGCCCGAGGCGTTTACCGCACTTTCCATGTCGCTTGCCTCGGGACATTCGCTGGCCCAGGGCATGCGCTTTGTGGGCGCTCATGCGCAAGAGCCAGTGCATAACGAGTTTTTGCGGGTGGCGGCGGCGATCGATTGCGGCATCTCGGCGACCGACGCGCTCGATGACTTGCTCGTGCGTATCGACGCCCCCGGTCTTTCGCTTGTGACCTTGGCGCTTAAGGTGTCTCAGCGCACCGGCGCTCCGCTTGCCGACTTACTGTCCGAGGCGTCGAGCATGGTGGGGGAGCGCATTGAGCTCAAGCGCCGCCTGGATGTTAAGACGTCGCAGGCTCGCATGTCTGCGCATATGGTCGCGGCGATGCCGGCGGGCATGTGCGCGGTGTTGGCGCTGCTTTCGGCAGATTTTCGTCGCGGTCTTGCGACGCCTGCCGGCGCGGGCGCTGTGGTGCTGGGTCTTGCCCTCAACGCCGTTGCCCTGGTGGTTATCCGGCGCATTATGCGGGTGGAGCTATGAGCGCCCCGGTTGCAGTTGCGGCTTGCCTGTGCGCCCTGAGCGTATTTGTCGCGACGGGGTTGGATCGGGCGGATGCACGCAAGGTCGCAGGGGCCTGCAAGCGCGAGGCGGTGCTGGTCGCTGCCGCGGGTCGCTCGGTGGTCGATGCTCTGACCGCGCGAGTGAAGGGCGCGGTTGGAGCGGGCGGCCCGGCGCG
>CABMOY010000107.1 GCA_902388345.1 uncultured Collinsella sp.
CAGCATTGGCATGCTCACCGCCGCGTTCGTGCCGGCCTTTGGCGCCCTCGGCCTTATGGCCGCGCTGGGCCGCAACGCCTTGGGGCTTGGTCGGATCGCAGCATGCGCGGCCTGCGCCGCCTGCGGCATCGCACGCGGGCCGCTCCACTACGGCGAGCAGCTCTGCAACCATTACATCGCATTCCGTCTGCTCGCGCACGTTCGCGACCTGGTGTTTGGCGCCCTGCGCCAGCTCGCCCCCGCCAAGCTCGAGGGCCGCGGCAAGGGCGAGCTCGTGAGCCTGGTCACCTCGGATATCGAGCTGCTCGAGGTCTTCTACGCGCACACCATCTCGCCCATTGCCATAGCTCTGGTCTGCACCGTTGTGTTTGAGGGCTTTTTGCTGGCTGTGAGCCCCGAGCTCGCGGGCATCGCGCTCGTGGCCTACGCGGTCCTGGGCGTGCTGCTGCCCCTGATCTCGGCCAAGGCATGCGGCACCACCGGCCACCAGAGCCGCGAGGGCGCCGGTAAGCTGGGTGCCTTTGTGCTCGACAGTCTACGCGGCGCGTCCGAGACTATCCAGTTTGCCGGTGGCGCCGATCGTAGCCGTGCCCTGGGCAATCTGACCGAGCAAGTCGGCGCCGTGGACGCGCGCCTCAAGCGCCGCCAGGCGGCCAGCGAGGCCGTAGCCGATGCGCTTATTCTTGCGGTCAATCTGGTGATGCTCGGGCGTGCGCTGCAGCTGGTGGCTGCGGGAATGATTGACTTTGCCGCAGCGTTTGTCGCCGTCTTTACCTTTGTGTCGTCGTTTGGCTCGGTGATGGCCGTGAGCCGCCTGGGCGCCTCACTTCAGGAGACGCTCGCCTCGGGCGCACGCGTGCTCGATTTGCTCGACGAGCAGCCCCAGTGCGCCGAGGTCGCCGATGGACAGGACGTTGAGTTTGCCGGAGCCGCAGCCGAGCATGTGAGCTTTAGCTATGCGGGCGGCGTGGACGCGGGCGGCGCCGACGCCACAGAGCAGGCCGCGAACGACCCCGCTGCGAGTCTCATCCTCGACGACGTGACCTGCACCTTTGCGCCCGGCACCATGACCTGCATCATGGGGCGCTCGGGCTCGGGCAAGTCGACGCTGCTTAAGCTGCTCATGCGTTTTTGGGACCCCGCAGCTGGCACCATCACGGTGAGCGGCATCGATGCCCGCCACATCAACACGGCGAGCCTGCGCAGCCACGAGGCCTATATGACCCAGGACACGCATCTGTTCTGCGGCACCGTACGCGAGAATCTGCTGGTTGCGCACGCCAGCGCCACCGATGCCGAGCTGCTCGACGCTTGCCGCTCCGCTTCGCTTACCGCCCTCATCGACCGCCTGCCGCAGGGTCTCGACACGCCCGTTGCCGAGCTGGGCGACTCGCTTTCGGGCGGCGAGCGCCAGCGCATCGGCCTTGCGCGCATCTTCCTCAACGACGCACCCTTCATCTTGCTCGACGAGCCCACCAGCGCACTCGACGCTCTCAACGAAGCAGCCGTAATGCAGGCCGTTGACGAGCTCAAGCGCCGCGGCAAGACCATTGTGCTCGTAAGCCACCGTGCCAGCACCTGCGCGTTTGCCGATTGCTCGCTTTCGGTCGAGCACGGGAGGCTGAGCTAATGGCGCGCCCGGTCGACACGCCGGAGCTGGCGCGCAAACGTGCACGCGAGGCCCAGATGGTGTCGCAGATGATTGCACTGTGGTGCCGCGGGCATCATCGCGGCGGCCACGAGGGTAAGCAGGCTCCCAACGGCGAAAAGCCCACTCGCGTCAAACTCGGGCTCCGAACCGTTACGCTCTGCCCCGAATGCGCCGAGCTGCAGAAATACGCCATCGCGCGCATTGAGCACTGCCCGCACATGGGCACCAAGACATTTTGCTCGGCCTGTCCTTCGCATTGTTACCGGCCTGCCATGCGCGAGAAGATCCGCGAGGTCATGCGCTGGTCGGGACCGCGTATGATCCGCTATCGTCCCGTCACCGCCGTGCGGCACGCGATTATAACCGTGCAGTCCAAACGAGCGGCGACACGAAGCAAGTAGTCGCCGG
Source organism: uncultured Collinsella sp. (assembly GCA_902388345.1). Lineage (GTDB taxonomy): Bacteria > Actinomycetota > Coriobacteriia > Coriobacteriales > Coriobacteriaceae > Collinsella. Next base: position 2,060 of record CABMOY010000107.1, read on the forward strand.
CGCCGGCACGCGCTGCCCCGCCCCTCGCCCTCGTCTCAAACGTGTACGTCAGCCTCCAAACATGTCATTTTTTGCAGCTTTTGGAGGCTGACGTACACATTTTAGAGCGAGGCCGCACCGCGCGCCGCGCAGCCTTTCCAATCGATTTCGACCCCCGGCGTGCCCGGCGTGTTGAGAGCTGCGCCATTACAATGAAGCGGATTCGCTTGACGCAAAGGAGTCACCATGCCCGCCTGCCCGCTGGTCGATTGCCATACTCATACCTCGTTCTCGGACGGGCACGCCTCGTTCGAGGACAACGTCCGTGCCGCTGCTGCCGCCGGCTGCCGCGTCATGGTCTCGACCGACCACCTTACCCTGCCCGCCAGTATGGATGCTAACTGCGAGGTGCAGGTCGTCGAGGGCGACTTGCCGGCACATCGTTTGGCCTTTGAGGACGCCCGCAAACTCGCCGCGCAGATTGCGCCGGAGCTCACCTTTATCTACGGTTTTGAATGCGATTGGTACGAGGGCTGCGAGCCCTTGGTAGAGCACTGGTCCCAGGGCGCCGTCGTACGTCTGGGCAGCGTGCACTGGATTGGCAACCCGGACGATATTGCGGCAGGCGCCGCGGGCACGGCAGGGACAGAGGACGTCGCGCGCCCCGATACACCCGATTCCCTTTGCGGCTGGATCGACGACGATACCAACTTGCATGTTTGGGAAAACTTAGGCGTGCGCGGCGTGTGGGAGTGCTACGTCGACGACTGGTGCCGTGCTTGCGAAAGCTCACTCAACTTTGACGCGATGGCCCATCCCGACCTGGTCATGCGCTTTTCGAAGGACGGCTTTGCACCCGACTTTGACCCCGCGCCGTTTTGGGAGCAGATGGCCGAATGCGCCCACGATACGGGTCGCCGCGTTGAGGTCTCGACCGCCGCACCGCGCAAGGGGCTCGACGATTACTACCCCGCGACCGGGCTGTTGCGCCGCTTCGCCCATGCCGAGGTGCCCATCACCTTTGGCTCGGACGCGCACCGCGCCTGCGACATCTGCTGGAACATCCGCGAGGCCCAGGCCCACGCCTACGACTGCGGCTACCGGGCCTTCGATATCCCCCACCCCACCGGCGAATGGGAATCCACGCCCCTCGCCTAACTAGTCGTTTAAGAACGTCCCCAATGACTAGTGGCGGCGGGCGTTGAGTTCGCCGGCCAGTTCGTCGAGGGTGATGCCGTAGCGCTCGAGCGTCACGAGCAAGTGGTAGATCAGGTCGCCGGCCTCGTAGCGGATGTGATCGTGATCGTTATCCTTGCAGGCCATGATCACCTCGCTCGCCTCCTCGGCAAGCTTCTTGAGCAGCTCGTCCTCGACGTCGGTCAGCAGACGGGCGGTGTAGCTCTCCTGTGGCGACGCATCGCGACGACCGTGAATCACCTCGGCCAGACCCGTCAGCGTCTCGCCGATATTTCCCGGCTGCACGTTAGCTGTTCTGACTCCCATGGTTATTTCCTCTCGTTACTGCAGCGTAAAGTAGGTACCGGTCTCATCGAACCGAGGCTTTGCGCCCTTTTTCTCAAAGAACTCGACGATGACGGCATGGGCCTCATTGAGCCTTTCCTTCTCGGCCTCGAGCCAAAGCGACTGCGCCCCGCAGGCATCAGTCAGGTGCACGCGGCATGGCACGCCCGTGCGGAGGAGCTCGGTGTTGCATTCGGCGACCTCGAACGGCGTCACGACTTTCATCGCACTCCCCCTTCCACGCGCTTAAAGAAGCAGGTACGGTTGCCGGTATGGCAGGCCGGGCCCGGTGAGTCCACCTTGACCAGCAGCGTATCGCTATCGCAGTCGGCCCAGAGCTCCTTGACCTCCTGCATGTTGCCACTCGTCGCGCCCTTGTTCCAGAGCTCCTGACGGCTGCGACTCCAAAACCACGTGGTCCCGGTCTTGAGCGTCAGCCCCACCGATTCCTCGTTCATCCAAGCAACCATAAGCACCTCACCGGTGTCATGCTGCTGAACCACGCAAGGAATCAGCCCGCGGGCGTCGTATTTAAGATCAGCAGCTTCTACTACCTCAGTCATCATTTCTCCCAAGTAATTACCGTAAACCCCACAGGTCGGCGAGGGTTGTCCAGGTGCCGCAGGTTGCCGCGAAAGAGGAGCGACGCGTACTTTGGTACGCGAGCGACGGTTTGAGCGGCAAGATGCGGTGCCTGGGCAAGCCGCAGCGCTAGAAGTCCAACCTGACAGGGATGCCCTGGCTGGCCATATATTCCTTCACCTGGCGAATGCTGAAGGTTCCAAAGTGAAAGACGCTGGCCGCCAGCACGGCGTCGGCTTCGCCCTCGATCACGCCCTCGGCAAAATGCTCGAGCGTGCCCACGCCACCGCTCGCGATGACGGGAATCGGCACCGTACGCGCCACGGCGCGGGTGAGTGCCAGGTCAAAGCCGGCCTTGGTGCCGTCGCGGTCCATGCTGGTCAGCAAGACCTCGCCGGCGCCGCGGCGAGCC
>CABMOY010000108.1 GCA_902388345.1 uncultured Collinsella sp.
CGCTTCCCTCCTCTTTCACGTCACCTTGCTCGCCTAGGGGCGTTTTCGCTGACGTGAGTTCAACCTGCGACGGTGCCAAATTAGTTATCCGCACAAAAAAGGAGGCCTCCGCGGCGATGCGGAGGCCTCCTTTTTGTGCACGGTGTACTTTTGAGTGTGCAAGTGGGGAGTTGTTACTCCTCGACGATCTCGGTGATCGCGCCGGCGGGGCAAGCGTCCTGGCAAGCGCCACAGGCGACGCAGGAGTCCTCGTCAGCGACGGTAGCGACGTCCTGGAGCTCCAGAACGCCAGCGGGGCAGGAGTCGACGCAAACGCCACAAGCGATGCACTCGTCGGCATCAATTACGGGATGAGCCATGGTAGTTTCCTCTCTGTTGACCGACGCTACAGGCGATGCGCGCCGGTTTGATTCGGGCAAAAACATACCACGGGAGCGACCGTTTGCAATACCCTCTGGCCGGCATCTTCATACCGTTCGCCGAGTATGCCAAGGTTTACTAAAAAACGTGCAGGTGGGGCCGTTGAGCTGTGCAAATGTTAGCTAAAGGTGACTTGAAATATTGAGCTATTGAGCGCGCCTGCGGAAAGGGCATCCCGTTATTTGGCCGAAAACCGGGTTGCAGTTTCCGGTTAGGCCCGCTAGCGGAAACTGCGAGCTGGTATCGGCTCTCAAAACGGGATACGGTTTCCGGTTGAGCCTTCAGACGGAAACTGCGACCCGGAATCCACGCTCAAACCGGGACGAGCTTTCCGCAAGGCAGCTCCAGACACCTTCGGACCCAAGCCTCAGCCATCTCTACATAGATCTCGATAGATTTGCCGAGAACTCAAACAGTGCATCTACCTGCGCATTTGAGAACCTAAACTCTTAGAGATAAGAAATCTTATATGAATTGACTTAGATTTTGTATATTCCGGCCCATAAGGGGATACACTACATCCTGAAAGACAAGCCGAAACACCGCGCGGCAGACCGCCGAGTCGGTGCAAACGCACAAGAGAGAGGGAATTTCTAATGGGCAAGATTCTTGGTATCGACCTTGGTACTACTAACTCCGCTATGGCCGTTCTCGAGGGCGGTTCTCCGACCATCATCGTGAACGCCGAGGGCGACCGCACCACCCCGTCAGTCGTGGGCTTCCGTGCCGACGGCGACCGCGTCGTGGGCAAGGCCGCTAAGAACCAGGCGGTCACCAACCCCAAGAACACCGTGTTCTCCATCAAGCGCTTCATGGGCCGCAAGTACTCCGAGTGCACCTCCGAGATCAAGACCGTGCCGTATGAGGTCAAGGAGGGCCAGGGTGGCCGTGCCGTCGTCGACATCGAGGGCAAGGACTACACCGCCGAGCAGGTGAGCGCCATGACGCTCGCAAAGATGAAGGCCGACGCCGAGAAGTATCTGGGCGAGACCGTCACCGACGCCGTCATCACCGTCCCGGCCTACTTCAACGACGCCCAGCGTCAGGCCACCAAGGATGCCGGTAAGATCGCCGGCCTCAACGTCAAGCGTATCGTCAACGAGCCGACCGCTGCTGCTCTTGCCTATGGCCTGGACAAGCAGGGCACCGACCAGCGCATCCTGGTCTTCGACCTGGGTGGCGGCACCTTCGACGTCTCCATCCTCGACCTCGCCGACGGCGTGTTTGAGGTTCTGTCCACCTCGGGCGACAACCACCTGGGCGGCGATGACTGGGATCAGCGCGTCATCGACTGGATGGCCGACAAGTTCCAGCAGGAGAACGGCGTCGACCTGCGCCAGGACCCCATGGCCCTGCAGCGTCTGAAGGAGGCCGCAGAGAACGCCAAGAAGGAGCTTTCCGCCGCCCAGCAGACCACCATCAACCTGCCGTTCATCACCATGAACCAGTCTGGCCCGCTGCACCTCAACTACACGCTGACCCGCGCCGAGTTCGAGAAGATCACCCGCGACCTGCTCGAGCGCTGCAAGCAGCCTGTCACCAATGCCCTGCGCGACGCTAAGCTCAAGCTCTCCGATCTGACCGAGGTCATCCTCGTCGGCGGCTCCACCCGTATGCCCGCCGTCCAGGAGCTCGTCAAGACCATGACCGGTAAGCAGCCCAACATGTCCGTGAACCCCGACGAGGTCGTTGCCGACGGCGCTGCCGTCCAGGGCGGCGTGCTCACCGGCGACGTCGAGGGCATCCTGCTGCTCGACGTTACCCCGCTGTCGCTGGGCGTCGAGACCATGGGCGGCATCATGACCAAGATGATCGACCGCAACACCACGATCCCGACCTCCAAGACCGAGGTCTACTCCACCGCTGCCGACAACCAGACCAGCGTCGAGATCAACGTGCTCCAGGGCGAGCGCGAGCTTGCCCGCGACAACAAGTCGCTCGGTAAGTTCCAGCTGACCGGTATCCCGGCTGCCCGCCGCGGCGTGCCGCAGATCGAGGTCACCTTCGACATCGACGCCAACGGCATCGTCAAGGTCTCCGCTAAGGACAAGGGCACCGGCAAGGAGCAGCAGATCACCATTTCCGGCTCCACCGCTCTGTCCGACGACGAAGTCGATCGCATGGTCAAGGACGCCGAGGCTCATGCCGAGGAGGACAAGAAGCAGAAGGAAGAGGTCGAGGTCCGCAACCAGACCGATAGCCTGTGCTACTCCACCGAGCAGACCCTCAACGAGCTGGGCGACAAGGTTTCCGCCGATGTGAAGTCCAAGGCCGAGGCCGCTATCGCCGACGCCAAGAAGGCGCTCGAGGGCTCTGACGTCGAGGCCATCAAGGCCGCTGGCGAGTCCCTGCAGTCCGTGGCCTACGAGCTGGCCCAGGTTGTCTACGCCGACGCTCAGCAGCAGACCGACGGTGCCGCCGGCGCCCAGCCTGCCGACGATGACGTGGTCGACGCCGACTACGAGGTTGTGGACGACGAGGACAAGTAATCATGTCCGCCCGTAAAGCTCGCACGGAGGCGGCTGCCGCTGGCGCCGCCCCCGTTGACTCTGAGGAGAAGGACGTGAAGATTCCCGTAGAGGCCGTCGACGATACCGAGGCCAACGAGGCCGAGGCCGCCGAGGCTGCCGAGAACCAGGTAGAGGATTCCAACAAGGAGGCGACGATGACCGAGGACGAGATGGTGGAAGCCGCTATCCGCGCCGGTGAGGAAGCCGCCGACAACGACTTTAAGCTCAAGTTCGAGCAGGCCCAAAAGGAGCTTGCCGACGTGCGTCATGAGCTCGAAGCTGCGGCAGAGGCTCAGAAGGCTGCCGAGGACAAGGCGAAGGACGCCACCGAGCGCACCGCCCGTCTGCAGGCCGACTGGGAGAACTTCCGTCGCCGCACCGCCAACGAGCGCATCGCCGAGCGCGACCGCGCGACCGAGAAGCTTGTCACCGCGCTGTTGCCGGTGGTTGACGATATCGAGCGTGCAATCGACCATGCCCGTAGCCAGGAGCTTTCCGACGACTTTAAGCAGTTCGTCGATGGCGTTGATGCGGTGCATGCCAAGCTGCTCGATGTGTTTGCGCACGAGGGCGTTGAGCCCATCGACCCCAAGGGCGAGGCGTTCGATCCGCTCGAGCACCAGGCCGTGGGGCGTGTCGAGGACGCATCGCAGTACGACGAGACCGTCAACGACGTGTACCAGAAGGGCTACCGCATGGCGGACCGCATCCTGCGCTCCGCGATGGTGACGGTGACCTACGGTGGCGAGAAGCGCCCCGCACCGGAGCCCGAAGCGGCGCCCGAGGATGCTGCGGCCGATACGGCTGAGAGCACCGAGGAGTAATTGAGAAGGGCCCCGGGGCAACACCCGGGGCCCTTTCTGGCCTAGTGCCATATGAAAGCATGAGCCGTCGTCTGCATGGGCGGCGGACGTAACAGGAGAGGAGCTACGATGGCTGCAGGCAAAACCTTCTATGACATCCTGGGCGTATCCAAGAGCGCCTCCGACAAAGAGATCAAGAGCGCGTTTCGCAAGCTCGCGCAAAAATATCACCCCGATGCCGGCGGCGACGAGGCCAAGTTTAAGGAGATCAGCGAGGCCTACGAGACGCTTTCGGACGAGAAGAAGCGCAAAGAGTACGACCAGATGCTCATGTTCGGCGGCATGCCGGGCGCGGGCGGCGCGTATGGCGGCGGCTACGGTGCCGGCGCGGGCGCCAGCGGCTGGGTGAAAAATTGAGGCTATGCAGAAGGCCATGTTTCGCGTTGCGAAAGGCCGT
>CABMOY010000109.1 GCA_902388345.1 uncultured Collinsella sp.
GACGAGCTTGCTGCGCGCGAAGGCGTGACCGAGCTGGTGCGCGACACGACGGGTCTGGTGCTCTCGCCCTACTACCCGGCGGGCAAGATGGCCTGGATCCTCGCGAACGTTCCCGCGGCTGCCGAGGCCGCTGCGGCGGGCGAGCTGTGCCTGGGCACCATCGATGCCTGGGTGGTCTGGACGCTCACGGGCGGCGCGGAGTTTCGCTGCGACTGGTCCAATGCCAGCCGCACGCAGCTCTTTGACCTGCGCCGTGGCTGCTGGAGCGAGCCGGTGTGCGAGGCCTTTGGCGTCGATTCGGCTTGCCTGCCGCAGGTGACCGATTCCGATGGCCTGTTCGGCATGACGAAACTGGGCGGCTTTTTGCCGGCGCCCGTGCCCATTCACGGCGTGCTCGGCGACAGCCATGCCGCCTTGTTTGCCCAGGGCTGCCATAGCCGCGGCATGGCCAAGGCGACCTATGGCACCGGCAGCTCGGTCATGATGAACGTCGGCGACGAGTTCGTCGCCAGCTCGCACGGGCTTTCGAGCTCGCTTGCGTGGCGTATGGACGGTGTGACCGAGTACGTGCTCGAGGGCAACGTGAGCTACGCGGGCGCTGTCAAGACCTGGCTGCGCGACGACCTGGAGCTCATCAACAATCCCGAGGAAGTCACCGACCTGTGCTACGCCGCCAATCCGGCGAGCCGCGTCTACTTTGTGCCGGCGTTTACCGGCCTGGGCGCGCCACACTGGGCGAGCGATGCCGAGGGCTGCGTCTTTGGCATGACGCGCACCACGGGCCGTGCGGAGTTCGTAAAGGCCGCCGACGAGTCGATCGCCTATCAAATCTTTGACGTGATTGATGCGATGGTCGAGGATTCGGGCGCGGCACTGGCCGAGCTTCGTGTTGACGGCGGCCCCACGCGCGACGCGTACCTGATGCAGTTTGAGAGCGACTTGGTTGGCTCGCCCATCCGCATCGCGAGCAACGACGAGATGAGCGGTCTGGGTGCGGCCTGGGCCTGCGGCATTGCGCTGGGCATGTACACGCGCGACGTCGTTGACGTCTACGGCGCTCGCGGCATCGTGGAGCCTGCCATGTCCGCCGACGAACGAGCCAAAAAGATCGCCGGCTGGCGTCACGCCGTCGACGCGACCATCGCCTACACTGCCTAGGCGGCTGCGCGGCGCCCGCAGGCTATTCCCGGGCAGCTCATTTGGGATGGGGCTTTTTTGACTGGTATGATTGGTGCGATCATTCGAACCAGCTAAAAGAGCCCCGTCCCAAATTGACTACCGAGAGGATCTGCCATGGAGCGCATCGCGAGTTTTTCCGTTGACCATCTGCTGCTCGAGCCCGGCGTGTATGTGAGCCGCATCGACCGCGATCCGGCGACCGGCGCCGCCGTCACCACCTTTGACCTGCGCCTGACCACGCCCAACAAGGAGCCAGTTATGAACACGGCGGAGTGCCACACCATCGAGCATCTGGGTGCCACGTTCCTCCGCAATCATGCCGAGTGGTCGAGCCGCATTGTCTACTTTGGCCCCATGGGCTGCCGCACGGGCTTTTACCTGGTTGTCTTTGGTGAGCTGACGAGCGAGGAGATCTTGCCGCTCGTGCGCGAGCTGTTCGAGTTTGTCGCGGGCTTTGAGGGCGATATCCCCGGCGCCGCTCCCGAGGAGTGCGGTAACTATCTGGACCAGAACCTCCCCATGGCAAACTGGCTCGCGCGCCGTTATCTCGACCGCGACCTGGCCAATATCGACGAGAAGCACCTGCACTACCAGCAGGCGTAAGGGCTTTATCGCCCAAAGCGCGCGCATTGGGCGCCTTCGCTTATGCGGGGGCGCCTTTTTGTTGAGTGGTCGGGACGAGCGTTCAAAATCGCTCATGTTTGTTCTAGAATGTTCGTATAGTCACATTTACGAACAGGAGCGAACATGCACATCTATTCTGTCAACGATCCCGAGTTCAAATCCTATGGCAACGTTTGGGATGACGTTCCGTCCGAGCTCACGTCGCCCGTGCTCGAGGCGCTCTCTGCCACGCCCATTCCCGAGGGCAGCAAGTACGTAGCAAGTGCGCCGGAGCTCGAGGGCGTCAAGGATGCCGACAAACTGGGCTTTCTCATGTTTGGCGGCCGCCCCTTCCAGCTCGGCTGGTGCAACGGCCACAACACACGCCTCAACTGCCTGGAGTATCACCGCGCCAGCGAGTTTAACCTGGGCGCCCGCGACTTTATCCTGCTCGTGGCGCATCGCTGGGAGATCGAGGACGGCAAGCTCGACACCGCGTGCGTCAAGGCGTTCCGCGTGCCGGCGGGTACGGTCGTCGAAGTCTTCAACACCACGCTCCACTACACGCCCTGCATGGTCGACGACGGCGGCTTCCAGGTGATGGTTGCGCTGCCCGCCGGCACCAATGGTCCGCGCCCCGAGGGTGCAGCCGACATGCCCGCCGCCGGCGACAGCTACTGCTACTGGAAGGCCGACAAATGGGTTCTCTGCCACGCCGATAGTCCCAAGGCCGCCGAGGGCGGCTACGTAGGCCTCATCGGCAAGAACCTCGACATCGCCTGTGACTAGCATCTTCCGTCTCGATTTGTAACATCTAGCGGGCTAAATCGTCTCTACCTGTTACAGATTGAGATAACCGCAGAGGGTGCCCGAAAGATCTCGATCTGTAACACCAGGCCCGGTTTTGGCGGTCTACCTGTTACAGATCAAGACAAACCGGCCCAAGCCACCACAAAGGGGACAGGCACCTTTGTGGTGGTTGTCTAGAGCTGGCTGCGCAGATAGTCGGCCATATATGGGACGGCGAAGCGCACGTAACCACGGCGCGCCTGCTCGATAACGCCGGCGTCAATGAGGCGCCGGCGATATTTCTGTGCATAGTCGGGCGTGACCGACATGCGCTCCGCCACATCAGAAATACGCGACACAGCGCCTTCGTCGTCAGTCATTGCGGTGAGAAACGCGACGTCTTGGTCCGATAGCGCGGCGAGCGTCGTTTCGCAAACATCGTTTTCGAAGTCGACCTTCGAAGCTTCGATGGCTCCGTCGATTTGCCCTTGCGCTGCGCGTTCTCCAGCCTTGCAGCGATTGGCGATGTTATAGCCGATCAGCTGCAGCATATAAGGGGAGCCTTGGGTTGCGCGAGCGGCACGGAGGCGAAGATCGCTTGGAATGTCAATGCTGAGCTCTTCGAAAGCCCGCTGGTAATAGGCGTCGACATCTCCGACCGAAAGCGGTTCGAGCGTGACCTTGCGAGCGCGGTTGAGAAATGTCAGCACGCGGTCATTGAGTGTTGCGCAGACGGCTCCCGGAAGGCCTGCCATGACGAGCGCGACGTTGAGTCGTTCGCCGACCAGTTCTTGATAGGCGGTGACGAGCTGTCTGATCTCGGGTGAATTCGCTTGGAGCTCGTCGATGAGGATGAGGATACCGTGTCCCTGCTTGGTCAGTTTGCGCGCGAGCTGTGTGAGTTTGAACTGAAAGCTTTTGGTCTCCTGCACGTCTCGTGTGAACTCGAGGCCTGCCGAGAACCCAAAAACACTTAGACTGCCGCTCGTGAGTTTGGGAAGGCGGCGTTTATTGACGTAAGGCTCGCCTGCTTCCTGGATCTTCTCAACAATGCGCTCGAGCATATCCTCGGAGGCTACGGTGGGCGTAGCGACAACAAAGCCGAGCTTGCGTGCGCGGTCGGCAAGTTCCCACAGAAGAACCGTCTTGCCGCTGCCTCGCTGTCCAAGCATGAGCATGGCTCGGTCGCGATTGCCCGCCTCTTGCTCAATGCCAGATACGAATGTCGAAATTACCGCTTCGCGCCCGACTAGATAAGAGGGGCGATTTCCAAATGAGGGGGAGAAGATGGTCTCAGTCATAAGTCTCCTTTCTTTTTTTTCCTATTTTTTCCTTTTTTTCCTATTCGGTCAAATGACCTGCTGCCGAGGGCGGCTACGTAGGCCTCACCGGCAAGAACCTCGACATCACTGTGGACTAGGGTCCTTGTCTCAAACCACCACAAAGGTGCCTGTCCCCTTTGTGGTGCGCCTTTGGTTGCCTTTGCCTTGGGGGGGGTCAAGGGATGAACGGTGGAAAAACAGGGGGGTTGATTTCCGATCTCAGCCGAACACATTGAGCAAATAGGCCGTTCCCGCACCT
>CABMOY010000110.1 GCA_902388345.1 uncultured Collinsella sp.
AATGGAGCGGACAACGGGGCTCGAACCCGCGACCCCAACCTTGGCAAGGTTGTGCTCTACCAACTGAGCCATGTCCGCTTGCGGGTTATTAATTTACGCGAGTTGTCCAAAAGACGCAAGTACTTTTTTCAAAAAACTTGTCTGCCGCATGTTCTTAGTAGCTAAACGCGCTAAAGCGATTGGCTAGGCACACGATTCCAGCGCTCCGCTAAACAGCTTCACCATCTGCACGCGCGTGCCGGCGCCGTCCGTACGACGAGCAACCTCCACGTTATCGACGAGCATACGCATAAGCTTGATACCACGGCCGCGCTCCTCTGATGCGACCGGTTCGCTCGTTTCATCGATAGAATAGCCGGCACCTCGATCAAGCACCTCAACCACAACGCGATCGCCATAGGCCTGAACCGTCAGGACGCACCCGATACCGCCCGCATGGTCATAGGCATTACCCAGCGCCTCCCCCGACGCCAATGCGACATCGTAGCGCTCGTCACGGCGCAACGGAAGCGATTCAAGGAGTTCGGCGATGCGATGTCGGTAGTATGGAAGATTCTCGATACCCTGACGGACCTCGACGCTCTTACTCCAGCGAGGCAGCTCCCCCACCGGAATGGCGGGAATAGACTCCCGTGCCGGCCCCGCGACATGAAGAATATCGACAAGACGAGCAATCTCAAAAAAGCGAACAACTTCACCTGATGCATTGACGAGCGAAAGCAGGCCTTCTCGCCTCATGAGCTCACGAGCGCGCGTAAGCAGGAATGCCAAGCCCGTCGAATCGATAAAGCTAACAGCCTGACAGTTGATGACGACACGACGCACGCCGCGGCCAATCAAAGCATCCAACCGCCGACGCAGCGCAGGCACCGTGGCGATGTCGATATCGCCTGGTGGCGTCAAAACCGCTATGTCATTCCACTCATTCATACGACCATGGTTCCCCAAAAAAGCCCACTCGATGCATTCGTTTCCCCAACCGTACGGATTCAGCCCGCCCAGCGTCGTCTATGAACGACCCCGTAAAAACTCAAGGGACACCAATGCAATGTCATCGTCCAGCGCCGATTCGGTAAATCGGTCGAGCTCGCCCAAGACCTTGCCGCAGATTCCCGATACGCCCTCACCCGAGACAGAGAGCAGAAGGTCACGGAGGCGCTGCTCGCCAAAGAAAGCACCCGAGCGGTCACGTGCTTCGATTGTTCCGTCGGTGTACATAAATAGCATGTCACCAGGAGCGAACGTAAACACGCCTGTCTCGTACACCATGCTCTCAAAGGCACCGATCACCCCCGATTGGCATCCAAGCAGCTCGACCTCTCCCCCACGAGCCTCGTCGCCACCCAGCGGCATCGACTCTGGCCTGATGACCATGGTCGGAGGATGGCCCGCCGAACAATACGTTGCGCGTCCGGCTTTAAGGTCAATCTTGGCGATAAAGGCCGTCACGAACGTCTCGACCCTCGAAAAGCCCATGAGCATGCTGTTAAGGGAGCGTGCCATGCGGGCCGGTCCAGCGCCCTCCCAGGCATATGCCGTCAGGGCCGTCTTGACGAGCGCGGACATCGATGCAGCCTCAATGCCTTTGCCAGACACATCGCCCAGAATCATGACGGCGCAATCGTCGGGAAGACGGATGAGCGTATAGAAATCGCCGCCGACCAACGCCGAGTTCGTGGCCGACAGGTACACCGAATCGGTTGCGATACCCGGAACATCCCCCAGTGAATTTCTCATGCCAATCTGGAGGGTCTGAGCGATATGGCGCTCCTCACGCTTTTGAGATTCGCCTTCATAGATCAGTTCAAAGTCATGAGCCAAGTGCACCAAGTAGTCATATTCAAGGTCATCAATCGGCTCTTGGCTACCATCACGAAGCAGCAGCGCGCGCGTCGTCGGGCCCTTCGCGACAGAAGCAGGAACGATCGCGTCGTTACTGTGCTTGCCATCGCCCTCAGAGCGCGGGCGCCCCGCCTCGATGCCGGCGTCGACGTAGAGACCCTGGCAAGGCAGGCCATGCGCCCTAAGCCAGCCTCCCATAGGCATCGATTCGTCAACGCGAGTTATACGGACGTGTTTAAGGTCCTCGGCACTCGTGCCGCCCAAAACAGATGCCTCAAAGCCATCAGGGGCAGCCCCCAAACGTGCCGCTGGCGCCGTCGTGGAAAAGAAAAGCTTCTCGGGATCGTCCGGCAAAGCAACGCGACTGCCGCCTTCAAAATCTATGACGTAGGAATCCAGACTGGCGTCATACTCAATAGGGCAAAAATGGCAGTTGAGCATATTGCAGATCTCGGACGATACCGCCTGGGTAGCCGCGGCGGAATCGTCTAGAAAGGTAAACAACTCATCCCGCAAGACATTGAGCGAGCGGCCAAGCTCGGCCGTGCGACGGGAGCGAAGGCTCGATGCCATGCCGACCAGCTGGATAGACAGGTAATCGCAAATGACCTCGAGCACATTAACGTCATAGGCAAGCGGTGCCTGGGGGCGTTTCCAACCAACTTCCAGCACGCCAAGGATCTGCGTACCGTAAAAAACGGGAAGACAGATCTCGCTGCGGTACGGAGGCATATCCTGCATGCGCAACAGGTGCTTAGAACGATTATCCAGGTCCATGAACATACCGGAGGCGGCCTTATCGCCCTCAAGGTCCTGTTGAATCGACAAGCGACAAGCACGCGACTCGCGAAGAACATACGTCGGAATGCCAGCGCCATACGGCAAAAACTCGGGCAGGTAGCTGTCGTACAGCTCCTTGGAAACACCGCGAAGCTTAAAGCCGCCGCTCTCAGAAAAATAGATAGCGGCACCCGAAGCATCGAGCGTTCCTACAAGCTGGTTCAAAACGGTATCAAGCAAGCTGGGCAACTCATCGGAGCCCACAGTGCTCATAATGACTGAGAGCGTGCCAGAGAGACGCTTGTTCGCCACTCTAAGCTCCGATAACGCACGCTTGAGTTGCCGGTCGTGAGAATACTGTTCCTCGATACTGTGAAGCGCCACCAGGACACGTGGTGCGCGGCGCCCAAAGATGCGTGGAGGCGTTACGGAGCCCGCACGAACCAAGACGGGAATAAAAGAGCCGTCACTCAACTTGAGCATCAGTTCGTTCTCGGAGCCATCAGTTTCAAATGGCAGACGATGTTCCGTCGCACGTTCAAAAGCGGACGAGTACAGGACGTCTTTAACATCTCCACCGATGACGTCGGCACGTTCCTCGCACATCAAACCAAGTAAGCGATTATTCACATGCAGAATGGTTCCGTCGAGCTCGCAGATGATGACAGCATCGCTCGTGATCTCGACTAGTTGGGCAACGTCTGCCCACTCGTTGCGTTCAAGCGTTTCCATCGTGGACCCCACCGTCTATCGGTAACAAAAAAGCCTCCGAAGAGGCTTCTCAAATGCGATGGTGTCGGAGGCGGGACTTGAACCCGCATGACCAAAAAGCGGTCACTAGCACCTCAAGCTAGCGCGTCTGCCAATTCCGCCACTCCGACATGCTATGTTGTTGATTCGCTGTTCGTTTTGTTCGACCCGCGCGTTCAACGAGGAAGATAATAACCTATGATTCGAGAACTGTGCAAGCACTTTTTTCAAAAAAGTTTACGAATTTGTAATTGCGCAGGTAGACTGACCTGTTCGGGCCGGAATGAGGTTGCTTTCCAACGCGTCCTCGGGCATGCGGCATTATTTTGATCCGCGCTTCGCGCTACAAAATAATGCCGCCCCCTGCAGAATGCGTTGGAAGGCAACCTCATTCCAGCCCTAGGGGCACATGCTTCAGGCACAGTTCTCAAACATGTTCTGGGGGCTGATGCAAATTTGATGGCTCGGCTTTGCCGGGCCCTTATATAAGGAGGCCGGAGCTAAAGC
>CABMOY010000111.1 GCA_902388345.1 uncultured Collinsella sp.
AAGGTCGAGGACATGCTATTCCTCCTCGAGTGTGACCTTGCCGCCCAGCAGGCGGTAGTGGTCGAAGAAATCGGGATAGGACTTGTTGACGGCCTCGGCGCCGTGGATCACGACCTCGCCGGCGGCGCGGCTCGCGGCGATAGCGGCCATCATGGCGATGCGGTGGTCGTTGTGCGAATCGACCTCGCCGCCGGTGAAGGCATCGACACCCTTGATGATGAGGTCATCGCCGGCAATGCGCACCTGCGCGCCCAGCGCGGTGAGCTCGCGGGTGGTGGTGACCAGGCGGTCGGATTCCTTGATGCGCAGACGGGCGCAATCGCGGATAAAGGTGCGGCCCTGTGCCAGTGAGGCCACGGCCGAGATGACGGGCACCAGGTCCGGAATGTCGTGGGCACTCATCTCAAAGCCGGCGAGCTTGTCGGACTGCACGGTGGCGGCGTTGGTGGAGCGCACGATGCGGGCGCCAAAGCGCGAAAGCGCGGCAAGCACGTTACGGTCGCCCTGTGCGGAGCTTAGCGACACGCCCTCGACGGTGATTGGGTCGGTGCCGATGGCACCGGCGCACAGCCAAAAGGCGGCGTTGGACCAGTCGCCCTCGACGGCTACGCTGCCGGGCGTGCGGTACGAGCCGCTGCTCACGCGGAAGTTCGTGACCTCGGGCTGGCCGTCCTTGGCCGGAATACGCTCGACGTTGACCTCGACGCCAAAGGCCTTCATGGCCTGGATCGTCAGGTTGATGTAGGGACGGCTCTCAATGAGGCCGGTTACCTGCACGCAGGAGGGCTGGGCCAGCAGCGGGGCTGCCAGCAGAAGGCCGGAGATATACTGCGAGCTCACGTTGCCCGGAAGCACAAAGGTGCCCGGGCGCATGCGGCCGCTCGTCTTGAGCGGAAAACCGCCCAGACCCTGTAGGTCGCAGCCGGCGGCGATGATCTCGTCCGAGAGCGGGGAGAGCGGGCGGGCGCCCAGGCGGCCCTGGCCTACGAAGGTGGCATCCGCACCCAGCGCGCAGGCGACAGGCAGCATAAAGCGCAGCGTGGAGCCACTTTCACCGCAGTCAAGCGTGCCGCCGGCAAGGGCCTTGAGCAGGCCAAACTCAACACTCTTCATGGTGGGGTGGACCTGGAAACCGTCCTCGACGGTCTCGATGCGAGCACCCAGTGCCGTAAGGCAGCGCACCGTGGCCTCGATGTCGGCGCAGGTGGTGTTGCAGGTGACGTGCGTCTCGCCGTTGGCAAGCGCAGCGCAGATGATGAGGCGATGCGCCATCGACTTGGACGCGATGGCGGGAACGGTGCCCTTAAGCGGGGACGGGGTGATGCGGGCTAGCATGCGGATGCGTCTCCCTTCTGGCCGAGGCCCTCGGCAATGAGTTCGTGGAAAGTGGAAAGCGGCGTGCGGTCGATGCTGCAGCGGCCAATGCCGTGCGGAATCACTAGATCGATGGTGTCGCCCGCGCGCTTCTTGTCGTGGAGCGCCTCGGCAAAGACGGCATCGGCATCTAGGTCGCAGCGGGTCTTGAGGCCATGGCGGGCGCAGAGTTCCTCAATACGATCGGGCAGTGCAGCATCGCAAATGCCGTGCAGGGCCGCGGCGCGCGTGATGATGCCCATGCCGATTGAAACGCAGTTGCCGTGTCCGAGCTCAAAGTGCTCGCAGGCCTCGACGGCGTGTCCGGCGCTGTGTCCAAAGTTGAGGAGCTTGCGCTGGTTGGTTTCGCGCTCGTCGGCGACGACCACGGCGCGCTTGATGTCGATATTGCGGGCGATGATGAGCGCTACGCGGGCCACATCGCGGTTGAGCAGCTCCAGCGTGAGCGGGGTCTTCTCCAGCTCGGCGAAAAGCTCCGGGTCGGCGATCACGGCGTGCTTGACGACCTCGCCGCAGCCGTCGGCGAACTGCTCGGGCGTGAGGGTGGCCAGACACCCCACGTCGGCGATAACCACGCTCGGCTGCCAAAAGGCGCCGGCCAAGTTCTTGCCGGCAGCCAGATCGATGGCGGTCTTGCCTCCCACCGACGAATCCACCATGGCGAGCAGGCTCGTCGGGATCTGCACAAACTTGCAGCCGCGCATGTAGGTGGCGGCCACAAAGCCCGCCACGTCGCCCACGACGCCGCCGCCGAGTGCCACGATCACGTCGGAGCGCGAAAGCTCGTGCTCGGCCACAAACTCCAAAATGGCAACATAGGTTTCGGCGCGCTTATGGGCCTCGCCGGCCTCGAAGGTGCAGATGCTCACCTCGTAGCCTGACGCCTCCAGGCTCTGCTTAACGGGCATCTGGTAGAGCGGGCCCACGTTGGTGTCCGTAACGATGACGGCCTTGGTGCCGCCGGCAGTGGCGCGCACGAGCGGTCCCGCCTGCTCCAGCAAAAACGTGCCAACATGCACCTGGTAGGGGCGTGCGGTGTCGATATCGATGGTAATCGCCATAAGCTTCGGTCCTTTCGACCTGGCGTGATGGGTGGTCTAGTGGGAGGCCTCGTCGTCGAGTGCGCGCTTGATGCGATCGCCCTCGGCAAGGAGATTCTCCAGATAGCGCTGGTCGCGGTCCTTGAGCGCACGGCTGTAGGCGCCGAGCGATTCGATCAGATGGTCAATCTCGAAGGCGAGCGCATTGGCGTCGTCGATCATGAGCTCGGACCACATCTGCGGATTGAGGTGCGCTACGCGGGTGAGGTCGCGGTAGCTGCCGGCCGAAAAGCCGTGGTGGACCAGAGCAGTCGGGCTCTTAACGTAGGCGTTGGAGACGACGTGCGCGAGCTGGCTCGTAAAGGCGATGACGCGGTCGTGGTCGGCGGCGCTCGTTACGCTGAACTTGCCAAAGCCCAGGGGACGCACCATCTCGCGCACCTGGCCCAAAAGCTCCAGCTTAAGTGCGTCGGCCACCGCGGGCGGAACGAGCACGAGCGGTGCGCCCTGGAACAGGTCGGCGCGGGAATGCGCGTAGCCCGAGAACTGCGTGCCCGCCATGGGGTGCGCGCCCACAAAGTAAAAGCCGTGCTCGCGGGCAAGCTCAAAGGCGCGCTCGCACACGATGCCCTTGACGCCCACCGTGTCGATCACCACGGGGCCCATGATGGCATCAGTGTCGGTGGCGTCGGCGAGTGCCTGAGCATGCGCCTCGAGCCACTCGATGCAGGCCTCGGGGTAGCAAGCCAAGACGATGATGTCGCATTCGCCGAGTGTCTTGTCGTTGAGCTCGCCGGCGACGGTGCCCATGCTGGCGGCGGTCATGACATCGTCATCGGGGTCCCAGGCCAGCACGCGGACGCCCGCCTGCGCATAGCCGCGGGCAAAGCTGCCGCCGATGAGGCCAAGGCCGACGATGCCGGCGCACTTGGGGCCGCCCTGGTTAACGCG
>CABMOY010000112.1 GCA_902388345.1 uncultured Collinsella sp.
GTAGTCTCGCTCTGGTTGGAGATGCCGATGCCGGCGACGTCGGTCGGATCGACCCCGGTCTCCTCCACCACGGCGCGCGCCACGGCCAGCACGTTAGCGGCGATCTCGGCTGGATCATGGCTCACCCAGCCGGCCTCGTTGACAATCTGGCGATGCGGGCGATCGGCACGATGAATCAAATGGCCGCCCTCGTCCACCAGCAGCGCCTTGGTGCCCTGCGTGGATTGATCGATTCCGATGATGTATTTGCTCATGTACTCTCCTGTCTCCCCCGTCGATTCAAAACTAAAACCCGACGGACAAGGAGCGAGTGGCCGACCGGCTCATGAGAGCGCAGCCGGCCTGCTCAGAATTCAACCTAAAAGGATTGGTGCAAACCTGTCCCCGATGCACCAATTACTCTGCGGGAAGGAACTCGGCGACCGTCTTGGCGATTCCGGCACCCGTCAGGCCGTAGTGCGCAAAGACCTCGGGGCTCGTGCCGGTGATGACCGGCGCATCGGGCAGGGAGAGGCACTTGACCGGACGCGGGCAGTGCTCGCCAACGACCTGCGCGACCATGGAACCCAGGCCACCGAAGGGGCTGTGCTCCTCGACGGTCACGACGGCGCGCGTGGCACCGGCGGCCTCGATCACGGCCTCGGCATCGAGCGGCTTGACGCAGTACATATCGAGCACCGTCGCCGAGATACCCTGTTCGGCCAGCAGATCGGCGGCGTCCACGGCATGGCGGACCATCTCGCCGGTGGCGACGATCGTCACATCGGTGCCGCGACGCACCCAGGTGGCGCGGTTCATCTGGAACGGGCACTCGTCCTCGGTGTACACGTCCTCCACCGGGTTGCGGCCCACACGGATGTAGGCCGGCTTGTTGTCGGCGACCAGGGCACGCACGAGCTCGGCGGTCTGGAAGCGATCGCTCGGCAGATACACGCGCATGTTGGGAATCGCGCTCATGGCGGCGATATCCTGTGCGGAGTGATGGCTCATGCCCAAGGCGCCATAGGACACGCCGCCCGAGATGCCGATGAGCTTGACGTTGGTGTTGGAGTACGAAACGTCGACCTTGCACTGCTCATACGAGCGCGTGGTCACAAAGGACGCCGGCGAGGCGGCCCAGGCCTTCTTGCCGCACGAGGCCATACCGGCGGCGATGCTCACCAGGTCCTGCTCGGCGATGCCGACCTCAATAGACTGCTGGGGATACTGATCGAAGAACGGCGTGAGCGATGCAGAGCCGCGGGAGTCGGAGCACAGGACGACGATGTCTTTATCGGTTGCGGCGGCCTCGAGCAGCGTGTCGCAGATAGCCTTGCGGTTGGCGATCTTGTTAGCCATTGATGGCCTCCTTATGGGCAGCGAAATCGGCGATGATCTGGGCATATTCCTCGTCGTTGGGCAGGTGATGATGCCAGGCGGCCTTGTCCTCCATAACCGGCGAGCCGTAGCCCTTCACCGTGTTGAGGATAATGACCGTGGGCTTACCCTTGGTCTCGGTGGCCAGCGTCAGCGCGGCGTCGATGGCCTGGACGTCGTTGCCCGGAATGGACAGCACGTTCCAACCGAAGGCGGCCCAGCGCTCCTCCTGCGAGTCCTGCTTCATGACGTCCTCGGTGCTGCCGCTGATCTGCAGGCGGTTGCGGTCCACGAGCGCGCACAGGTTATCGAGCTGGTAGTTGCCGCCGCTCATGGCGCCCTCCCAGACCGAGCCCTCGGCAAGCTCGCCGTCGCCCATGATGGTGTAGACGCGGTAGTCGCGGCCGTCCATCTTGCCGGCAAGCGCCATGCCCACAGTCACGGGCAGACCGTGACCCAACGAGCCCGAGTTCATCTCGATGCCCTTGAGCTTGTTGTTGGGGTGACCGATGTAGGGGCTGCCGAACTTGGAGAAGCGGGCCTTGACGTCATCGAGGTCAAGATAGCCCTCGTGGCAGAGCACCGCATAGTAGGCCTCCATGGCGTGGCCCTTAGAGAGTACGAAGCGATCGCGGTTGGGATCGTCGACGGTCTCGGGAGAAATGTTGAGGTGGTTGGCATAGAGCGTCATGAGGGCGTCGATCACCGACATGTCGCCACCGATGTGGCCGCCGGCGCCAGCCATGATGATATCGACGCAATCGCGGCGAAGGTCCCAACGCAGGGATTCAAGCTCTTCGATAGTTGCCATTTCTACTCTCCTCGCAGGTAAGCTTTGACGTCTTCTTCGATGGGGTCGTACAGGTCGGGGACAATGCCGATGTACTTGCACGCCTCGTAGAGCACCGGCACCACGTTGGCGTGAATGGCGACGCAGTGGTGGATGTAGGGACCCTCGACGATCTTGGCCTCGAGGCGTTTGAGGTTGTCGACCTCGACCCACAGGTAGGTGCCCATGCCGGCCGGGCCGTCGATGCCGCGGGCGTTGCCCAGCAGCAGCGAGTACTCGCCGTTGTCGCCGTCAAAGCGAGCAAGGGTGAGGTCGCCGTGCTTGGCCTCGGCCGTCAGCGCGCCGGGGTGATCGAAAGCCAGCGGGTAAGTGAGCTTGGGTTTGACGGCCGCGCAGCTGCAGGGCCAGGGGCCGCAGTGCTGCAGCAGCTCGCCGTTCTCGTTATCGGGATGACGCACGGTCCAGTCGGCGAACATGCCGCGGTGACGGCCCAGGTCGGCGGCCTCGACCATCAGCGCGGTGATAGCGCCATGGATGTCGGTCTCGCAGACGATGGGGATGCCCATCTCGTTGAGGATTGCGTTGGCGGCGCAGGGCATAATGCCCAACTCGTCCTGCAGGGCGTTCCAGCACTGGATGGCGCCGGCGTTGCAGCCGTACTTCTCGACCAGGCGCTTCATGGCAATGGCGAGTCCTGCGACCGCAGGAACCTTGTCCTCGGGGATGCAGATCTCAAAGCTGTCACCAATGTGGGCGATCATGGCTGCCATGGCCTGCTCGTCAGCCTGGGCGTCGCACACGGCCTGGACAAGCTCGGTCATGGGGATGGGCGAAAGCTGGATGTTGAACTTCTCGAGCAGCTCGCCCTCGTTGCACATGGTCGACCAGAAATCGAACGGACGGGTGGCCATCTGCAGGATGCGGGTGTGCTTGAAGGTCTTGACCACGTTGCACACGGCCAAAAAGTCCCAGACGCCGCGCTCGAACTCGGGATCGGTCAGACGGCAGTTGGTCATGTAGGTGAAGGGAACCTGGAAGCGGCGCAGGACCTTGCCGGTGGCGAACAGACCGCACTGGCTATCACGCAGACGGGTGCCGTCGGGCTCGGGGCGCTCGTCGCGCGGCCCCCACAGCAGCACGGGCAAGCCGAGCTCGCGGGCAAGGCGGGCGC
>CABMOY010000113.1 GCA_902388345.1 uncultured Collinsella sp.
CATGGCCGGCATCGGTGCGCTGGCCGTCGCGGGCGGCACGGTCCTGTACCGCAAGCGCCGCTAGCGATATGGACGAGTGGGGCGAATCCATCCGATGGGTTCGCCCCACTTGCCGTGGAGGGCGGGAGCAGGTAAGATATACCGAGCGCCTAGCGCGTTCGATGGGTTCGGATGACGACATGTTCCGAATCTGGTCAGGTCCGGAAGGAAGCAGCCATAAGGAGCCTCTGTCGGGCATCCGAATCCATCGAGCGCACGGGCGCTTTTTTGGTGCCGCGATGCGGTCCCGGTGCCGGCGGGCTGTTTGGTGTCTCGCTGGTCCTCGGCTTTGCCTGCGGGATCGCTCGACTACCAAACAGCCCGCCGGCGCCGGGACCACTTCGTCCAAAAATCACCCGTAAAGGCGCGTTAGCCTAATTAAATCTATCCCTTAAGGAATGCTGCTCGTTGGCGTTGTTTGGAGCGCGGTGGCGATGTGCTTCAAGAGACAGTGGCATTACCATCTGTTTTTACAAGTAAAGAGGCCTGTTTCCCTGGGTTGGGGAAACGGACCTCTTTTTGTCTCTTGGCTTGTGGGTTGGCGAAGACAATAACCGCTGGCAGCTATTTTGAGTTCTTGAGGCGGCGTGCGGCTGTGGTGGCTATTCCGAGGCCTGCGGCGGCGATTCCTGCTAGTGCGATTGCGCTTGGCGTTGTGTCGCCTGTGTTTGCGAGCTTGCCGGCGGTCGTATTCGCTTGCTTGCTGTTGCTTGTGTTCGCTTGCTTGGCGGAGCTCGGTGCGGCGTCTTTGCCGGTCACGGGCGAGCTGGCGGGCTGTGCCGTCTCGGCCGGTTGCGCCGAGCCGGAGGGAGGCGTTGTCTCGGTGGGTTTCGTTATCTCGGGCGAGGTGGCCGTATCTGCTGCGGCTTTTGCCTCTTCGTATGCCTTGCAGGCGTCGTCATAGGCCGCTTGCGCCTTTTTCAAATTATCGAGGAGCGCATCTCGCTTGGCTGTTTCTCCGTCGAGGTGGGTTTTATTAAACTCTACTTCGCTTTCTAAGAAATAAATCAGGCTTTTCTGACTTTCGAGGCGCATTCGGCAGTGCTCAAGCTTATCTTCACAGCGAGATTCTTGCTCTTGTGCATCCATGATCGCCAGTTCCAACTGCCATCTAGTTTCGTAATCCGTGTGGGGGATTTTATTTAATTCTGCCTCAAGGTCTCTTGTTCGGTTGTGGGCCTTATCGCATTCGGATTGGGCTGCATCGATGTCCGCTTGCATGGTAGGAAGGGATTCCTTATATATGGCAGCTCGCGCCAAATTAGTGTCGTAGTTCTTTTGAAAAATGGCAATTTTAGTATCGATTTCCGCAATTTTCTCGGGACTTGCGGCGTCTTTTGCGGCCTCGAGGTTTTTGAGCGCTTCCTGCATGGCTGCATACGCTTTTTCTTTTGCGGCGGCCGCGTCTTCCGTCTGCAAGGCAACTGCACCGGTGGGGGCGCTGGTTTCTGCCGCGATCGCCGTTGCGGGGGCGATTCCCGCGACAAGTGCCGCGGAAAGGGCGATGCCCGCAGTTGCTCGTCTTGCTCTTCTTGCGAGAATGTCGTTCATCTCGGCACCTCATTTCAAGGGTCGGCGACTAACTTGGTAGCACTAATGTAAATATACCATGCTAGTTGACCCGACACTGGCTGGGTGTGCGCGTATACCCCTCTGAAAACTGAATCCCGTTAGAAATGACGAGTTGTTTACGCTTCTTTTGGGGTGGCGGTACTATCATGGTTCGAATTGAATGTGAATGATGATAGGGAGCGCCTATACATGATTGAGCTGCTCAGGCGTTTTGGTGGTAAGTTTCGCCGGTATATGGTGATTGGCCCTGCGTGTAAGCTGATCGAAGTGATCTTTGACCTGCTGACGCCGCTGGTGATTGCCCAGATGATCGATAAGGGTATTGGCGCACACGATGTCAACGCCGTCGTCCACTACGGTATGCTGCTTGGCGCCATGGCTGTGATCGGCATCTCGTTTACGCTCGTCTGCCAAAAGATGGCGGCGCTCACCTCGCAGGGCATGGGCACCGATATCCGCGGTGCGCTCTACCAGCACATCAACAAGTTGAGCTATGCCGAACTCGACCGCTTTGGCACGCCGTCGCTTATCACCCGCATCACCAACGACGTCAACCAGGTGCAGCTCGCTGTGGCGCTGGGCGTACGCATGCTCATCCGCTGGCCCTTCTTGGCGGTGGGCTCTATGTGCGCGGCCCTTGCCATCGACCTTAAGCTCGGCATGATCTTCTTGATCTGCACGCCCGCTATCGGCCTGGTGTTTTGGTTTGTCATGGCGCGCTGTATCCCGTATTACAGGCAGCTGCAGGCAAAGCTCGACCGCATCGCGCTTATCTGCCGCGAGGGGCTTTCGGGCGCCCGCGTTGTTCGCGCCTTTGTGCGTGAGGACCACGAGCGCGAGCGTTTTGCCCAAGCCGCCGATGACCAGGCCAATACCGCCATCGCGGTGGGCAAGCTCTCGTCGATCCTTAATCCCGTCACGTTTCTTGTGATGAACCTGGGCGTGTGCGCCATCCTGTGGGTGGGCGGCATCCAGGTCAACGTGGGCGAGCTCACGCAGGGTCAGGTCATGGCGTTTGTGAACTACATGACGCAGACGCTCACCTCCATCGTGTACGTCGCCAACCTGGTCGTGGTCTTTACCAAGGCGAGCGCCAGCGCGTCGCGTATCAACGAGGTGCTCAATTGCGTGCCGAGCATCGCTGACGAGAACAACGAGCCGGTCGCGCTGCCCAAGCCGGGCAATATCGCTCCCGTTCCTGCGCTGAGCTTGAGCCATGCGAACTTCTCCTTTGGCGCCGGCGCTGCCAACGCCGTCAACGATGTGACCCTGGAGCTCCCGCCGGGCAAGACGCTCGGCATTATTGGCGGCACGGGCAGCGGCAAGTCCACGCTCGTCTCGCTCATCCCGCGCCTGTACGACGCGAGCGCCGGCAGCGTGAGTGTGATGGGCGCCGACGTGCGCACCTGGCCGCTCGACCAGCTGCGCCGTGTGGTCGCGACCGTCCCGCAGCGAGCGTCGCTGGTGAGCGGCACCATCCGCAGCAACCTGACCTGGCGTGACGAGTCGGCGACCGACGAGGAGCTCTGGGCGGCGCTCGACATGGCGCAGGCGAGCGAGTTCGTGCGCAACAAGCCACAGGGCTTAGATGCCCCGGTCGAGGCGGGCGGCAAGAACTTTAGCGGTGGCCAGCGTCAGCGCCTGACTATCGCGCGTGCCCTGGT
>CABMOY010000114.1 GCA_902388345.1 uncultured Collinsella sp.
TGGCCAGGCCGAGCGCGCACGGACAACTGATCACCAGCACGGCTACGGCAGAAGTGAGCGCCTCGTTCACGCTGCCGGTCAGCGCCATCCATACCGCAAAGGTCACGGCCGAGATCACGAACACCACGGGCACGAACACGCCGGCGACCTTGTCGGCCATGCGGGCGATGGGCGCCTTGGTGGCGTTGGCGTCCTCGACGAGCTGGATGATCTTGGCGAGCGATGTCTCGGCACCCACCCGCGTGGCGCGGAAGGTAAACGATCCGGTGCGGTTGACCGTGGCGGCGTTGACGGTGTCACCGGCGGCCTTTTCCACGGGGATGGACTCGCCGGTGAGCGCACTCTCGTCCACGGCCGAGCTGCCTTCGAGCACCACGCCATCGACGGGGATGGACTCTCCGGGGCGCACGCGCAGGACCTGGCCGGGCAGAATGGCGTCGACGTCGACGGTGGTTTCGGTACCGTCGTCGGCAACGACGGTCGCGGTCTTGGGCGCCAGGTCGATCAGCGCCTCGATGGCGCCGCCGGTTTTGGACTTGCTGCGAGTCTCGAGGTATTTGCCCACGGTGACCAGCGACAGGATCGTGCCCGCGCTCTCAAAATACAGATTGTCCATGCCCGTCATCATGGCCTCGTGGATCTGACCCGCGGCTAATTGGTCGGCCATGATGAACATGGCGTAGAGCGACCAGGCGATGGAGGCAGTGGCGCCCACGGCGATGAGGGCGTCCATGGTGGGCGCGCCGTGAACGAGCGATTTAAACCCGTTGATAAAGTACGCGTCGTTGACATAGATGATGGGGATGAGCAGGACGAGCTCGGTGAGGGCGAGCGTCATGCTATGGGTGTGATCGGTGAAGACACCGGGCAGCGGCCAACCAAGCATGTGCCCCATGCCTATGTAGAACAGCGGGATGAGGAATGCGATCGAGACGATGAGGCGGGTGCGCATGGCAGAGGCGGCGGCCTCCAATTTTTTGGTGGGCGACTCCATGTGGGCGGCGCCGGACCTGGCTTGCACGCTGCCGTTTGAGCCAGCGGCACCGGTGCCCGCATCGACGGGTGAGGCCGAGTAGCCTGCGCGGTCGACAGCGGTGCAGATATCGTCGGGGGAGACCTGCGTGGGGTCATAGTCGACCATCATGGAACCGGCGAGCAGGTTGACCGCGACGCTTTGGACGCCGTCGAGCTTGCTCACGGCGCGGTCCACATGCGCCTGGCAGGCGGCGCACGTCATGCCGCCCACGTCAAACTTATCTTGAGCCATGGCTTCTCCTTTCTGTGGCGTAGTGTTTGAATTGTTAACCTGCCGATACTATACACCCATACCCCCTGGGGGTGTCCAGTGGAGATGAGAATGTATGACATTTCGCTACAGATGCGGGTGGCTGCTCAATCGTTGGCAGCTCATGTCAAACATCTCGATCTGTAACATCTAGCGGGGAAAATGACCTCTAACTGTTACAGATCGAGATTATGTTTTGCGATGTTTGAGTTCGTCTCAATCTGTAACGTGTAGACCCGGTTTTGTCTCGTAACTGTTACAGATTGAGACAATCGGCCCCGACCGCCCCGTCATCTGTGGTTTACGTGGGGGCATGCGAAGCGCGGGTATACTAACCGGCGGCGAATCTGCTCCATCGCTTAGGGCCGCTGCGTCTGGACGGCGCGTGATAGGGCTGCCAAAGCGATCGCCAGCGTGCTGAGCAACGTCCTCTCTGTGCGCACCCGTTTTTGTATGTATTAGCGCACTACCAAGCACGCCCGCGCGGCCGCATGCCGTGCCCATAACGCGTGCAGATAAGGAACAACAACATATGCGTAATTCTGTATCCGACGTCACGGACGCCGAGATTCTGGACGAGACCCGCGAGGCCATGACCCAGGCTGCCTTCGATGCTGCCGACGAGGCCAATGCTGCCCAGGCCGTCGAGTCCGCGACCGAGAACCTGCCCGCCTTTGACGAGCTGGGACTTTCGGACGAGATGCTTCGTGCCATCGAGAACCTGGGCTACACGGCGCCCACGCCTGTCCAGGCCGGCTCGATCCCCGTGGTGCTCGAGGGCCGCGACCTGCTTGCCGCCGCTCAGACCGGCACCGGCAAGACGGCTGCCTTTTTGCTGCCGACCATGAACAACCTGGAGCACATCGCTCCGCCCAAACCCGTACGCGAGCGCGGCGGCCGCAACCGTCGTCGCGGTGCTAAAAAGCCCGAGGGCAACGGCCGCGGCCCCGTGATGCTCGTCATCACCCCCACGCGCGAGCTCGCACAGCAGATCGACGAGGTCGCCGGCAAGATTGCCGACGTCACCGGCCATGTCGCCGTGACCGTCGTGGGCGGCGTGAGCTACAAGCCGCAGATTGCGGCCCTCAAGTATGGCTGCGACATCTTGGTCGCCACGCCGGGCCGTCTGGTCGATCTGATCGAGCAGGGCGCTTGCCACCTGGACGAGGTCAAGGTGCTGGTGCTCGACGAGGCCGACCGCATGCTCGACATGGGCTTTTTGCCCGCCGTCCGCCGCATTGTGCGCGAGACGCCGGCCGAGCGCCAGACGCTGCTGTTCTCGGCCACGCTCGACGAGGAGGCCGTGGGCGAGATCACCGACCTGGTGAGCGACCCGGCCCGCGTGGAGATCGCGCCTGCCACGTCGACCGCCGACACCGTCGACCAGTTTGTGTTCCCGGTGTCCATCGAGGCCAAGAACAACCTGCTGCCTGAGTTCCTCAAGAAGGAGGGCCCGGAGCGCACTATCGTCTTTATGCGCACCAAGCACCGCGCCGACAGCTGCTGCCGTCGTCTGGAGCGCAAGGGCATCAAGGCCGCCGCAATCCACGGCAACCGCAGCCAGGCCCAGCGCGAGCGCGCGCTTTCGGCTTTCCGCGACGGCACCGTCGACGTGCTGGTGGCAACCGACGTCCTCGCCCGCGGCATCGACATCAGCGACGTGCGCTATGTCGTGAACTTTGACGTGCCGGCCGAGCCGACCGATTACATCCACCGCATCGGCCGCACGGGCCGTGCCGGTGAGCTGGGCTGGGCCATCACGTTTGTGACCGAGCAGGACGTCGATGAGTTCTATGAGATCGAGAAGCTCATGGACAAGACCGCCGACATCTACGAGGCCGGCGACCTGCATGTGGGTCCCAACCCGCCCGCGGTTGATCCCGAGCGCGACCCTGCGGCCTTTAAGGTGAAGAAGAAGACCAAGCGCGGCAAGTCCAAGAGCAAGAAGAAGCTCGAGCAGGCACGT
>CABMOY010000115.1 GCA_902388345.1 uncultured Collinsella sp.
GTATGGTCGCTGCCGCGCGTGAGGCCGCGCCCGCCGTGGCGGATGCCGCGCAGAAGGCGGCGACCGCTGCTGCCGAGAAAGTTGCCGGGGCAGTCGCCGAGGCCAAGAATGCAGCGGGGGAGGCAATCGTCGCCGGCGTACCGACTGGCGTAACCACAGCCACCGCTGTCGAGCCCGTAGCCGCCGCTCAGGCCCCCGAAGGCGCGATCTTCAACCCTGAGAACGCTCGTGGCAACCTGCACCTGGGCATCGACGTGGGCTCCACCACCGTCAAGCTCGCCGTGCTCAACGACGACAACCAGATCGTGTACGCCAAGTACCAGCGCCATCACACCGACGTCCGCGCCTGCGCCCGCGACCTGTTCGAGGGCGCTGCGACCGTGCTGCCGACGGCCCAGATGACCTGCGCCATTACCGGATCGGGCGGCTTGCTGCTGTCCCAGTGGCTCGACCTGGAGTTTGTCCAGGAGGTCATCGCCAGCAAGCGCGCCGTTGAGACCCTTATCCCGGCCACCGATGTCGCCATCGAGCTGGGCGGCGAGGACGCCAAGATCATCTACTTCGATAACGGCATCGAGCAGCGCATGAACGGCACCTGCGCCGGCGGCACGGGCGCCTTCATCGATCAGATGGCCACCCTGCTGCACACCGATGCCAGCGGCCTCAACGAGCTCGCGGCCAACGCCACCACCATCTATCCCATCGCCAGTCGCTGCGGCGTATTTGCCAAGACCGACGTGCAGCCGCTGCTCAACGAGGGCGCCCGTCCCGAGGACGTGGCCGCCTCCATCTTCCAGGCCGTCGTGACCCAGACCATCTCGGGCCTGGCGTGCGGCCGTCCCATCCGCGGCAACGTCGCCTTCCTGGGCGGCCCGCTGCAGTATCTCTCCGAGCTGCGCCACCGCTTCTACCTCACGCTCAACCTAGACGAGGAACACCGTATCGTGCCCCAAAACGCTCACCTGTTTGTGGCGAGCGGCGCCGCCATGGCGCACGAGTCCAATAAGCTCAGCACGTTCCCGCAGCTCATCGGGGCCATCGATGCCCTGGGCGACACACAGGGTGCCGAGGTCGAGCGTCTGGATCCGCTCTTTGCCACCGACGAGGACTTTGCCGAGTTCAAAACCCGCCACGACACCGAGGTCGTCCCCAAGGGCAAGCTCGACGGCTACACCGGCCGCGTGTTCATCGGCATCGACGCCGGCTCCACCACCATGAAGGCCGCGCTTGTGGGCGAGGACGGCCAGCTGTTGCACACCTGGTACGGCAACAACAACGGCGACATCCTGGGCACGGCCAAGGTCATCATGGCCGATTTCTACAACCACATCCCTGCCGGCTGCACCATCGGCCACGTGACTACCACGGGCTACGGCGAGGCGCTGCTCATCGAGGCCCTCAAGGCCGACTCCGGCGAGATCGAGACCGTCGCGCACCTGCGCGGCGCCAAGGCGTTCCTGCCCGGCGTCGAGTTCATCCTGGACATTGGCGGCCAGGACATGAAGTGCCTGCGCGTCAAGGACGGCGTGATCGAGCACATCATGCTCAACGAGGCCTGCTCGTCGGGCTGCGGTAGCTTTATCGAGAGCTTCGCCGTCTCTATGAACATGGACGTGCGCGCGTTCGCCAACGCTGCCATCCATGCCAAGGCCCCGGTCGACCTGGGCAGCCGCTGCACGGTCTTTATGAACTCGCGCGTCAAGCAGGCGCAAAAGGAAGGCGCCACGGTGGGCGACATTGCGGCCGGCCTGTCCTATTCCGTCATCAAGAACGCCCTGTTCAAGGTCATTAAGCTGCGCGACCCCAAGGAGATCGGCAGTCAGGTGATCGTCCAGGGCGGCACCTTTATGTCCGACGCCACGCTGCGCGCGTTTGAGCAGCTCACCGGTGTTCATGCCGTGCGTCCCGACATCGCCGGCTGCATGGGCGCCTACGGTGCGGCCCTGCTCGCCCGCGATCGCGCCGGCTCCGACGGCACCTCGACCATCCTTTCGGCCGAGGACATCGCGCACCTTACCGTGACGCAAAAGCATGTCCGCTGCGGTCGCTGCTCCAACAACTGCCAGCTCACCGTCAACGACTTTGGCGGCGGCAGGCGCTTCATTACCGGCAACCGCTGCGAGAAGGGCGCCGGCCACAAAAAGCAGAAGACCGAGGCCCCCAACCTCTTTAAAAAGAAAAACGAGCTGCTCTTTAACCGCGAGGTCCTGAGTCCCGACGAGGCCCCGCGCGGCACCGTCGGTATCCCGCGCGCGCTCAACATGTACGAGAACTACCCCTTCTGGCATGCGTTCTTTACGCGCCTGGGCTTTAGCGTGCAGCTGTCCGACCAGTCGAGCAAAAAGACCTACCAGGCGGGCATCGAGTCCATGCCGTCCGAGAGCGTGTGCTACCCGGCAAAGATGAGCCACGGCCATGTGATGAACCTTATCGACCGCGATGTCGACTTCATTTGGATGCCGTGCGTGCGCTGGGAGCGCAAGGAGGATCCGACCGCCGGCAACTGCTATAACTGCCCCATCGTCATGAGCTACCCCACGGCGTTGGCGCTCAATATCGACGAGATCCGCGAGCAGAACATCGAGTTCCTGTACCCGTTTGTGCCCTATCACGACAAGACCGAGCTCAAGCGCCGCCTGTATCAGGTGCTCGCCGTCGACCGTGTGGCCGATGCCGAGGCTGGTCGCGGCCGCGTGCGCGGCCCCAAGATCACGCGCTCCGAGGTCGATGCTGCCGTCAATGCTGCCTTTGAGGCCGATGCGCGCTTCCACGAGGATATCCAGACCATGGGCGAGGAGGCTCTTAAGTGGGTCGAGGACCACGGCGGCCACGGCATCGTACTCGCCGGCCGTCCCTACCATAACGACCCCGAGATCAACCACGCCCTGCCCGAGCTTATCTCGAGCTTTGGCTTTGCGGTCTTTACCGAGGATTCGCTCGCGCATCTGGTAAAGCCCGAGCGTCCGATTCGCGTCGTCGACCAGTGGATGTACCACAGCCGCCTGTACGCCGTCGCCCGTTTTGTGACGATGCGCAACGATTTGGACCTGATTCAGCTCAACTCTTTCGGCTGCGGTCTGGACGCTCTGACCACCGACCAGGTGCAGGAGATCCTCGAGGCCAGCGGCAAGATCTACACCGTGCTCAAGATCGACGAGGTGTCCAACTTGGGCGCCGCGCGTATCCGTATTCGCTCGCTCATGGCGGCGCTCAAGGACCAGGAGGCCGAGCGATTG
>CABMOY010000116.1 GCA_902388345.1 uncultured Collinsella sp.
TCAGATTGTCCAAATGCGGCCCGCGCAGCGTCGGCCCGTTACGCGGTTTGGTAAAACCGCGTAACTCCTACGGACGCTGGCCCATGCCACCCTCGAGGGTGACGGTCTCGCCGTTCATGTACTTAAAGTCGGGACCGCAGAGCTGAACGACAACGCGGCCGATTTCCTTCTCGACGTCGCCGTAGTGGCCTGCCGGCGGCATGTGGACGTTGGCCTTGAACGCCTCGGGATAGGCATCTTGGAAGTTCTCGAGCGCGGCGGTCCAAGCAAGCGGGCAAACGATGTTGACGTTGATGCCGTCCTTGCCCCACTCGTTGGCGGCGACGCGAGTCAGGCCGCGGATGCCCTCCTTGGCGGCAGCATAGCTGCACTGGCCGTAGTTGCCAAACAGGCCGGCGCCCGAAGCAAAGTTGACCACGGAGCCCTTGGTCTCCTTCAGGTGCGGATAGGCCTTCTGCATGTACAGATAGGTGGCATACAGACCGGAGTAAATGGCCAGGTTAAACTGATCCATGGTGTGGTCGGCGATGGTCACGCCCGAGGCGCTGGCCTGAGCGTTGTTAACGACGGCGTCGATGCGACCGAACTCCTCAATCGCCTTGTCGATAACGTTCTGCACGACGGCCTCGTTGTCCTGACCGGCGGAGACATCGGCCTGAACAGGAAGAACCTTAACGCCGTACTCAGCCTCGAGAGACTCCTTGGCGGCCTCGAGCTTGGCAACGTTGCGGCCGGTGATGACGAGGTTCGCGCCCTCCTTGGCAAAAGCGATATCGATGCCGTAACCGATGGAGCCAGCGGAGCCGTCCTTGAGCGTGGCCTTGCCGCCGCCGGTGACGATCACGGTCTTACCAGTGAAAAGTCCCATACAAAGTCCTTTCAAATCGCGACGGGCCCGCCCGTCGACTGCGCGCATCCAACTTCACGCGCCAAAAGCTGACATGCAACTTTAGCGTGTTCAAGTGAATAGAAAAGGCCTCGGTAGGCGAACGGCATAACGTCTTTCGGCGAAGGGATTGTCAAGTACAAACTGGATAAAGTGGCCGAGTTTTTGCTATCGACACGAGCCATCGAACACGTTTTGAAACTTTGCTGCAGCGCGCGGGATGTCGGCGCGAGACTTTATCATAGGGTGACAAACAACGATGAGGAGCACATGCCTATGACAGACGAGCTGGACCCCCAGACTCAACAGCATATTGATAACTCCGCAGACACCATTGACGACTGCGATACTTCCACCAGAAGCGATGGCGGCATTGATACCGCTGTCGAGGAGGCTCCTGCCGCCGCAGACGAGGCCGCAGACGCAAATGTCGCCGCAGAGCAAGACAAAGAAGAGCAGCTAGAGCAGCCGGACCCGAGCGATACTGAGCCCAAGGCTGAGAACGCTCCGCAAGCAGCAGGCCCCATCGAGGTGTCTTCGGAAGAAGAGCTCGACGCCGTCATGGACTCCATGATGGATGCCGTCAAAGCGATGAAAGACGCCGTGGCCGACGCTGACGTTGACGCCGAGGAAGAGGAGGCCGCCGAGGCAGCCTCGACCTTCGTACCCGGCGAGACTCCGGTTGCCGACCAGGGCAGCACCATGCCCTCGTTTCTGCAGCTCGAGCATCCCACGATTGGCGCCGATGCGGTCGACCCGCACGCAGCAGGCTTTTCTGTAATCGAGGGCGGTACCGGCAATATCGCCGTGCCGCAGGCTGCCGATGCGGACGCTGCCGACACCGCTCGCCCGACCGCCCCGCACTCCTCCGCCGCGAGCCGCGATCTGGGGACCGCTGTCTCGAACACTGCGAACGCCGTGGGCACCTTTATCGCCCAGGGTGCCTCGGCCATGCGCGAGATGAACGCCGCGAAAAAGGCACTTGCCGATGCCCGCGCCCACCTGGCCGAACTTGAGCAGCGCATTGCCGATCAGGCCGAGGAACTCGAGACGCGCCAGGATATCGCAGGCCGCTACGACCAGATCGTCGCCGACCAGCGCCAGGCGATTGCCACGGCCCAAAAGACTGCAGCGGCCGCCGAGATTGACCGTGATGCCCACGCCTCCAAAGCGACAGAGCTCAAGGGTCAGCTCGAACAAATGAAGACAGAGGATGACGCGACTGAGCTCCGTCTGAAGGCCGCGCTCGATGCCGTGGAGGCCCGCGAGGCGAGCTCGCGCGAGACCGGCAACCGCCTCGTTCGACGTCTTGAGGATTCCAAGCGCATCCGCGACAAGGTGAAGGCAGAGCGAGACGCCGGCATTGCCGCCGCACAACAAACCGTCGACGCCACGCGCGCCCAGCTCGAGACGCTGCGTCATGAGTATGCCGAGCTGCAACGCAATCCCTCGGCAAATCCCGCCAACTATACGGTGCGCACCAGCGAGCTCTCGATGCAGATTTCCGACACGGCAGATGCCCTGCGTAAAGCCGAAGAAGATGTCCCGCGCATCACCGCCGACCTTGAGCACTCGCTTGCCGCAGCCGAGCAGGCCGTCGAGCAGGCTCAAGCCCCTATCGCCGACGCAAAACGCGCGCACCAAGCCGTGACGACCGAAGCCGATGCCGCGCGCGACGAGCTGCAGACGGCGAAGACAGCCGCCGCGACTCGTCAGCGCGAACTGCGCGAGAAGATCACTGCCGAGGACAAGGCACGCCGCGACCAGGAGCAGAGCATCGCCAACGCCCAAGCAGATGCCGCACATGCGCAGTCGATCATCGAACAGGCGACCGAAGTGCACGACCACCCAGAGATCACTGAGTCGCTTGCAGGATCCTTGGCCCGAGACAAAGCCGAACACACCGAGACCGAGCGAGAAGTCGCCCAGCTCGAGGCCACCGAGGACGCGGTGCGCGAACGTACCCGCGACTCACGCATCAAATTCACCGGCGCCATCGTCTGCATCGTTGCCGTAGTTCTCGTGATCATCTTGATCTGGCTGTTCGCGAGCAAGTAACCACTCCCCAACGATTACAAGGACTGTCCCCAGGTGCCGGCACATAAGGAACGTCCCCAAGTGCCAACAAAGGCGACGCCGATGTTTTGGCGCGGACAGCGAAAACCCGCTAGAGCGGCATCCTCTTGACAACCAAAGAAATGCCGGTGTTTTGGCAACGACAGCGAGCGGGTCGCATTTGAGACAAGGTGACGTGAAACGAAAGGGCGCTGACCTTCTGGTCGCGCCCTTGAAGTTGAACGTCAGATTGTCCAAATGCGGCCCGCGCAGCGTCGAGCCGTTACG
>CABMOY010000117.1 GCA_902388345.1 uncultured Collinsella sp.
TCGCGCTCGGATGCGACCTGCGCCACCACGGGCGCGTCCGCATCGCAGGCACGCACGCAAGCAAGTGCTGCCGCCTGGCTCAGCACGTTGACCGAATAGATCTGGCGAATCGCCGCGAACACGTCGATGACCTCGGGCGCCGCGATCACATAGCCCAGACGCGCGCCGGCGGCGCCAAACGCCTTGGACAGCGTGTGCAGAATCACCAGGTTGGGATGCTCGGCGATAAGTCCCTGCGCCGTGGTGGCCGCGCCAAACGAATCGTCCGCAAACTCAACGTAGGCCTCGTCGACCATCACCATGCCGGGGCACGCATCGCACAGGGCCGCGACAAAGTCGAGCGGCGCCACGTCGCCCGTGGGATTGTTGGGCGAGGTCACGATTGCCAGGTTGCACGCCGGCGCTGCCGCGAGCACAGCAGCTTGGTCGAGTTCAAAGGTCGCCGGGTCGCGCCACACGTCGCGCACCTCGGTCTGGCACAGAGACGCAAAGAAAGCATACTCGCTAAAGCACGGCGGGCAGTTGAGCAGGGTCCTCCCCGCGCCGCCAAACGCCAGCAGATAGTTATAGAGCAGCTCGTCGCCGCCATTGCCCACGCAGATGTTCTCGCGCGTCACGCCATGCCAGGCAGCAAGCTCGTCGCGCAGGTCGTTCGACATGGGATCGGGATAGCGGTTGAGCGGTGTGGCAGCCAAGGCCGCGTCGATTGCCTCGCGCACGCCGGCCGGCACGGGATAGGTGTTCTCGTTGGCCGAAAGGTTGATGCGCGTAGGCGTAAAGTTGGGATCGTAGGGCTCAATACCGGCCAGGTAAGGCTGGACGAGCTCCTTCATGTGGGGCGTCAGCTCGGCCATATTAGGCCTCCTCGACGACAGCGCCAGCGGCACCGCCTGCAGCCGCCAGGTCCACGCCCTCGGCAACCGTCGCCACGGCGTCGCCTGGCCAGGCAACCTTAGTCAGGTCGGCCGCCGCCAGCGACTCGGCGCTCACGGCATCTTCGCCCTGCTCCAACATGCGGCGGCGCAGCGCAGCCGAAAGCGCGTGCGCCCACAGACCCTCGGCCTCGGCCAGGCGCTGTGTAGCGGGAGCGTCGGAGAGCAGACCCTCGGGCGTATAGCAAATGACGCTCGAGCGCTTGACGAACTCCTCCACCGAAAGCGGGTTGGAGAACATGGCGGTGCCGCCGGTCGGCAGCGTGTGGTTGGGGCCGGCAACATAATCGCCGAGCGGCTCGGAGCTCCAGGCGCCCACAAAGATGGCGCCGGCGTTGCGAATGCCGCCGAGCAGGCCCATCGCGTCCTTGCAGTGCAGCTCAAGGTGCTCAGGCGCCACGGTGTTCACGGCCTCGACGGCGGCAGCCATGTCGGCGGCCACCACGATGGTGCCCTCGTTATCGAGCGAGGCGCGCGTGATCTCGGCGCGCGGCGACTGCGCTACCAGAATGTCGATACCAGCCTCGACCTCGCGCGCAAACTGCTCGTCGCAGGTCACCAGGTAGCAGGCAGCCAGCGGATCGTGCTCGGCCTGCGCCATCAGGTCGGCCGCGACCACCATGGGCTTGGCCGTGGCATCGGCCAGCACGCAGACCTCGGAGGGGCCGGCGACCATGTCGATACCCACGTCGCCCGAGACAATCTGCTTGGCCGCGGCGACAAAGGCGTTGCCCGGGCCGGTGATCTTGTCGACGCGCGGAATGGTCTCGGTACCATACGCAAGTGCGGCCACGGCCTGAGCGCCGCCCACCATATAGATCTCGTCCACGCCGCCGAGCTTTGCCGCGGCAAGCGTGTAGGGACTGATCAGGCCGTCTTTTTGCGGCGGGGTCACCATAACCACGCGCTTGACGCCGGCGACCTTGGCGGGAATGGCGTTCATGAGCACGGTGGAGGGATATTGCGCTCGGCCACCCGGCACGTAGATGCCGGCAGCGGCAAGCGGGGTCACCTTAACGCCGAGCATCGTGCCGTCCGGGCGCGTGGTAAACCAGCTCTGCTCGACCTCGCGCTGATGGAACTCGCGGATCTGGCGTGCAGCCTTTTCGAGCGCCGCGACAAAAGCAGGATCGAGGCCTTCGAGCGCGGCATCGATCTGCTCCTGCGGCAGACGGAAGCTCTGCAGCTCAACACCATCAAAACGCCGACAGTAATCGCGCACCGCGGCATCGCCGTTAGCGCGCACGTTGGCCACGATATCGCGGGCAGCGTCGACGATGTTTTGCGGCAGCACGCCCTTGCGGTTAAGCTGGTTGGTAACGAGACGCTCACCGGGAGCAAGCTTGATGGTCTTCATATCGGTATCCCCTATCGGTCGAGGTTTTGTTCGAAAAACGAGAGACCGGGCGGCGGCGTCAGTCGACCTGCCGCCCGGACGTTGGGGCGCCCGTGCGTGCTCGCGCTATTGTGCCGAGCCTGCAACGGGCTCAAAATGCTTGTCCTTCACGGCAGCAGCCAGGCGATCGGCAAGATCGCGTACGCGCGGATCCAGGCGAGCGGCACCCGGATTGACAAAGAAGCGCGCTGTGCAGTCCATGATGCGACCAGTAATAACCAGGTCGTTGTCGCGCAGCGTGGCGCCCGTGGCGGTGATATCCACGATGCGATCGGTCATACCGACGATGGGTCCCAGCTCGATGTTGCCGTGCAGCGAAACAATGTCGGCGTTCACGCCGCGCTCGGCATACCAGGCACTCGCGATGCGCGGGTACTTGGTTGCCACGCGAAGCGAACCGCGGCGGGCATAGTTGCGCTCGGCCTGACCGGCGCGCCAAGCGGGCTCAGCCTCAATAAAGGTGCACAGGCCGTAGCCCAGATCGACCAGCTGCAGCAGGTTGAGGTCGGCCTCGATAAGCGAATCCCAGCCGCAGATGCCGCAATCGGCACCACCGCAGCCCACAAAGGCGGGCGCATCGCTGGGGCGCACAATGACAAACTCGATATCTCCGACCGCGCCCTCGCCCGCACGCGTATCGCGACCGCGCACGATCAGGTGACGGCCGGGGTCGCGCAGCTCGGAGACGTCCAGGCCCGCGGCCTCGAGCACGTCGAGCGTGTCGGCCTTAAGCGAGCCCTTGGGACCGGCGATGCGCAGCGGACCCTCGGCACCACGG
>CABMOY010000118.1 GCA_902388345.1 uncultured Collinsella sp.
GTCCTCGTCATCAACGCCGCGCATGCGCTCCGCCTCGGCGCGGGCACGCTCGTCCTCGGCGCGCTCGTTTTCCTCGTAGAGTGCCTGGCGGCGAGCCTCGCGCTCCGCCGCTGCCTTGGCGTCTTCCTCCAGGTCGGACGTGGCGCCCGTCTCCTCGACTGTCTCTGCAGCCGCGGCGTCATCGGCGATGCCCCACTTCTTGAGCTCCTCGGTCATGCTACTCACCTCCCTTCATCTGCGATTCCGCGATAGCGCGGTACACCTCGCAGGTTTCCATGAGCTCGTCGTGCGTGCCTAGGCCCACGACTCCACCGTCTTTGAGCACCACAATCTGATCGGCATGCAAAATAGTCGAGATGCGCTGGGCGATGATGAGCACCGCGGCATCGCACGTCTCGTCCTGCAGCGCATGGCGCAGTGCCGCATCGGTCTTAAAGTCCAGGGCCGAAAAACTGTCGTCGAAGATATACAGATCGGCATGTTTCATGAGTGCGCGGGCAATCGCTAGGCGCTGGCGCTGACCACCCGAGAAGTTCGTGCCGCCCTGGGCCACCGGCGTATCGAGCCCCTGGGGCTGGTCGAGCACAAAGGTGCTCTGGGCAACCTCCAGCGCATGGAGCATGTCAGCCTCGGTCGCGTCTTCGTTGCCAAAGCGCAGGTTGCTCGCCACCGTACCCGAGAACAGCCATGCCTTCTGCGGCACATAGGCGATACGCCCGCGGATATCGTCTTGCGAAAGGTCGCGCAGATCGACGCCGTTTAGGCGAATGGCGCCCTTCGTGGCATCGTGGAAGCGAAGCAAGAGCTTGGCCACCGTTGACTTGCCCGAGCCCGTCGAGCCCACGATCGCGGTCGTCTGTCCGCGGCAGCAGGCAAAACTCAGGTCGCACAGGGTGTCCTCGTCGGCATCGTCAAAACGGAACGACATGTGGTCGAACACGGCCACCGCGTCGGCTCCATCTGCGGACTCAGGTGTCCCGTCGCCCAGCGTAGCCTTACCGTCCACGATGCTCGGCTCGATTTCGAGCACCTGCTGTGCACGGCTGAGGCACGCCGCGGCGCGCGGAAGCGTCAGCACCACCACCTGCGCCATCATCACAAAGAACAGGATCAGGATCGCGTACTCCAGCACGGCCGAGATGCTGCCGATTTGCATGGCATGGACGCCCACGCGGTTGCCGCCCACCCACAGCACCGCCACCTCGGCGATATTCATCAAAAAGAAGCTGGAGCTGTCGAGACCCACAAACAGGTGGTTGACCTTGATGGCATTGGCTGCGTAATCGCTAAACACCTCGTCCAGGCGCTGCTCCTCGTGGCGCTCCTTGTTAAATGCGCGGATGACGCGCACGCCCACGATGTTCTCGCGCAGCACCACGTTCATGCGGTCGATAAAGCTCTGCAGGCGCATAAAGATCGGCGCGGCGTTGGCAACGGTAAAGACCGCCGCCACCAGCAGGATCGCAACGACCACGCCCAGCAGCGTGCCCATGGCAGGATCGATAAACCAGGCAAAGATGATGCCCGCCACGGCCAAGAATGGTACCGGTAACACCAGCTGAATCGTCTGCAGGATCGCTTGCTGGATCACGTTGATGTCGTTGAGAGAGCGCGTGATCATCGAACCCGTACCAAAGCGCTCAAAGTCGCTGGCGGACAGCTCGAGCGACTTATCGTAGACGGCGTTGCGAATGTCGCAGGCCACATTGGCCGCCAGACGGGCCGAAAGATAGCAGCCCAGCACCGCGCCGCCACTGGCCATGCCGGTCGCGATGAGCATATACACGCCGTTGCGCAAGATGTAGTCGATATCACCCGTCGTGATACCAGTATTGACCATATTCGCCAACATTGTAGGCACCAGCAGCGTGCCGACGTTATCTATCAGCAGTACAAACAGCGTCACCGCAATCAGCCCGCGATACGGCCTCATAAATCTCATTAAGAGTCGCATGTCTCCCCTTCGCCCTTATCGTCAGCCTCGTTCTCGGCGGCCACTTGCCGTTTAAATGCCTCGCACTCTTCGTTAAGAACATGGGAGAACTTACCGACCAAGCGCATGATCTCGCGCTGTTCCCACGGCTCGAGCGCCTCGAATGCTCCGCTGGTATATAACAGGCTCTCCGTCAAGGTCGTCTTACCTGCGTCTACATGAGCAAGAATGCCAATATTGATGATTTTCATATGATTGTCCTCCATACAAGGCCCAGAAGGGCGCAAAAATCCCCAGCGACAAATACTTTTACCGCTGGGGATGATAGGTAGGACACACATGAAAACTGCGGCCAAGGCTGGCCGTTGTCTATCACGATATGAAATGAAAAGGCAAAAGTATTCTTAAATTGGGTACAAAAACCAAGCCCTCTCCTTGAGGACGTTTGTCTTTGTTCCCATTATCAAATTTTATTTAAGAATACCTTGCCGCATATTGATAAACTCCTTTGCTTGGATTTTTATAGTATAGCATATCAAATTCCCAAAAGCAACCCTGTTAAGATAAATTTTTTCTGTCACTGCACCTCCCTTGATTATCGACTTTATCTGAACACCTCCCACATTCATCCGTACATGTACGGATGAATGTGGGAACCCGATACCCTGAGGGCCGGATCGGCCGGCCCCGGGAGATCGGAGGACGGCATGTCCGGAAAGAGGAAGAAGGGGGCCGGGAAGGCGGCCCCGAGGGCCTACGGCAGGCTCACCAGGCACGAGCGGGACACGGTCCAGAGGATGCTGGAGCGCAGGGCGTCGTGCAGGGAGATCGCGAGGGAGCTGGGCAGGTCGCCCTCGACGGTGAGCGCCGAGGTGGCGTCGCACAGGTTCGTGACGGCGCCGAAGGCCAGGCGCGGCGAGCGCGTGGACGCCTCC
>CABMOY010000119.1 GCA_902388345.1 uncultured Collinsella sp.
GCCTGGGCACGCATGACGAGCTGTATGCAAGCTGCCAGCTCTACCGAGAGATCTGCCAGTCGCAGCTGCGCCGCGAGGAACTCGAGGGCCGGCAGGGGAGTGCGGCGCCCGCGCCCGTCCCAAGTCCCGCGTCCGCCCCGGCTGCCCCGGCATCCACTTGCGCAAAGGAGGGCTGCTAAATGAATCCGTACACTTCCTCCGGTTCGGTCGCCACGATGACGGCCAACGTGTCCGGTAACGATAACCTCAACGACCTGGGCGACGGTCCGCGCCAGCCCGGCGACCCTGAGCGCTATCCCGTGGGCGCGGTGACCCGCCGCCTGCTGGGCTATGTTCGCCCGCACCGCGTCTCGTTTACGGCGTCGTTTGTGAGCGCCGCCATCTCGGTGATCTTGCAGCTCTACACGCCCATTCTCATTGGTGAGGGCATCGATCTTATCGTCGCCGCCGGGCAGGTGGACTTCGATGCGCTGCTGCCGCTCGTTACCAAGCTCGCGATTGTCGTTGTAGGTGCTGCGGCCTTCCAGTGGCTGCAGGGCTATTGCGTCAACCGCCTGTCCTACGAAACGGTGCGCGACATGCGCGTGGAGGCGAGCGACAAGCTCAGCCGTATGCCGCTCAGCTTTATCGACAGTCACGCCCACGGCGACCTTATGAGCCGCGTGGTCAACGATGTCGACCAAGTGGGCGACGGTCTGCTGCAGGGCTTTACCCAGCTTTTCACCGGCGTCATCACCATCGTTGGCACGCTCGCGTTTATGCTCTCCATTAACCTGACCATGACGCTTGTGGTGGTACTCGTCACGCCGCTTTCCATTTTTGCAGCCGGTGCTATTGCCAAGCTCTCCAACAAAAGCTTTACGGCACAGCAGCGTATTCAAGGGCAGCTCGGTGGTCATATCGAGGAGTACGTAGGCGAGCAAAAGCTGGTTGATGCGTTTGCCTACGGCCCGAATGCCCAAGCGCGCTTCGATGCCCTCAATGCCGAGCTCTACACCGCGGGCGAGCGCGCGCAGTTTATGGGTTCGCTCTCCAACCCCGGTACGCGCTTTATCAACAACATCATCTATGCCGTGGTCGCTGTGATCGGCTGCGTGGGCGTGATCACGGGTGTGCCGGCGGCGCTTACGGTAGGCGGCGTGCAGATTTTCCTGTCCTACGCCAACCAGTACACCAAGCCGTTCAACGAGGTCACCAACGTCATCACGCAAATCCAGACGGCGTAT
Source organism: uncultured Collinsella sp. (assembly GCA_902388345.1). Lineage (GTDB taxonomy): Bacteria > Actinomycetota > Coriobacteriia > Coriobacteriales > Coriobacteriaceae > Collinsella. The sequence goes on from CABMOY010000119.1 coordinate 1,227, forward strand.
GCCTCGGCGCGACGCATGTTTGCGCTGCTCGACGCTCGCGAGCAGGAGCCCGATGCGGCGGATGCCGTGGAACTTGCTGCCCCGCAGGGCGAGGTCACCTTTGAGCATGTGGACTTTAGCTACGTACCCGATCGCAAGCTGCTGCAGGACATTTGCATTGACGCCAAACCCGGCATGCGCTTTGCCCTGGTCGGCCCCACGGGCTGCGGCAAGACGACGCTCATCAACCTGCTGCTGCGCTTTTACGATATCGATGCCGGACGCATCATGGTCGATGGCCGGTCTTCGCGTGATTACACGCGCGCAAGCCTGCGCCGTGCCTTTGGTATGGTGCTGCAGGATTCGTGGCTGTTCGAGGGCACGGTGGCGGAAAACATCGCTTACGGTTGCCCGGATGCCACGCGCCAGCAGGTTGTCGAGGCCGCCAAGCGCGCTCATGCGCATAAGTTTATCGTGCAGCTGCCAGGCGGCTACGATACGGTGATTGGCGAGGACGGCGGCACGTTTAGCCAGGGCCAAAAACAGCTGCTGTGCATCGCGCGCGTCATGCTCACCGACCCGGCGATCTTGCTGCTGGACGAGGCGACTTCGAGTATCGATACGCGTACCGAGCTGCAGGTGCAGGCGGCATTCGACGAGCTCATGGCAGGTCGCACAAGCTTTGTCGTGGCGCACCGCCTGAGCACCATCCGCAACGCCGACTGCATCCTGGTCATGCGCGACGGCCAGATTATCGAGCGCGGCACACACGACGAGCTGCTAGCGGCAGGCGGCTTCTACGCCGAACTCTACCGCAGCCAGTTTGCCCAGTAGGGGCCACCGATTGGCGGCAGATGGTTTACATCTGCGTCGTTAGTACTAAGATATTCATCTAATAAATTGCATTAGTGGCTTTAGTTTTGGGGGAAACGAGGCAACGTGACTATGACGTGCTCTTTGGTGGTTAACAGCAAGAGCGGTAATACCAGGATGGTTTCGGGCGCGATTAAGCGCGCTCTGCAGGCTGCGGGCGTTGAGTTTGTCCACGCCGCGGCGTTGAGCGACGATGCGGATGCAGATCAGGTTGCGCTCGAGGCGCAGGGCGCCTGCGCGGCCGACATGGTGCTCGTCGGTTTTTGGTGCGACAAGGGCGCGTGCACGCCTTCGGTCGCGGCGTTGCTCTCCGCCTTGCACGGCAAGCGCGTGTTCCTGTTTGGCACCTGCGGCTTTGGCGCCGATCAGAGCTATTACCAGCAGATTATCGATCGCGTGACCTCCAATTTGGCCAATGATGCCGAGCTTGCGGGCTGGGCGATGTGCCAGGGCAAGATGGGCCCTGCGGTCAAGCAGCGCTACGAGGCCATGCTCGAGCAAGATCCCGACAACGCCCGCGCTAAGATGCTTCTCGACAACTGGGTTGCCGCAAAGGATCACCCCACCAAGGAAGATCTGGATAACATGGCTACAGCCGCCAAAAAGGCCGTGCTGGGGGAGTAGCTCCCATCGCTGACGGCGGTCGGTCCATCTTTCTAAATGAAACGTCCTCCCGGGCGTCGGGGCACGAAGTTCCCTGCTCTACAGTCCTGCGCAAGACGAAGGCCACATTAAGTGGCCTTCTTTGCGTGCGGAACT
>CABMOY010000120.1 GCA_902388345.1 uncultured Collinsella sp.
CCTTTCATGGATTGCCGGGTGGACGGCGATTATTTACCCGTGTTAGCAGACGGGTTATGCGAGGGGACGACGACCTTGGACGGTTGCACGAGCGACTCCTCGTGCGCGGCAACCGCGGGGACGCTTGCCCCATCGCTTTTAGCCTTGGTGGATTCGGAACGTGCAATCTCCTCATCGAGTGCATCAATGTCGGCGTCCTCGACCACGGCGTTGAGCGACTCAAAGACACGGTTCTTAAGGAGCGCGGTATGCACACCCTCGGTGAGGTCGTGCAGCTTCTTAAAAGCGCGCTCGAGCTTGGCGTCGCGCTCATCATCAGAGGTATCCATGCCGAGCATGCTCACGAGAACCTGCTCAAACATCGAAGACTCGCGGTTTGCCGACGATACGTACTGACGCAGGTTGCGCGGCTCAATGTGGAAGCGCGACAGCTCCGAGCAGTAGCGGATAATCGGGAAATCTCTGCCATCGACGAGCTCTCGGTTCTGCGGGCTCTTGATGATGCGGATAAGATCGTTCTCGGCAAGGGAGCGGATAAACGAAATCTCAACACCGAGCATGTCGGGGATCGTCTCGATGGGGTGCAGCTTTTGCTTGGTCTCCTTGGGCTCCGTCTTAAGCGGAACATCGGACAGAAGACCCACCTCGTAAGCCAAAGTGGACAGGTCCGTTGCGTTTTCCAAGCGCTGCTTAATGACGTTGAGCGGCATGTAGCGGGTCTTCTGCAGGTGCAGGATGACCTCGAGACGGTCAACGTCTTCCTTGGAGTACTGGCGATACCCCTTAGGCGTTCGATGAGGGGTGATGAGCCCCTCATCTTCTAGAAATCTAATTTTTGAGTTCGATAGATCGGGGTATGCGCCTCGAAGTAGATTGACGACTTGGCCGATACTCAGATAGTTGCGTTCGGCCATGCCCTACTCACCGGTTTCGATGCGCTCCGGCGTGCTCTCGTGGTAGATGAGCGTAAACGTACCGATCTGGACGGAAGAACCATCGTGCAGCGGGGCCGCGTTGACAATGGCGCCGTCGACCCAGGTGCCATTGAGCGAGCCCAGGTCCTCAATGCGAGCGCCGAGGCCCTCGCGAATAATGCGCGCGTGGCTACGCGAAACGGTCATGTCATTGAGGAAGATGCCGTTCGCAGGATCGCGGCCGATGGTGGTCACGTCGTCCTCGAGCTCAAAGGCGGCACCAGTCTGCGGACCCTTGACGATGGACAGAACGGGTGCGGTGATGCGCACGTTGGCCATGAGGTCGGGAACGGTGACGTCGCTTGAAGGCACGCGGAATACGCAGGTAGCGTCAGCAGTCTTATCATTCTGAGGCATATTGTTAACCATGTTGTCCATGACAACCCCTAACTTATCGCGGACGTGCCGCAAATAATGAACCGTACGTAATCATACCCCAACGAATCAGTCTTCGATTTCAGGGTTCAGAAAGTCGATGTCCTCGTCCTCGGGATGCGCGAGAGCCTGTTTAATGGCCACTCCGCCCTTAATGGAATAGATGACAGCCGTGAGCATGGAGAAGATCACGCCGCCGTACACAAAGAAGATGCCGAGGGGCACCGAGCTTCCGTTGAGGCCCGGGAAGGCCGTAAGGGTTGAAGGTAAAAGATGCAGGCCGTCAATAACGGGGAACCCGAGCAGCATGAGCGAGAAGCCGGTCATGAGCAGTGCAGTGGCAATCTTTCCGGGAAAGACGACATCGATGGGGCGACGGTGATAATGACGCACGATAAGCGTGCCGATGCCCAGATAGATGTCGCGGCCAATAATGAGCACGCAGACCCAGATGGGCAGCTCTCCGCGGACCACCAGCCCAAGTACGCCGGTGAACAGCAGCGCACGGTCGCAGATGGGATCCATGACCTTGCCGAGCCACGAGACCGTCTTGGTCATGCGGGCGATCTGACCGTCCATCCAGTCGGTAGAGGCGGCAACGGCGTAGATAACGATGGCGATGACGCGGTTGTTATCCGTCACAAACAGGTACAGAAATACCAGGGTGAGGATCAGGCGCGTAAAGGTGATGAAATTGGAGATCGTAAAGATCTTATTCGACGGGTAATCGGAAGTGCCGATAAGCTCCTTTTTGATCTTCTTTTTGATGCCCACAGGACTCCCCCGCTGGTTAACGACAAAACTTTCGATACTATACCCGTTCCGGCGATGTCTATCCAGCGTATGCATAGAGAGTCCAGACATATGGAGGATGCTACTGGGTTGTGCGGGATTCTGCATTTGTGTACATCAGCCTCCAAATATGACATTTTTCGGCATCTTTGATGGCTGATGTACACGTTTTGATTCGGTGATTACATCGATCGGGAAAGTTGTTGCCTTAAGCAAATTAATCATGATGTGCGGGTCGAGAAGGGTTGGCGCCAAAAGAGCCCAACGGCCGTTACGGCTTCGTTAGAAACGCGCCCCACCATGGATGGTGAACCCGAAAGGTAAGGCGCGCGGGCATGGTGAATCGGCCCGCGCGCCCGGAAGAGAAAGGATAAACCCATGGGTTATATGCTCGAGACGCGCGGGCTCACCAAGCGCTTCGGCCGCGGCGACCAGGCGCAGGACGCCGTGGCCGACGTGAGCCTTCATATCCGCGAGGGCGAGGTGTACGGGCTGCTCGGCCCCAACGGCGCCGGCAAGTCGACAACGCTCAAGATGATCTGCGGGATGCTGCGGCCGACGGCCGGGGAGATCCTCTTTGCCGGGCACGCCTGGCGCCGCGAGGACCTCTACGCAATCGGCAGCCTCATCGAGGAGGCGCCGCTCTACCCCAACCTCACCGCGCGAGAGAACCTGCGCGTGCGCACCAC
>CABMOY010000121.1 GCA_902388345.1 uncultured Collinsella sp.
CCATTCGCCAGCCGGCGAGCCTGTGCGGCGTGGTGGGCTTTAAGCCCACGTATGGCGCCGTGAGCCGTTACGGCGTGGTTGCCTTTGGCTCGTCGCTCGACCAGGTGGGCCCCTTTGGCCGCACGGTCGAGGATGTTGCGCTGGCCATGAACGCGCTTACCGGCGCGGGCCACGATCCGTATGACTGCACCAGCCAGGATTGCGCCGTCGACTTTACCGAGCATCTCAACGACAGCATCGAGGGTAAGCGCGTGGGCATCATCCCCGCGTTTATGGAGGCCGAGGGCCTGACGCCCGAGGTCAAGGCTGCTGTTCAGCGCGCCGCTCAGGAGCTGCAGAACCAGGGCGCCGAGCTGGTCGAGGTCGACCTGCCGCACTTGGACGCCGCCATCGCCGCCTACTACGTCATCGGCCCGGCCGAGGCGTTCTCCAACCTGGCCCGCTTCGATGGCATTCGCTACGGCTATCAGGAGGAGGGCTGCGCCAACCTGTCCGACCAGAGCTCGCTTTCGCGCGCCCACGGCTTTGGCGCCGAGGCCAAGCGCCGTCAGATGCTCGGCGCCTACCTGCTCTCCTCGGGCGTGTACGACAAGTACTACTATGCCGCGCAAAAGGCCCGCACGCTCATCACGCAGGACTACGATGCCGCGTATGCCAAGGTGGACACCATCCTCATGCCCGCCTCGCCGCGCACGGCCTTTAAGTTTGGCGAGATCAGCGACCCCACGCAGATGTACCTCTCCGACCTGTACACCATTTCGCTCAATATTTGCGGCAACGGCGGTATCTCGGTGCCGCTGGGCCTGGGCGAGGATACTCAGCTGCCCGTTTCTGCCCAGCTGGTTGGTCCGGCGTTTAAGGACCGTCAGCTGCTCGCGTTTGCCCGCGCCCTGGAGCGCGGCTTTGCCGATGCCGCCACGGGTGCGCCCGCGCTTTCCGTCGCGCCCGATTTTGCCGGGAAGGGAGGCGAGCTGTAATGAAGGAGCTTTCCGAGGTCCTGCAGGATTGGGAGGCCGTGATCGGCCTGGAGATCCATACCGAGCTCACCGCACTCGATACCAAGATGTTCTGCAACTGCAAGCTCAGCCACGATGACGAGCCCAACGCCAACGTGTGTCCGGTGTGCCTTGGCCTACCTGGCGCCCTGCCGGTGCCTAACAAGCGCGCCATCGAGAGCATCGTCAAGGCCGGTCTCGCCACCAACTGCGAGATCCAGCGCCACTCGATGTTCTACCGCAAGCACTACTTCTATCCCGACATGGCCAAGAACTTTCAGACCACACAGGGTCCGGTCGCCTTTGCCATGTACGGCCACCTGGACCTGGACGTGACCGGTCGCGGTGCCGCCGAGCGCCCCGACTGCGCGTTTGGCGAGGCCGAGGCCCAGAGTCTGGCGAGCGCCTCGGCCAACGCCGAGGGCCTGTCCACGTCCATGACATCGACCATGCGCGAGGGTAACCAGCGCGCCGGCCATCTGGCCAGCTATGACGCGTCCAACCTACAGATGCCCGAGCGTCGCGAGGACGGTTCCTACACGGTGCCCATCCGCATCCTGCGCATCCACATGGAGGAGGACGCCGCCAAGATGGTCCACGTGGGCGGTGCCGAGGGCCGCATTACCGCTGCGGCCGAGTCGCTCGTCGACTACAACCGCTGCGGCACGCCTTTGATTGAGCTCGTGACTGAGCCTGATCTGCGCACGCCCGAGGAGGCTCGCCTGTTTATGGAGAAGCTCCGTCGCATCTTTGTGACGCTGGGCATTTCGGACTGCTCCATGGAGAAGGGCTCCATGCGCTGCGACGGCAACGTTTCGCTGCGCCGCCGCGGCGAGACCAAGCTGGGCACCAAGACCGAGCTCAAGAACCTCAACTCGTTTAAGAGCCTGCATGACGGCCTTGCCTACGAGATCTGCCGCCAGGCCGAGGTACTCGAGGAGGGCGGCATCATCTATCAGGAGACCCGCCACTGGGAGCCCAGCCGCAAGCGCACCGTGGTCATGCGCGTCAAGGAGACGGCCGACGACTATCGCCTGTTCCCCGATCCCGACCTGGCGCCGTTCGACCTGGACGACGAGTTCATCGACCGCTGCCGTGGCGAGATCCCCGAGCTGCCCGATGCCAAGCGCGTTCGTTTTGAGGCCGACTTTGGCATTAAGGCGGCCGATGCCGAGCAGATTGCTGGCGACCCGGAGTTTGCCGAGTTCTTTGAGGCCGCTGCTGCCGGTATGGCCGGCAAGGAGGCCCAGACGGTTGCAAACTTGCTGGTGAACGAGATGATCGCCTACCTTAAGGGTGCAGGCGTGTCGCTCGCCGAGTCCGGCATCGCGCCGGCTCAGGTGGCAGCGCTGGCTAAGCTGCTGGCGACCGATGCCATTAGCTCCAACCAGGCGCACGAGGTCTTTGAGGCCATGGCCCAGACCGGCGACGACCCCAACAAGATCGTCGACGAGCGCGGCATGCGTCAGGTGAGCGATGCCGGCGCGCTGCAGCCGATCGTGGACGAGGTGCTGGCAAACTGCGCCGATCAGGCACAGCAGTATCGTGACGGCAACCAGAAGGTCATCGGCTTTTTGGTGGGCCAGTGCATGAAGGCGAGCCGCGGCAAGGGCAACCCGAAGCTCTTCAACGAGTTGCTGAGAACGTCGCTCTCGTAAACGGGAACCCGGGAGCCCCGGCAGGGCGGGTGCTTCCTCAAAATTTCAAACAGTCCTGCGCAAGACGAAGGCCACATTAAGTGGCCTTCTTTGCGTGCGGAACT
>CABMOY010000122.1 GCA_902388345.1 uncultured Collinsella sp.
AGTCCGTCGAAGCCATCAAGCAGCTGGTGGACGAGGGCGTGGCGCAGGAGGCCGGCATCTCCAACGCTTCCATCGAGCAGATCGACATCGCGCGCGGCATCCTCGGCGACAAGCTCATCGCCGTGCAGAACCAGTACTCGCCGATCTACCTCGACACCGCCGATACGCTGGAATACACGGCGAAAGTCGGTCTGAACTTCGTGTGCTGGAGCCCGCTGGGCGGCTTCCGCAAGCCCAAGGACGAAACCAAGTTCGACCCGTTCCGCGAGATCGCGGCGGCTCGTGGCGTCTCCTACCAGCAGGTCGTGCTCGCGTGGGAGCTCGCCAAGGGCGACCATGTCTTCGTCATCCCCGGCGCCCACCGCCCCGAGACCATCCTCGACAGCCTGCATGCCGGCGATTTGGAGCTCACCCCCGACGAGCTTGTGAGGCTTTAAGGCGACAGGCTCTCAAAACTCGCAGATACACCGGTGGAATAGCGGTTTTCCTTGTCTATCCGCGAGTTTTGAGAGCCTGCTTTTGTAGTCTCACTGGAGTCTTGCGACTCCAGGGCATGGCCACCCCAGTCATGCGTTGCATGAGGTGGATTCTAGTGGTGGTTGCAGCACCTGAGGTTTGAGCGGCCTTCCATGGTCACGTTGTCGGTTGTTGAGGTTATCACGCGGCGTCGAGCAGTTCGATGATCTTCTCGCTTGGTTTCATGTAGCCGAGGGTCTTGCGTGGCCGGTCGTTGAGTTCCTCGGCGACCGCGTCGAGGTAGTCCTCGGGGTATTTGGATAGGTCGGTGCCCTTGGGGAAGTATTGGCGCAACAGGCCGTTGGTGTTCTCGTTGGTGCCGCGCTGCCACGGGGAGTGCGGGTCGCAGAAGTAGACGGCCATGTCCAGCGAGGCGCCGATCCGTTTGTGCAGGGCGAGTTCCGCTCCCTGGTCCCAGGTCAGGCTGTTGCGCAGGAGTTTGGGCAGGTGCTGCATCTTGTCGATGATGGCCTGCTGGACGTGTTCGGCGTCGTGCCCGTCGGGCAGGTGCAGCAGGATCGTGAACCTGGTGGTGCGCTCGACGAGCGTGCCGATGGCGCTTTTGTTGCGGCTGCCGGTGATGAGATCGCCCTCCCAGTGGCCCGGGACCGCCCGGTCCTCGATCTCCGGGGGTCGCTCCGAGATCATGGCCATGGGTTCGCGGAAACGGGGTTTGCGGCCTTGGCCGCCTTGGGGTCTGCGGGCGGTTCGCCCCTGCCTCATGGCGCGTTTCAGCTCCTGCTTGAGTTCGCCCCTGGCCTGCAGGTAGATGGCCTGGTAGATCGTCTCGACGCTCGCGTGCATATCCCCATTATCCGGGAAGTCCAGCCTCAGCCGGTTGGCTATCTGCTCCGGGCTCCAATGCCTGCGCAACCCGGCGGCGATCTCGTCCCACAGTCGCGTGCCCTCGGCCGCCTTCCGCGGTTTGGGGCGTTTGAGCCGGTCCGCGGCCTTCTGCTGGGCGCGGCAGGGCTCGTAACCGCCGGACTCGGGATTCCTGTTGCGCTCGACCTCGCGGCTGACCGTGCCGGGGTCGCGGCCCAGCAGGCGGGCGATGGCGCGGATCGAATCGCCCAGACGCAGACGGTCCGCGATCTGGATGCGCTCCTCCTGGCTCAGGTAGCGCGGATGGAGGGTCTTGGGTTTGTCCATGGTGGAACGATACCAGTCCACCAGGGGTTTCTCGTTCCTTCCCGTGGCGCGCGTCCTGCCGTTGCGCCACGCCTTGCCGGTGCGTTTCGAGACGCCGACCGCGTGCGCGGCCTGGGTGAAGTTCATGCCTTCCTCGTCCAGCAGGCGCACGTACTCGGCGCGTCTCGCCTCGCACATCAGCTTCCTCGTCGGATATTCGACGCCGTTGAACGTCCAACGGTGTTCCCCGCCACGGTCTTCGTTTCGGTGGCTTCTGGTCACCTGACCCTCCTTGCGGTAGGTCAGGTGTTGCAACGATCACTAGAACCCGCCTGGCAGCTTGGCGCCGCTGGGGGGGGGAGTCATGAGTCCCATTCCAACTCCCCCTTATTGACCATTTAGGGGTGCATCCCAACACATGGGGTGCACCCTTTTTTTCTTGTTGTGCTACGGGGTTCCAGTCGCATTTTTTTCGGTGATATTTTGAACGCGAAGACAGGCTGGGAAATGCCCGATAGTCGTGTTCCCCTCAGCAGGTGAAGCCCTGCTTTCAGGCTGCAAAACCGACTCGGGTGTTCCGAAAGCGGCTTTCGTTGTTGTACATCGATACATAAGAGAGAACACCCATGAAAAACACCATTATTCGTGCTGCCGGTGTGCTGTTGGCTGCAAGCATGATATTTGGCGGTGCGGCAGCCACTGCATCGGCCGCGGAAGCAACGTCGCCGAGCACCGGCACCACCAGCAGCACGCAAGCCGCGGAATCCATCAATCGCGAATGGGTGCTGAATCCTGCGAACAACACTGAGCTGGCGGCTCTCGGCACTATACAAGGCGGATCCCAGACGTTCGACGGGCTGACCATCGATGCCACTGCAAACGGTGCCAAGTTTGCGCCGCGCGCCAATGACACCCAGATCAACGCCGGAACCATCATCAGCATCCCGGTGCCAGCCCACACCAATACAGCCACCATCACCCTTGCGTTGTCCGGCGGCACCACCACTATTACCGCGGATGCC
>CABMOY010000123.1 GCA_902388345.1 uncultured Collinsella sp.
ATCCCAGGTAAGAAGCCAGGGGCTGACCTGATAGAATCTGCCGTTTTTGCGCAGCCAGCTCGCGGATGGTCTCGTGGTACACATCGTTGAACGAATCGAGTGGGGACTCGTTGCCGTAGTGATGGTAATACCACCAGTAGCAGGGGTAGTTGTCGTAGAAATCGTCGCTGTTGCGCAGGTCCGCAGGCACGGCTTCGGCCAGCTGTCGCAGCACTTCTTTCGAAACGCCCAGAGCAACGCCCATCACCAGCAGTTTGTTCCACAAGATCAGGTCGCTGGGAATGGCCTCCTTCAGGCGCGTAAAGTCCTCGAGCCAATGCTTGAGCGCCTTGCAGCGAGCCGCCACCTCGGCGCCCTCCGGCGTGTAGCGACGGAAGGTGCAGCTCAGAACAAAGCCCACGATCGTGACGGGGATCGAGATCATAGCGGCGCCGACATTGGCATCCGCAAAGTCGGTATAGATCAGAGAGCCCAGAATGCCAAAGACGATGATGATGCCGAGAACCAAGCCGGCAACCAGGGCGATGGTGCCGTCCGAGGCGATAAGCTCGCGCGTCTCCAGCTTGCCCTTAACCGTGCTCTGATAGTCCTCGAGCTTGTCGCCAACAGATGTGGTGCGCTCGCTAGCGTACTCCTCCAGCTCGCTAAACGTGCGCGAACGGACTCCGTCCTTATCGGGCTTAACGCCGGCGAAGAAGACCTTGAGCACATCGCGATCGATGCCGTCCTTCTTGGCAGCCTTCCAGGCCTCGTCGGTCACTGTGATGCGATACGTCTGCTCCTCTTTTTCGCGACGGAGCAGACCCTTCTTCTTGGTCTCGGTCGCTTCTTCCAGCTTGATCACGCGGTCGTCGGTAAGCTTCATAAGCGTGGCGATATATGCCTGATCGGGCACCTCGTTCCAGCTCATGAGGGCCGAAAGCACGGCGGGATGGTCGGCCGAAGGCACATCGCGGAAATATTCGTCCTGGAAAAGCGGCTTGGGCTTGCGGCGGCGCAGCTTGAGCACAACGATTGTGCCGGTAAAGGCCACCGCCGCGACAACACTTAGCACGGCAAGCGCATTGGCAATCATGCGAGCGTGAGCGCGGCGAGCGTTGGCCTCGTCGGCCCATTCCTTCTCTTCGCTCAGAATCGTCGACATGCGCTTTTCGCCCGAGACGGCAAGCTGCGGCACCCAGTCGCTGGGGAAGGCGATGCGTGCCTCGGCGAATTCGCCCTCATGCACGCAGGGAATGGTATAGGTGACCATGGGCTCGTCCGCATCGAGCGACACGTCGCCCGTCAGCGGGCCGTGGCCCCATGCGCGGAAGTTATCGCCCTTGACGGCAGCCGTCCCGGCAGCGGCATTTGCAAAGTAGACTTCCATCTCGACGTCATCGGAGTCCGCAGACCAGCCGTCACCCACAAATTTCCAGTAGAGCTCGGCGGTATCGGCCCAGTTCATAACCGCACCGGTCATGGAATAACTCACGTAGTAGATTGCGCTGTCGCCGCTTTCGTGAGGGCTGAACACCTTAATCTTTACGCCGTCGTCGGACTGCTCCACCGTGTAAACGCCGTCGTCGCCTTTATTTGCGCTGTCGACCTTGTTAAACGCAGTGTCGTCTTCCTCGACGCTCAGCACATTGACGACCACCGAGCCGCCTTGCTGGTTAGAGCCTGTATTGATATCCCAATACACGCCGTTAATGTCATCGTCGAAATCGAACTGGCGTCCCTCGACAACGGTCAGCGAGCCATCGGCCTCAACCGTGGCACCGATATAGGTTTGGCTCATGGAGTAGCCGTCGGCGTGCGCGACGGCAGGCAGCAGCAACAACGCAAGCGCGACGAGTGCGCAGACGGAAGCGAACCGCGCAAACAGGCGGCGCTGCCGACAGGGCTGGGCAACGGGGGCGTTCATAGGCACATCCTTTGTCTGTGGTACCAGTAGCGTCATTGTCCCACGTTTGCGAGTTCATGTGACGAACATCTAGGTCAGCGGAGCGTCAAAACGGGACAAAAGTCACGCCCGCCGCCGGCACCTGGGGACGTTCCTTATCTGCCGGCAATCTGGGACACTCCTTGGCATAGCCCGCTCCGGCAATAGATACCACTTCATAGCTCCATCACAGGTGTAGCGGCTTTGTGTGGGCGCGGCATGCGCTGATTGAGCCGCCAGTTGAGGGGCATAAAGCAGTTGAGCGAAAACGGTTTGCCCCTTTGCCGTCCGCTTGAGGATCATGTCCCCCTTTTCCGCGGAAACCCCGGCAGTTGCGAAGAGCTGCCGGGGTTTCTGTCGTTTGAGGGCTAGATTGATTGACGACGATTAAGGCGCCGAGCCGGTGGTCCGGCACGCGCAACGTGTGGCCTCAGCAACTTGCAGGCCACGGCAGCGTCTCCCCCACCACGCCCCGCGCTATACTCGTCCGCATGGACATCAACGCACGCAACAGAGCAACAACCGCCGCCGACGCGCCAACGACGCCGGCC
>CABMOY010000124.1 GCA_902388345.1 uncultured Collinsella sp.
GATCTCGGCCGGGTCGTCGTAGTGGACGGGCATGCCGGTCTTGAGGCCCGGCCCCACCGTGAGCACGCGCCCCGTGCAGGTGCGGGAAAGTGCCGCCTTCCACGGACGCTCGAGCGCCGGCACCACGCAACTCAGCACTGCATCTGCGGGAACGAGCGCGCCGGGCATGCCCGCATCGGCCGCCAGCGCGGCCATGACTTGAGCGAGTCGCATACGCGCTTCGTCGGCCGTAATGCTCGACGGCGTGGTAATCTCGCACGTCGCGAGCGGGCATTCCTGCGCCGCGGCCGAATCCTCGGCAAATAGGCCAAAGCGAATGAACGTGTTGCCCACGTCAACCGTCAATATATATGCGCACCCATTAAGCATCGTCGGCGCTCCTTTCGTCTGCCCAGCAGTATATCGCCTACCTAAACCAGTCATCCCAAAATGACTAGCTTGCGGCTATACTGATGCGCGGTCGTGCGCGAGCTCACGCGGCGGCCCTTGGTAACCCGACTTCCCGCGCCGTATCCGTAACGGCGCTCCCGGGGGAAGCGGATATACGCAAAGGAGTTTTATATGAGCAATCCCTCGAACCGCGCCTCGATGCGCGGGCAACTCACGCTGCGCGGCGTCGTCATCGGCGTCCTTGGCTGCGTGATTATCACGGCAAGCTCGGCCTACACCGCCCTCAAGATGGGCGCTCTCCCCTGGCCGATCGTCTTCGCTGCCGTCATCTCGCTGTTCTTCCTTAAGCTCATGGGCAACGCCAGCCTCAACGAGGCCAACGTCACCCACACCATCATGTCCGCGGGCGCCATGGTCGCCGGCGGCCTGGCATTTACCATCCCGGGCGCCTGGATGCTGGGCTATGCCGACCAGATTAGCTGGCTCGACATGTTTATCGTGGCACTCGCCGGCACTATCCTGGGTCTGCTGGCCACCGCGCTCATCCACCGTCACTTTATCGTGGACGCCGCGCTTGAGTTCCCCACCGGCAACGCCGCAGCTCAGACCTTGCGCGCGACCGAGGCTGGCGGCAAGACCGGCAAGCAGCTCTTTGGTTCCATGGCCATCGCCGGCATCTATAGCGTGCTGCGCGACGCTCTGGGCATTGTGCCCAGCATGCTGTGCACGCTCAACATCCCCGGCGTGACCTTTGGCATCTACAACTCGCCCATGCTGCTCTCCGTCGGCTTCCTCGTGGGCTTCGCCCCGGTCGCCTTCTGGTTTGCCGGCGCCCTGCTGGGCAACTTTGGCATCATCGTGGGCGGCACCGCTGCCGGTCTGTTCGACGTTGTGACTGCGCAGGGCATCGTCAAGTCCCTGGGCATGGGCCTCATGATGGGCTTTGGCGTCGCCGTCGTCCTCAAGGACATCCTGCCGCAGGTCGCCGGTATCGTCCGCGGTCTTGCCGCCGACAGCTCCACCGACACCGACGAGCAGTCGCTCATCTCGGGCTCCCTTAAGCTCGACGCCGGCATCATCGGCCTGGGCGCCGCCGCCATCGCCGTGATCGTCGCCATCGCGCTCGACCTTGGCCCCGTCCCGGCCGTCATCGTCACGCTGTTCACCTTTGTCACCACCATCATGAGCGCGCAGAGCTGCGGCCAGACGGGCATCGACCCCATGGAGATCTTCGGCCTCATCGTCATGCTCATCGTGGCTGCCTTCGCACAGATCGCCCAGGTCAAGCTGTTCTTTATCGCCGGCATCGTGGCCGTGGCATGCGGCCTTGCGGGCGACGTCATGAACGACTTTAAGGCCGGCGCCGTGCTGGGCACCAACCCGCGTGCGCAGTGGATCGGCCAAGCCATCGGCGGCATCGTGGGCGCCCTGGTCGCCGCAGCCGTCATGGTCGCGCTCGTCACCGCCTATGGTCCGGACGCCTTTGGCCCCGACAAAAGCTTTGTTGCCGCGCAGGCAAGCGTCGTCGCCACCATGGTCTCGGGCATCCCGAGCGTGCCGTGGTTCGCAGGTGGCTTTATCGTCGGCATCGTCATGTACTGGCTCGGCATTCCGGCCATGATGATCGGCCTGGGCGTGTACCTGCCGTTCTACATGTCACTCACGGCATTCCTGGGCTCCTGCGTCAAGCTCGCCTACGACAAGTGGTCCGCCCACCGCGACGCCACCGCTGGTCTTTCTGACGAGGAGAGGGCTGCCAAGGACGCCGCCTTCCAGGAACAGGGCCTGGTTGTCGCCAGCGGCCTGCTCGGCGGCGAGTCCATCGTCGGCGTTATCCTGGCGTTTGTCTCCGTGGGCTTAAGCCTGCTGGGCTAAGCTGAGCAGCTGCTCGACGGCAACCATATTGCCTACGACTTGCCCGGTCGGTAGCTTTTGCGGCTGCCGACCGGGCTTTTTATACCAACGCAAAGAAAGGC
>CABMOY010000125.1 GCA_902388345.1 uncultured Collinsella sp.
ATGCACGCGTGGACGCCTCGAGTGCTGCGGCCCTGTTGCGCTTGCTGGTGCCGGGGGTCGATGTGCATGCTCGTGTGGCCGAGCTTTCGGGCGGGCAGCGCCGTCGCGTCGAGATCGCTCGAGCCCTGCTGTGCCCGGGCGGCGCAGTGATTCTTGACGAGCCCTTTACCGGCCTGGATGCCGCCGCGCGCGATGTGACGGCCGACGCTGTGCTCGACTTGCTCGACGGCCGCATGCTCCTGCTTGCCACGCACGACACCGCCGATGCTCAGGCCCTCGATATCTCGGATATCATCACGCTCTAAATACTAACTCAGCAACAAAATGATTCGTTTTCCTCCGTCCCCATGGGGTCGGGTGTGGTATTCTATCTGAGGGGTAATACTTAGGGATACCAAGTAATACCAACGCCGCAGAAACAAACTCCGGATGCGGGCCAATCGGGTTGCCTTCACAGCCCGTCGCCCAGCCGCGTGGCCCGCATCTATCCGCACTACCGTCGTTTCAAAAAGGAAGCGCCATGGCAGAACACATGACCCCCGTAGTCGCGAAGGTCTTGCCCGAGGAGAAGGCAGCCTTCGCGGCGGCAACCCAGCTCGTGGGCACCACGCCGTCCAACGCCATCCGCATGTTTATCGCCGCGTTCAATCGCTGCGGCACCTTCCCGTTCGACATCTCGCCCAACGGGGCCTTTGGCATTTCGCCCGATTCTCATCAACAATGACTGTCCCAAACTGCCGGCACTTAGGGACGTCCCTTTTCTGCCGGCAGTTAAGGAACGTCCCTAAGTGCCGGGTTTTGAGGAGGTTGGCATGCTCAATGCGCTGGTTTGGGCGCTTGCCTGTTTTGGTGTCGTCGCTGCCGATATTGCCCTGAGCATTGTTTTGTTCTCCGCGCTGGACATCGTGTCGGCACTGACGGGTTTCTCGATCGACAATCTCGATATTCAATGGTTTCAGGCCTCCGCTCAGACGGCGTCGTTTTTGATGGCGCTGCTGTGGTGGCGCTATCTGTGGCCCCGCTCCTTCATGGCGCGCCGGCAAGGTGAACGCCCGCTCGGCGGGGGAGCAAATGCTGCATGGAAGCGCATCGCATGCGTTGTCGTGATCGGCCTATCCATGCAGGTGGTCATTAGCTACCTATGCGACGGCGTGCTGTCGCTGCTGCCCGAGGTTGCGGCGGACTATAGCGAGCTCGTCAAGGAAACAGGCTTGGGCGATACCGACCTTCTTGCCGTCCTGACCACGGTGCTCGGCGCTCCGTTTTGCGAGGAGTTGCTGGTGCGCGGCATCATTTTTGAGTTTTCGCTCCGAGCGTTTAACCCGCAGTGCCGCCCACTTTGGAAGCGCCGGCGTCGTGCGAGCGCGCAAGACAGCGCCATAGTGCCTTGGGCGGCACCAAGCACGTGGGGTATCGCCGCGGCGATTGTGCTGCAGGCGGCGATCTTCGGTTTTATGCACATGAACTGGGTGCAGGGCTGCTATGCAGGTGCCGCCGGCCTCATCTTTGGTTGGGTGCTCGTTACCACCGGAAAGCTCCGCTACACGATCCTGCTGCACTTTGCCTTTAACGCCGGGTCGTACCTGATGGGCCTGTTGTGGTTTGTGAACACACCGCTCGACGTGATAATCACGGTCACCATAGCCGGCATAATCCTCGTGGAGACGATGCGCTCACTGCGCCACGCATGCGAGACGGGCATAGCGACAGCACCGCTGCCCTAGTTGTGGCGTCCGCCTCCGTTGGCGCCCTGACGCCCCTGGGCTGCACGGTTGCGCCCGGCAGTGTTTTGCGCGCGCGACATGCCGCTGTGCCCCTTGCTGCCCTTGGGTCCCTTGCCGGCGGCGCCACCGTGGGCCTTGCCGCCCTTCTTGCCGGTGCCATGCCCACCGCCAGCAGACGTCTCGCCCGGGTGCCGGATGTGGATCCTATGGGAAAACCCATGTTTGTCATTTTTGACATGGATGCTTACTATCAAAGTCAGGGTTCCGGCAGCTCTTCAGACGGGACTCCTGTAAAGCCGCCTAAAAAGTACATGATCGAAACTACGGGAATGCTGGCAGGAGGGGAAAACGGCTACAGCAATTATTCCTGGTATGTATTTACGGATATTGACGGCCTGAAAGCCCAGTTAAAAAAAGTATTTAAAAAGGGAACACCCATCCCCGGACAGCCCACCAATAAAAAGGGAAAGCCTTTAAATGAACTGGTTTACAACAGCGCAGAGGTCTTTGTAGACGATATGGAAAATGTGACCCAGGTACAGGAACAGCTGGCAGCTATGGGCTATCAGGTAAACAGCCAGATGGACTTTCTGGAAAGCTCCAGACAGCAGTCCAACATGGTCC
>CABMOY010000126.1 GCA_902388345.1 uncultured Collinsella sp.
CTGCTCATATTAAAAGGAACGTCCCCAAGTGCCGGCACGAAAAAGACAGCGCTGCGGGAAACAATCCGCAGCGCTGTCCTTCTTTATGCAAATACGATTAAGTTGTCCCTATGGATCGCGGGCTTCTCGGCCAGGTCTGCGAGCAGGCGGTTGCTGGCAATCTGGTCCTGGCGGCGGCCGGCTGCAAGCTCCAGCACGTCCGAATCGGCCTCGGCGATACCACGGGCGACAACCATGCCGCTCGGGTCGCACACGTCGAGCACATCGCCCTCGGCAAACTGGCCATCGACCTCGCGAATACCCACCGCGAGCAGCGACGATCCGCGGCTGACCAGCGCCTTCGCGGCGCCATCATCGACCGTCACCGAGCCATGCGCCTTGTCACCCAGTGCGATCCACAACTTGCGCGGCGCAATGTCCAGGCGCTCCGCCGGCGGATCGAACAGCGTACCCACGCTCTCGCCGCGGGCCAGACGCACGAGCGCATCGGGCTCCTCGCCCGAGCAAATCACGCTTTGAATGCCCGCCGTCATGAGAATGCGGCTCGCGCGAATCTTGGTGATCATGCCGCCCGTACCCACCGATGTGGAAGAATCGCCCGCCGAGGCGATAATCTTGGCATCGATCTTATGCACGACCGGGATAAACTCGGCCGTCGGATCCTCATGCGGATTGGCGGTGTAGAGGCCATCGATGTCCGAGAGCGTCACGCACAGATCGGCGGAAACCAGACAGCTCACAAGCGCCGCCAGCGTGTCGTTGTCGCCAAACTTGATCTCGTCGACGGTAACGGTATCGTTCTCGTTGACAACAGGCACCACGCCAAGCTCCACCAGGCGCAGCAGGGCGTCGCGTGCGTGCAGGTAGGACGTGCGGCGGGCCGTATCGTGGCGCGTGAGTAGCACGAGCGAGGTGAGCAGATCCCGTGCATGGAACTCCTCGTCGTAGGCCGACGAGATGATGCACTGACCAGCCGAGGCGCACGCCTGCAGGCTCGGCAGGTCGCCGACCGGCTTGTGGTCGAAGCCCAGCACGGGATAGCCACAGGCGATAGCGCCCGAGCTCACCACGACCAGGCGCCAGCCAAGCTCGCGCAGCGCTGCGGCCTGATCGGCAAGCCCGCCGATAAAGGCGCGGTTGACCTTGCCGTCGGCGCCCACCACCGTAGACGAACCGATCTTTACCACCATCGTTTTATAAGAAGTCGTCATACGTCAAACCAATCGAATGTTCAGCGAACGGGCGAACGGGCCGAGCGAGAAAATAATCCGTGTTCCTCCGTCCCCTTCGGATCATTTTGCCCAGGGGAAGGCCGAAGCCGCAGCCATGTTCTTGCGCACGAGCTCGTCGCGCACCTGAGCCAGGCCCTGCTCCATGCCCACCACATAGGTCTGCGGGTACAGGAAGCGCTTGAAAGCTGCGTCCAGATGGTCAAGTGCCCAGGCGCAACGTTCGCGCGCGTCCTGGATGCTCTCACGCGGAGCCACCGCACTGCCATCGCGCACGATCGGCACCAGCAGCTCGCGATACTCAAGTTCGGACACGTCGGTCACCAGAGCGGCATCATTCACGGCCACGAGGGTATTGCCGCGCGCGGCGCCCTCCCCCGCCAGATGGTCCTCGTCGTAGATCATGTCGCAGACCGGGCCGCCAAAGCCGTCGTAATAACGGCGCACGCGTTGCACACCCGGGATCGTGCGCTTGTAGGGCTGCTCGGAGAGCTTGACCACCGGCGTCCACGGGTCCGTCTCACTCGCACGGCGGGCGGCGAGCTTGTACACGCCGCCCAGCGCCGGCTGGTCGTAGCAGGTCGCGAGCTTGGTGCCCACGCCAAAGCTATCGATAGGCGCGCCCTGGTCGAGCAGCGACTGAATCGTGTACTCATCCAAATCGTTAGAAACCGAGATCCCCACATAGGGCAGGCCCTCGGCATCAAAACGGCCGCGCACATACTTGGAGAGCTTGGCGAGGTCGCCGGAGTCGATGCGAATGGCCGACAGGCGCTCGCCCACCGCTTCCATCTCCTTGGCAACCGTAATGGCATGCTCGCAACCCTCGCGTACGTCGTAGGTGTCGATGAGCAGCGTGCAATTCTTGGGGCTCGACTTGGCAAAGGCGCGGAAGGCCTCGAGCTCGGAGTCGAAGCTCATGACCCAGCTGTGCGCATGCGTGCCAAAGACGGGAATACCGTAGCGGCGGCCGGCGAGCACATTGGACGTAGAGGAGCAGCCGGCAACGTAGCTCGCGCGCGCGACGGCCAGCCCGCCA
>CABMOY010000127.1 GCA_902388345.1 uncultured Collinsella sp.
GTGTGTTAATTAACATATCCTAACCATACGACGCGCGCCTTCCGGGCGATGCTCGGCGCCGACGCGGCGGCGCTGCTCGAGGCGTACGGCGTGGAGGACGTGCCCGTCGAGGAGCTCGACCTGACGCCGGGGCTCATCGAGCGGGCGCGCGCGGAAAGGGGCGATGCCCCGCTGTCCTAGCCTAGAAGGAAAAACGGAATAGACGGACCGACCGTCCGGCTGAGTCTGGGAAGAGGCGCCGGGCGGCGGGCGGAGCATGGCCACCGGACCCATCGAAACACATCTCCACCGTTCCTTCAACTGGGAAAATGCCGCCCCCGGGCCCCGGGAGGGGCCGCGGGGGCGTTCGGCTAGGTGCGGGAATGGCCTATCCGCTCAATGTGTTCGGCTGAGATCGGAAATCAACCATAGCCATCCTGATTTTATGGCAAACGGTAGGGGTAAAAAGAATGGGCCTCGTGACTCAAGATCGCGAGGCCCATGTTCGTTCGCTGTAGTAATAAATTAGTAGCGTACGAAGATGTAGTTGTTGTTCATACCGGCTGCGACGGAGCTGATGATAACGCCCGTTTTGTAGTCGGAAGCATGGATCATCTGGCCATTACCGATATAGATGCCGGTATGGTAGGAGTTAACCACAACATCGCCGGGTTGCGGATCGGACACACGGGTCCAACCCATGAAAGTGCCGGTGGTGCCCAGACGGCAGTAGCGGCCCGTGAGGCAATAGCTTACAAAGCCGGAGCAGTCAAAGCTGTTCGGTCCAATGCCGCCCCAAGAATAAGCGCAACCCAGCTTGCTATAAGCGCGAGAAACAACGGTACCGCCGTCAACGGACTGGCTCGGTGCGGAAGGCGTCGGAGTCGGAGCGGGCGTCACGGGCTGCGGCGTGGGGGCAGGAGCGGGCGCGGGCGCAGGCGTGTTGCCGCCGCCGTTGTTGGTCGTACCGCCACCATTGTTGGTGTTCTCGGTCGTACCGGCGGTGTCGTTGCTCACCGTGGCCTTTTCGGCGGTGCTGGCATTAATGCCAGCCTGCAGCGCAGCGTTGGCCTCGGCCTCGGCAGCAAGCTCGGCCTGCAGCTGTGAATCCAGGGAGTTCACGACATTCTGGGCCTCAGCCTGCTGGGCATTGAGCTCGTCGACTTTCTTCTGCGTCGCGGCGACGTTCTTCTCCTGCTCGGCCTGCTTATCGGTGAGCTGCTGCTTAAGGTCCTTGACCTCTTGGATGGTCTGGGCCTGCTTGTCGGACACCTTGCCGTAGTAGAACAGACGGTTGAGCATATCGCCCAGATCGTCGACACCCGTCAGGACCTGAAGGAGACTCAGGCCGCCGGTCTTGTACTCATCGGCAACGTAGCTCGAAAGCTTTGCCTGGCCTTCGGCGATCTCTTGCTGCTTTTGCGTAATCTCGCCTGCAGTCTGATCAAGCTCCTGCGTCTGTGCGGAGAGTTCATCGTGAATTTGCTGGGTTTGCGTGCCGATCTGCTCGAGTTTAGTACGAGCAGCGGCAAGGTCGGATGCGGTATCGGCGTAGGCCGGAGCCACGAGGCCCAGGCCCAAAACACAAGCGAGGGTTGCCGTAGCAGCGCAGCGTGCCATGTTTCTGTGCGTGTTTGCTGTGCGCATGTAGCTTCCTTTCCAGTAACTAAGGGTAACGGCTAGTCCACCGTCACCAGGCTAAAGAGCTCAACATCGTCGTCAGTCGGCGTGAGCTTCTTGCGCGGGTTGAGAAACGCAAGCTCAAGGATACAACCGTAGCCCACAAGCTTTGCGCCCATATCACGCACCAGTTTACCTGTTGCCTCGACGGTTCCGCCCGTCGCGACCAAGTCGTCCAGAATCAACACGGTATCTTTAGAGCTGATGGCATCGGCGTGAATCTCGATAGAATCCGTTCCATACTCGAGCTCGTAGCTCTCGCTTATCGTCTTGCGCGGCAGTTTGCCGGGCTTACGTGCGGGTACAAAGCCGGCACCTAGGGCGACGGCCACGGGCACACCGACCATAAAGCCGCGGGCCTCGGGTCCTACGACCTTGGTAATGCCCATATCGGCAAAATGCTCGGCAAGGGCATCCACCATGGCCCTCAGGGCCTCGGGATTGCCAAAGAGCGGTGTGATGTCCTTAAAGACGACTCCGGGCTCGGGATAGTCGGGGATATCGACGATATGAGATTCGAAGT
>CABMOY010000128.1 GCA_902388345.1 uncultured Collinsella sp.
GGTTGTGCTCTACCAACTGAGCCATGTCCGCTTACGAGGATTAATCTTACGTGATGCCCGCATCCTATGCAAGAACTTTTTTTGAAAAGTTTTGCGACGCCCTCGCGAACCTCGCAAAGACATCAGCCACCACGGAAAGCGCAGGCAAACGCAAACTCGCCGCAAGAGGCCCCTACAACTCAGCGAGCATGATCCAGGCAGAACTGTCCTGCGCGAGCCTGCCGTCTGCAAGCGGTGATGAGGTGAGCAGGACCCTGCCCGCCGGCAGCTCCACGGGTGCTGCACCGAAGTTCGTCACACACGCCCAGCCGTTGTCGCGGCGATAGGCGATGACGCCGCCCTCAGCGCCCTCGGCACCATCCGCAAGGCCGGTGCGCCCGTCAAGATCGAGCCACTTAAGATCGTTGGCGCACCCGCGCAGCTTGCGCCGCAGCCAGAGGGCGTCACGATAGAGCGCAAGCATCGATGTCGGGTCCGCTTCTTCCCTATCGGCAGCGTAATCGGAAAACCATGCAGGCTGCGGCAGATGGGGCGCCGCATCGGCGTCCGCCGGTGAAAACCCAAACGATCCGCCCTGCACGGGATCGTCCGCTGCCACCCACGGCAGGGGCACACGGCAGCCGTCGCGCCCCTTCTCGCGCTTCGGTCCGTGCGTATTGGTCGCAGTAGGATCTTCGAGTGCGGCCCACGGGATATCGGCCACCTCAAAAAGGCCGAGCTCCTCACCCTGATACACGTATGTCGAGCCCGGAAGCGCCAGCTCGAGCAAAAGGGCCGCCCGCGCGCGGCGCTCGCCGAGTTCACGGTCCTCGTCATAAGACGACCCGTCGCGTAAGAGCCAGTCGAGCGCAATCTGGTGGTAGCGCGTCGCCTTGATCTGCGGCAGGGCATAGCGCGTCGCCACGCGCGGCACGTCGTGGTTGGAGAGCACCCAGGTCGAGGCGGAATCGGATTCTATAGCTGCCTTCAAGCCCTCCTCGATTGCAGCGTGCATGTCATCATAGGTCCAAGTGGCCTTGGCAAACTCAAAGTTGAATGTCTGGCCAAGCTCGCTGGGACGCGCGTAGAGATACTGGCGCTCGGGCAGCACCCACGCCTCGGCAACGGCGCTGCGTGGCGGATCATAGCGGTCGAACACGCGGCGCCACTCGCGATAGATCTCGTGGACCTCGTTGCGGTCCCACAGCGGATGGGTGCCGTCCTCAACCATGTCATCGCCCTCGGCGAGATGCCACCGGTCGAGGTCATCGCGGTCGAGATCCTTGGCGAGACCGTGCGCCACATCAATGCGAAAGCCATCGACGCCTCGATCGCTCCAAAACGCCAGGACGTCGCAAAAGAACGCATGAACCTCGGGGCACGACCAGTCAAAGTCCGGCTGCTCGGGCGTAAACATGTGCAGATACCACTGACCGTCCGCGACGCGCGTCCAGGCGGGGCCGCCAAAGTTGGCATTCCAATTGGTGGGAGGCAGCTCGCCATGCTCGCCGCGACCATCACGGAAGATATAACGGGCGCGCTCGGGCGATCCGGGGCCGGCGGCAAGAGCGGCTTTGAACCAGGGGTGCTGGTTGGACGAATGGTTGGGCACGATGTCGACGATGACCTTGATGCCGTGCGCGTGAGCCGCAGTGATCATGTCATCGAAGTCGTCAAGCGACCCGAGACGTGGGTCGACATCGCAGTAGTCCGCCACATCATAGCCGCCATCGACGAGAGGCGATGGGTAAAACGGGCTCAGCCAGATGGCCTCGATACCCAGCCGCTCAAGATAGTCCATCTGCTGGGTAATGCCCGCGATATCGCCCAGACCCGAACCAGTCGAATCCTTAAACGAGCGCGGGTAGATCTGATAGATCGCGGCATCGGACATCCATGGGCGCGACGAGGACTTTTCTGTAGCCATGGGATGAGTCTCCCTTGCAACGAGGTTTTGCGAGATGCCCACGATGATACGCCCAAAGCGGACATTCGCGGCAAACAACGCCACAGCCACGCCCCAAAACGCTCGCTCCCTCTCGGGTTCGAGCCCAAGCGATGGGTACGAAAAAGCCCGGCTACCGTAGTAGTCGGGCTGCTGCGTTTGGAGCGGACAACGGGGCTCGAACCCGCGACCCCAACCTTGGCAAGGTTGTGCTC
>CABMOY010000129.1 GCA_902388345.1 uncultured Collinsella sp.
CCCCCGGCCAGTTACGGCGTTTGGTAAAACGCCGTAACTACTAAGACTCGATGTAGTCTTTGAGCTTGCTGGAGCGGCTGGGGTGGCGGAGCTTGGCCAGGGTCTTGGACTCGATCTGGCGGATGCGCTCGCGCGTGACGCCAAACTCGCGACCGACTTCCTCGAGCGTGCGGGGATGTCCGTCAACGAGACCAAAGCGCAGCTCGATAACCTTGCGCTCACGATCGGCAAGCGAATCGAGCACCTGGGTGAGCTGCTCCTGCAGCATGGAGAAGCTGGCCGCATCGGGCGGAACGATAGCCTGGGAGTCCTCGATGAAGTCGCCCAGCTGGGAATCCTCTTCCTCGCCGATCGGGGTCTCCAACGACACGGGCTCCTGCGAAATCTTCTGGATCTCGCGGACGCGGTCGGCGCTCATGTCCATCTCGGCACCGATCTCCTCGGGGGTCGGGTCGCGGCCCAGATCCTGGAGGAGCTGGCGCTGCACGCGGACGAGCTTGTTAATGGTCTCGACCATGTGCACGGGAATACGAATGGTACGGGCCTGGTCGGCAATAGCGCGCGTAATGGCCTGACGAATCCACCACGTGGCGTACGTGGAGAACTTGAAGCCCTTCTGGTAGTCGAACTTCTCGACGGCGCGGATCAGACCGAGGTTGCCCTCCTGGATCAGATCCAGGAACAGCATGCCACGGCCGACATAGCGCTTGGCAATGGAGACGACCAGACGCAGGTTTGCGCTGATGAGCGCCTGCTTGGCCTCAAGACCAACGTTCTCGATACGCGTAAGACGACGCATCTCGGCACGCGTGAGCTCGATCTCGCCAGCCTCATTTGCCTCGAGCTTCTCGGTAGCCTCGAGACCGGCCTCGATCTTCATGGCCAGATCGACCTCTTCAGATGCGGTCAGCAGGTCGACCTTACCGATCTCCTTGAGGTACATACGAACCGGGTCGCCGGTCAGCATCACCGTGGAGGCGTCGATACCACGCACGCGCGAACGCGAACGGGACGTGCGCACGGTGCGCTTCTTTTTGCTCTTGGACGAACCCATCTCGGCGTCGGCCTGACGGGCCATCTTAAGCTCGTGATCGTCGAGCGAGCCGGAATCGTGCTCGTCGTCGTCATCAAAATCATCGGTATCGTTATCGTCATCGTCGACGTCCATGGGGGCGTCGTCGTTTCCGCTCGCGGAGATAATCTGGATGCCGCTGTTGCGCAGCGCGGAATACACCGCGTTGAGCTGCTCGTCAGAAACATCGATATCCTTCAGGGCGACCTGAATCTCGTCCTCGGTTACCGAAGTCCTGTTAGAGCCGTTGCCCATGAGCTTTGCAACGTAGGATTCCAGCCCAGTACCCGTGCTCTCACTCTTTTTTGGCACAGATTCTCCCTTCGTAGTCCACAGGACTCATTACTATAGCACACACATTGACGTCTATACCCAAAATTCAGACTGGATATAGGCGAGAATACGCTGGTTGACCACAACATCTAGGCCTGGTCGGCGCCAGCAGTCTCTAAACCGATCAAACGGAACGGGTCGGCTACGCCACCAATCGACTTTTGGAGCTCGCGCTGGCGCTGCGAATCTTGCATCGCCTGCATCGTCAGCACGCGACGGGCCTCATCGTCGAGTGAACGGTTCTGACGCAACTTGGCCTGCGCGGCTCGCATGCGACGCTTGATGGTGTAGAGCTCGAGCGTATCGAGCATAAAGACGATGTTCGTCTCGGTCGGGTGCTCACTCGTTGCCGAGATGCGCCCGGCGCTGACAAGGGAGGCCGCCTCGGGACACACCGCGCGCGCCGCATCCATGCAGGCCGCAGGATCGGTGCCCGGCGGCGTCGCGAGCACGGCCCACGCAATGGACTCGTGACGCGGATCGACCCATTCGATAGAACAAATGCGGTCGGCATACGTGCGGAACAGATCGGGGTAGCTCGTAAGCATCGTCAGCAGCTCGCGCTCCCCCGCTAGGGATTTCCGCTCCAGATCGGTCAAAACAATCGGCATCGAAGGAGCTGCCGCCGCGTTTGAACTATCGGCAACAGGC
>CABMOY010000130.1 GCA_902388345.1 uncultured Collinsella sp.
CGCTACCGAGGCGGCAACGCAGGCGAGTGATGCTGCGGCCAAGGCGGCGCAAGCGGCAAGCTGGAGTGCGCAGGCCGCCAATGCCGCTACGGCGCAGGCGACGAGTGGCGGCGCAGTTGGTTCGACTCCGGTGAAGGGCCCGTTCCAGTCGTTCCCGTATTGGGCCGTGTGCTGGCTGCTGTTCTTTTTACTGATGTTCCTGGTTGGTGCCAGCCCCTTTCCCGCACTGATCTTCTTTACGATTCCCATCTATCACTGGGTGGCGCGTGCGCTCGATGGCGATTGGGCACGTGGGGATATCCAGGTTGGTCCGGTGCCGGCGGTCGCTAGGACTAAGGGGGAGGACGTTTCCACTGCGGTTGACGCTGGCATGGCTGCCGCGACCACTGCTGAGTCGAGTGCCAAAGAAGGTGATGAATGATGAAGCTCTCGCATGAGTCTAAGAGGCGCTTGGGCATTGGCATCGGAGCGTTTGTGCTTATCATTGGACTTGTCTTTGGCACTTCGCGGACTTTGATTCATTTTGATGGTCCGTGGGATCTCGACGATGTTGTATCCGGCTTGTCTGGTATGGACGATGCGCTTGACGAGGACGATCTTTTGGATAGCGGTAACTATTCCGCTCGGCCTCAACAGCTTTCGAGCGAAACGTTTGATGCCGACGCGTTCACATCGCTTGACTTGGACGTGACGTCGGGCACGGTCGAGGTCAAGTACGTTTCCGATGGACCGGTGCGTGTCATCGAGAGTGGTCGCGTTGCAAAAGGAGTAACTGCTTACGATGCTGCCACGCAAAATCTGGCCGAGATTAGGGGCTCTACGCTCAAGATTAACCAGTTCGACTGCGATGACGAGCGTGCGCTTGACCGTACGGTCACCATCGAGCTGCCGCGCGAGCTTGCCGATAACATGATGGACATTTCGGCGAATGTGGGGTCGGGGGATCTGACGATTACGGACATTGCGTGCCACGACTTCGATTTGACGTTGGACTCGGGAGACATCGAGTTCGCGGGCACTGTAACTGATACCCTGAATGCCGAGGTCGGTTCGGGCGATGTGACGTTCGAGCTCTACCAGGCCCCCGCGAAGTCGATGGACGTAAGCGTGGACTCGGGCGATGTGGAGATAACGGTTCCGAACTCTACGGGCTTTAAGGCGAGCCTCACCGTGGGCAGCGGTGACTTCGAGAGCGATTTCCTTCCGCTTGGCTACGATGGCGAGACCATATTGAATCTTGAATTCGACAACGGTGATAAGTCAGCCACGTATCGTTTTAAGGTCGGTTCGGGCGACATGTCGTTTGATCCGGAGTGACATGCGGTTTTCGTAGATCGGTACATTTAGGCACGCTCTTTGATGGAGGCGCCGGAGCCGTGACGGGCTCCGGCGCCTTTGCCTTTACAATGGGGGCATGGAACAGATTATCTTGAACATACTCGAGGCTCTGCGTCGCGACGAGACCATGGACGACAAAGCGCTCGTCAAACTGATACATGCCGAGGCGCGCCGTGAGGGTGCCGACAAACGCGATTTGGCCAAGCGCCGTCTGCTGCCGTTCTACCAGCGGGTTAAACGTGAGGAGCCGACTCGGTGGGCTGCCTGGAATGTTGATGCCGAGTTGGAGCGTCAACTGCTGCGGGTGTTGCGCATGAAGCCGCGCCGCACGGCTTCGGGCGTGGCGACCATTACCGTTATCACCAAGCCCTGGCCATGCTCGGGCGATTGCCTATTTTGTCCCAACGATCTGCGCATGCCCAAGAGCTATCTGCACGCTGAGCCGGCGTGTGCCCGTGCGGAGCAAAACTGCTTTGATCCGTATCTGCAGGTGAGTGCCCGTTTGACGGCGCTTTCGCAGATGGGGCATGCGACCGACAAGATAGAGCTCATCGTGCTCGGTGGTACCTGGAGCGACTATCCGCAAGGGTATCAAACGTGGTTTATGTCGGAGCTTTTCCGCGCGTTGAACGATGACGCCGTTGCTGGCGTGGCAGCTAACCCCATGCTGGCGCGTCCGGGCATCAGCCGCGCCGAGGCGGGGCGCCTGCTCGATGA
>CABMOY010000131.1 GCA_902388345.1 uncultured Collinsella sp.
CCCGCCGGTCGCCGATCGACCCCGTCGCTGTCGCGCGTGCTATGCCCTGCGCTTGGCCGAGGCGTGCCGCGTGGCCCAGGAGCGCGGGTTTGAGTTTGTGGGCACGACGCTCGCCGTCTCGCCGTATCAGCTGTTCGATACCTGCAATGATGTTTTGGAGCGTCTGGCTGTCGCCCGCGGTCTCACCCCGGTGATTCGCGATTTTCGCCCGTATTATCCCGAGGCCACGCGTCGTTCGCGTGAGCTGGGCATGTATCGGCAGAATTACTGCGGCTGCCGATTCTCGGCCGTCGAGGCGGCCATGGACCGCGCTCGCATCCGCGACGAGCGCAAAGCGTCCAAAAAGTAGTTCTTTTGAGCTGGCAGCCTGCTAGGATGTAGAGCGGACTTTAGCTATATAAGGAGTATCCGACGTGTCTATGCGTACCGATGATTTTGACTACAACCTTCCTGAGGAACTGATCGCCCAGGCTCCTGCCGAGCCGCGCGACTCCTGCCGCCTGCTGGTGGTGGATCGCAAAGGCTCCCAGGCGGGGAAGCCGCTGGAGCACGGCGGTACCGTTGAGCACCGCATCTTCCGCGACATCATCGACTATATCGAGCCGGGCGATGTGCTCGTCATCAACCAGACGCGCGTGATGCCGGCCCGCCTGATCGGTCGCAAGGCCGGCTCGGGTGGCGTGGTCGAGACGCTGCTGCTCAAGCGCCGTGAGGATGTGGATCCGCTCGGCCATGTGTGGGAGTGCCTGGTCAAGCCGGGCAAGCGCCTGAAGCCCGGTGCTCAGATTGAGTATCGCGCCGGTGGCGCCCATGCGCCCGAGGGGGCTCCCGTGGTGCTGACGGCCGAGGTCATCGACTTTGTCACCGATAGCCGCGGTGGCCGTCTGGTGCGCTTTGAGCCGGCCGGTTGCAATGCCGCCGGCGACCCTTGCACGCTCGACGAGGCCATCCATGCTGCCGGCCACGTGCCGCTGCCGCCCTACATTACCGATTACGAGGGCGACCCCGAGAAGTACCAGACCGTCTACGCCATGAAGGAAGAGCACTCGGCTGCCGCTCCCACGGCGGGTCTGCACTTTACGCCCGAGCTTATGGCTGCCATCGAGGCCAAGGGTGCCAAGTTTGCCGCCGTCGAACTCGAGGTGGGCATCGATACCTTCCGTCTGGTGGAGGAGGACGATCCCACGCAGCATGTGATGCACACCGAGCGCTACCACGTGTCGCAGGAGGTTGTCGACGCCGTGCATAAGGCGAAGGCCGAGGGCCATCGTGTGATTGCTGTCGGTACCACGGCGGTGCGCTCGCTCGAGAGCGCGTTTGACGCCGATGCTCCGGTGTCCGATCCGGCTGTGACGGCGCGCTATTTTGAAGGCCTCGAGGACGGCGCCGACACGCTCGGCCGCGGTGACATCGTGGTGCGCGAGAACGCCACGACGCAGCTCTACCTCATGCCCGGCTCGACCTATCACGTGGTCGACGCGCTGATCACGAACTTCCACGTGCCGCGCTCCACGCTCATGATGCTCGTAAGCGCGCTTGCCACCCGCGACCAGATCATGGATGCCTACGCCGCCGCCATCGAGGAGCGCTACCGCTTCTTCAGCTTTGGCGACGCCATGCTCATTTTGTAGGTTACGGCGTTTTCCAAACGCCGTAACCGGCCGACGCTGCGCGGGCCGCATTTGGACAATCTGACGTTCAACTTCAAGGGCGCGA
>CABMOY010000132.1 GCA_902388345.1 uncultured Collinsella sp.
CCTCAATCGTAGCCCGAGACGGGCCCGGGCTGACAATTTCGACTGTAATGGACGTTCTTGAATGACTAGTCATTCAAGAACGTCCCCAATGACTACCGCAGAATGAGCGTGGCCGGCAGCCGTGCGGCACCGGTCCGCGTGGCGGCGTATAATCGGCGGCAGATGACTTGGACGTTAGGAAACCATGACCGATAGCATGCAGCAGATGGCGCTCGACACGCTCGGCGCCTATTTTGGCTACACCTCGTTTCGCCCGGGGCAGGACCGCATGGTCGATGCGATCCTTGCCGGCCGCGACGCGCTGGGCGTTATGCCCACAGGCGCCGGCAAGTCCATTTGCTACCAGGTGCCTGCGCTCATGCTGCCCGGCATCACCTTTGTGGTGAGTCCGTTGCTGTCGCTTATGGAGGACCAGACCCGCGCACTGCTCGCGGCGCGCGCGCGCCCCAGCTATCTCAACTCCAGCCTTACGCCGGCTCAGCAAAATACCGTGCTCAAGCGGGCGCGCGAGGGTCGCTACCAGCTTATGTATGTGGCACCTGAGCGCCTGCTCGAGCCGCGTTTTCTGGCCTTTGCGCAGGAAGCTGCGGTCGAAGGCGGCATCGGCGTTCCGCTCGTGGCCATTGACGAGGCCCACTGCGTGAGCCAATGGGGTCAGGATTTCCGTCCCGCCTATCTGCAGATTCGCGAGTTCATCGATTCCCTGCCGCAGCGCCCCATCGTGGCGGCCTTTACCGCTACAGCGACTGAGCGCGTGCGTGCGGACATTCAGCAGATGCTCGGCCTGCAAAACCCGGCGACGGTGGTGACGGGCTTCGATCGCAAGAACCTCTACTTTGGCTGCGAGGAGATGGGCGACAAGGCTAAGACCGCGTGGGTGCGCGACTATGTGATCGCGCATTCGAGCGAGAGCGGCATCGTGTATTGCTCGACCCGCAAGACCGTCGATGTGCTGGCAGGCGAGCTTGCTGAGGCGTTGGGCCCCAGCGGCATTCGCGTGGGCCGCTACCATGCCGGCATGGGCAACGACGCCCGTCGTCAGAGCCAGCGTGCCTTTATCGACGACGACATTCAGGTGATGGTCGCCACCAACGCCTTTGGCATGGGTATCGACAAGCCCAACGTGCGCTACGTCATCCATAACAACGTGCCCGAGAGCATCGAGGCTTACTATCAGGAGGCGGGCCGCGCCGGCCGCGATGGCGATCCGGCCAGCTGCCACCTGCTGTGGAACGGCAACGATTTTCGCATGCGTCGTTTTTTGATCGACCGCGGCGACGCTGCCGACGAGGCGCTCGATGACGAGCAACGCGCGTGGGCGCTCCAGAATCGATATCGTCTGCTCAGCCAGATGGAGGGCTACTGCAATACTACCGGCTGCCTGCGCGAATACATGCTGCGCTACTTTGGCGACGAGGCCGCGGCCGAGCATGCTGCTGCGGCTGGTGCGGGCGCCACCGCCACAGACGACGCCGAGGGCTGCGGCAACTGCAGCAACTGCCTCACGCAGTTCGAGGTCGAGGACGTCACCGGTATGGCTCGCGCCGCCGTGCGCTATGTGGCCACGCGTCCCATGCGCTTTGGCAAGTCGCTCATCGCCGATGTGCTTCACGGCGGCAACACCGAGCGCATTCGCCAGATGCATCTGGACGAGGATCGCGGCTATGGTGAGCTGTCGAGCGAATC
>CABMOY010000133.1 GCA_902388345.1 uncultured Collinsella sp.
CGGCGCCGCGGCGAGCCGCCTCCTCGGCCCACGCCACCGCGTCGATACCCGTGGCATTGCGGCCTCCCGCGGTAAAGACCTCCCACTTGTCGGCATCCGGCTGCCCAGGCAGGCCGACGCGCTTGGCATCGATCGCCACGACCACGGCCTGGCTGCCAAACGCCGCGGCAGCTTGGCTGATCAGCAACGGGTCGCGCACGGCGGCAGAGTTGAGCGATACCTTGTCGGCACCGGCCGCCACCATCGTTCGCATGCCCGCAAGGTCGCGAAAGCCACCGCCCACGGTGTAGGGAATGGCGAGCTCCTCGGCCGCATGCGCCGCCATCTCGATGGTCGTCGCACGGTTGTCGCTCGTGGCAGTGATGTCCAGGAACACGACCTCGTCCGCACCCTCGCGATCGTAGGCACGGGCAAGCTCCACCGGATCGCCCGCATCGCGCAGGCTCACAAAGTTGACGCCCTTGACCACGCGGCCGTCCTTAACGTCCAGGCAGGGAATGACGCGTTTGGTAAGCATGGGCTACTCCTCCCCTCGCGCGGCGGCCAACGCCTGTACCAGCGTAAAGTTGCCCTCGTAGAGCGCGCGACCGGTGATGGCGCCCTCAATAGCGCCCTCGCCCACCGCGGCGAGCGCACGGATATCATCGAGCGTCGAGATGCCGCCCGACGCCACAACGGGAAAGCCCGCGACCTCGGCCACGTGGCGATATGCTGCCACGTCGATGCCCGTCTGCATACCGTCGCGCGCGATATCGGTATACACCAGATGTTTAAAGCCCAGCTCGGTGAGCTGCGCCACGGCGTCGTCGAGCGCCACACCCGCGCCGTCGCGCCAACCATTCACCTTGACCTGGCCGTCACGGGCGGCAATGTCTGCCACCAGTAACTCGCCAAAGCCTTGCGCCGCCACCTCGGCAAATCCCGGCTCGGTCACGAGCACCGTGCCTAGCGCGATGCGACGCGCGCCGTAGCCGGCCAGCTCGTCGATGCGCGCGAGCGAACGAACGCCGCCGCCCACGTCCGCGGACAGACCGTCGACGCCGCAGATGGCCTTAATCGCTGCCGAGTTGGCAGCGCACGCGTCCTCGTCCTCGCCAAAGGCAGCGGACAGGTCGACGACGTGCACCCAGCTCGCGCCCTGCTCGGCAAAGGAGCGGGCAACGGCCACGGGGTCGTCAGAATACACCTTACAGCGGCTCCGGTCGCCGCGCTCCAGGCGCACGACCTTGCCGCCGATCAAATCGATTGCGGGAAACAGAATCATCGGCCGGCCCCCTCGACGATGCTCACGAAGTTCTTAAGGATGCGCTGACCCAGCGCAGAGGATTTCTCGGGATGGAACTGGCAGCCCCACACGTTGCCGTGGCGCACGATGCACGGGAAGCTCCGTGTATAGTGCGTGCGCGCCAACACATCGGCGGCATCGACGTCGTCGGCCACCGCGTAGCTGTGAGTGAAATACATGTTGGCGCCCTCGGCAAAACCGGCAAGCAACGGATCGGCCGCACCGGCGGGCGTCATGCGCACCTGGTCCCAGCCCACGTGCGGCACCTTCAGGCGGCTCGACTCCAGGCGCGTGCACGAGCCGCGCATGATGCCCAGGCCATCG
>CABMOY010000134.1 GCA_902388345.1 uncultured Collinsella sp.
AAGCTGACCGGCAAGCAGGTCCAGCTCAACATCTTCGAAGTCAAGAACGCCGCGCTGGACGCCCAGCTCGTCGCTCAGGGCATCGCTGAGCAGCTGACCAACCGCGTCACCTTCCGTCGTGCCATGCGTAAGGCCCAGCAGGACGCCATGCGCGCCGGTGCCAAGGGTATCCGCATCAAGCTCTCCGGCCGCCTCGGCGGTGCGGAAATGAGCCGTTCCGAGTTCTACCGTGAGGGCCGCGTTCCGCTGCAGACCCTCCGCGCCCTCATCGATTACGGCTTCTTCGAGGCCAAGACCACGTACGGCCGTATCGGCGTCAAGGTCTGGATCTACAAGGGCGACATGACCGAATCCGAGTTCGAAGAGCAGCAGGCTCAGCAGAACAACCGTCCGGGCCGTCGTGGTGGCGATCGCCGCCCGCGCCGTGGCAACCGTTCCGCCGCCCCGCAGGCCGCCGAAGCCCCCAAGGCTGAGGCTCTCGCCGAGGCCGCTCCGGCTGCAGAAACGAAGGAGTGAGCAAGAATGCTTATCCCCAAGAGGACTAAGTACCGCAAGCAGCACCGCCCTGTGCGTTCTGGCATGTCCAAGGGCGGCAACGAGATCAACTTCGGTGATTTCGCCATCCAGTCCCTCGCCCCGGCCTACGTGACCAACCGTCAGATCGAAGCCGCGCGTATCGCCATGACCCGCTACATCAAGCGTGGTGGCCGCGTGTGGATCACGATCTTCCCGGATCGTCCGCTGACCAAGCACCCGCTCGGTGCCCGAATGGGTTCCGGTAAGGGTGCCCCGGAGTTCTGGATTGCGAACGTGCGCCCTGGTCGCGTGATGTTCGAAATCGGTGGTGTGTCCGAGGACATCGCTAAGGAAGCCCTCCGCCGCGCTATCGACAAGCTCCCGATGAAGTGCCGCATTATCGCACGTGAAGGTGGTGATATCTGATGGCAGTCGGTACCGCTGATTACGCAATCAAGAATCTGAACGAGAAGACCAACGCAGAGATCGAGGGCTTCCTCAAGAAGTCCAAGGAAGAGCTGTTCAACCTGCGCTTCCAGGCTGCCACCGGTCAGCTCGACAACACTGCCCGCCTCAAGGCGGTCAAGCACGACATCGCCAGGATGTACACCGTCCTGCGCGAGCGTGAGCTCGGCATCAGCCAGGAGCCTGAGGCTACCGAGACCAAGTCGGAGGAGAAGTAAGCATGGCTGATACTACAGAGCGCAACTTCCGCAAGGTTCGTCGCGGTTATGTCGTGTCCGAGGCAATGGACAAGACCATCACCGTCGAGCTCGAACAGCGTTCGACCCACCCGCTGTACGGCAAGGTCGTCCGCTCCACCAAGAAGGTCAAGGCCCATGATGAACACAACGACGCCCATGTTGGCGACCTCGTGAGTATTATGGAAACTCGGCCTCTGAGCAAGACCAAGCGTTGGCGTCTCGAATCCATCATCGAGCGCGCCAAGTAAACAAGTTCGGCAAGGCTCCGCGAGACACCCTGCCTGCGCTGGTATAGGCAGGCAGGGTGCTCGGGGAGAACCAGCTCGGCTAAGGAGAATCAATGATTCAGCAGGAAACGCGGCTTC